>DKVC01000073.1:31956-32306 GCA_002490995.1 Lachnospiraceae bacterium UBA7188
GGGAAAGTACCTGGCTGGCGGTCTAAAAGTCACTGCTTAGGGCAGTGACTTAGTCGGGGTGTACTGCAAATTTATACTCGCGTTCAAAAACATCTGCGTGTGCAGTATATACTCGTGAACGCATTTAATTGCCGTTTTCAGCTCTTGATTGCCGATGCGTTCATAAAGTCACTGTCGCTACAGTGACTTTGTTATACTGTGCAGACGGCAATTAATTGCGTTAGCAGGTATAAATTACCGGAACTGCCAGTTTAGGAATTGTCGGAAAATAACTGATACAACTTCTTTAGAGAAAAGTCCGGAAATACAAGGAAAATGGCTTTAAACTCGTATCAGTTATTTGTAGACAC
>DKVC01000073.1:32604-33587 GCA_002490995.1 Lachnospiraceae bacterium UBA7188
GTAGACACTTCCTTACTATACAGACTTTAAAAATAAGGAAAATGATATGACAGCATTACAGATTACTTCCATGAAACAATTTATGAATCACCTGCTGGTAGCAGACACATTCGAGCCTTTTCTGCTGGAAGAAGCCGTCATCAGTACCGCCAGCACTTTCACCATTGACGGACATGTGAATCAGGAATTCTACGGAAATGATGAAGATAAATCCACTCTGCCGGCCTGGGAATTCCGCCCCTGGAGCGAATTGAAAGGGTTGTGCTTTGACCTCATCAAAGGAAAGCGCACACCCCTGTTTTTCCGTTTCGTATTGCATCTGATTCCTGAGAAAGCCGCTGCCCTGCTGGAAAAAGAAGGCTGCAGTGTGGCTCCTTCCGACATCAGGGCACTGGCTGTAAATATCCGCTATGACGGCTCCAGAGCCATGCTCACCACCGGAACGTCATACCATACTTTCCTCCTGTCCAAAGAGCCGGATGCCATCTGGGACAGGGCTTTCAAAAAGTACCTGGACGGAAAGGGCATCTCTTATGAGGAGCTTTAGGCTTCGCTCTCATTTCTTCATTTTAGGCCGGAATACCAGACTGGCCAGGTATCCGAATATCAAGGCTGCGGAAGTTCCCACTGCGCCGGCCTTGAATCCGCCTGCGAATAATCCCAGAAGCCCCTGTTCGTCCACCGCTTCCTTCACGCCCTTCATCAATACGTTCCCAAAACCCAGCAGCGGCACGCCTGCGCCCGCCCCCGCAAATTCCTGAAACGGCTGATACCATCCCAATGCTCCCAGAACGGCTCCCGTCACCACAAGAAGAACCATGATACGGCCCGGCATCATTTTGGTTTTTTCCATCAAAATCTGCACCAGGGCACATATCAGCCCGCCTACCCAAAACGCATTTACATAATCCATCATTCCACTTACTCCTTATCCCTTCTGAATCCAACATTTAGCCTGCCTTCCTTAGGAATTGTCGGAAAAT
>DKVC01000162.1:0-4160 GCA_002490995.1 Lachnospiraceae bacterium UBA7188
TATTTTCCGACAATTCCTAAAAGGGCCGAGGGGAATTAACAGTATTCCCGACAGCCCTTTCTTTTTATATGCATATGTCCGACGGCATATGTCCCTGTCTGTACAGAACTTATTTCTTGAAGGTCATGGTTATGCCTTCTTCGGCAAAGGTGATCACTCCGTCCGCCAGAGTGGCAGTAGTGGTGTTGCCTTCTGCT
Organism: Lachnospiraceae bacterium UBA7188; assembly: GCA_002490995.1. Classification (GTDB taxonomy): domain Bacteria; phylum Bacillota; class Clostridia; order Lachnospirales; family Lachnospiraceae; genus Acetatifactor. Next base: position 198 of record DKVC01000162.1, read on the forward strand.
GTCAGTTTGATATCGCTGCCGCTTTCTTCCCATGTGCCTTCCATGGACATACTGTCTTCCAGAGCGGCGGCATCAAGTGTGAAGCTGCCGTCCGACTTTAAGTCCAGAACGACTTTGAACTCATCTTCGGATATGCCGGCAGTTTCAGCCAGCTGCGCAACATCCATATTCAGGCCGCTCATTTCGATGGTCTGAAGCCTGTAAGTACCTGCCGCTTTGGAAGTGCCGCCATTGCCGCAGGCCGCCAGCCCCAGCACACATACCAGCGCCAGTGCCAGGCTTAACACTTTTGTCCATACATTTTTCTTCATTTTACATCTCTCCTTTATTTCCTTTTCTTTATTTCGTCCATGTGGACGGACAGGTAGAGTATAGCATCTTTTTGGGGATTTGCAAGTGAGTTTATCAGTTATTAAGATTTAAAAATGTTCTTTTACGGATACAATATGCGAATTTCCGGATTTCGGAAAATTACAGAAAATATAAAAAAATAAATGAATTTACCCATAGGAATTTGCGTACATATGGAGTATAATAGAATAGCTTACGGGATCAGAATTAACGGATTCACCGATATGGTGGAACCGGAACAGCAGACATCAAGTATGTATGCGGAACCAAAACAGCAGACATCAAGAATGTATGCGGAACTGAAACAGGAGGAGAAGAGAAATGAAAGAACTGTTGGAGCTTGTTAAGGAACTGAGCTTCGTACGGATCGGCGGAAGCGACGAAGAGAGGAAAGCCGGGGAACTGGTAATGGAGGAAGTAAACCGGGCTGCAGCGGAAGCGGGAAGGGAAGATATCCGCGGAGAATATGAGACCTTCCGTATTCCGGACGCGGAACTGAAGAAATGTTCAGTCCAGGCAGCAGGAAGGGAGATTCCCAGCGCGGCTTTCCTGCGTTCGGGCAATATTGACAGGGAATGCAGCCTGGTATACCTGGACGGAGCTTCCGAAATCGATTTTGCGCAGGCCGGAGATCTGGAAGGAAAGGCAGTATTGCTGAACGGACTCACCGATGAGGATGTGTACAAGCGTCTTGTAGAGCACAAGGTTGCAGCATTTCTGGTAATGCAGGGCAAATACTATTTTTCGGCGGAGGAGGCTTCCCTGTATTCCAGGAGACTGCGGGAGCATTTTTCCAGAAACGGGATAATCCCCGGATTTGCAATCCCTGCAGCAGATGCGCTCTGGCTGATTCGGGAAGAGGTAGAGAAGGTACACCTGACATTGGAGCAGGAAGACAGGTCTCCGGAGAGCAGGAATATTACAGCCGTGATAGAAGGAACGGATTTTAAGGAGGAAAGCATTGTGCTGACCGCCCATTATGATTCCGTGCCTGTGGGTACCGGTTCCTGGGACAATGCTACCGGAACAGTGGCACTTCTGGCGATTTTCAGACATTTTGCGGCACACCCTGCCAGGAGGACGCTGCGTTTTGTCTGGTGCGGCAGCGAGGAACTGGGGCTTCTGGGCTCGAAAGCCTATGTGGAGCAGCATAAAGACCTGCTTGAAAAGACAGTGTTCTGTTTCAACTTTGATATGTGCGGAACGGTTCTGGGAGCGAACAAAATAATTATCACAGGGGAGAAGGAACTGGAGACATTTGTGGACCAGTACTGCAAGATCACGGGTTATTCCGCAGATAAGGGGGTAGGCGTACACTCCAGTGATTCCGCTCCTTTCTGTGACAATGGAATTCCGGCGCTGGGCCTGAGCAGGGAGACGACTACGGCATCCATTCATACCATCCATGACCTGATTTCTACCCTCAGTGAGAAGGCAATATATAAAAATGTAGAATTTGCGAACCGCATTATCGGAGATGTGGCAAATGCGGCAGTGATTCCTGTGAAGAAAGGCATGCCGGAGGAGACGAAGAAGGAACTGGATAAGTATTTCCACAGAGATAAGGAGAAAGAGGCAGAAAAAGAGAAAGAGTGACGGCGGTATTCCATCACCGTATTCCATCAGGGAACAGAAACTTAAAATTTCTGTTCCTTTTTTTATTTTCTTCTGGTATAGTAATTACGGAATGCATTTCAAAAGCCGGTTTCTGACGACAGGAGATGAGGAGAAAAATATGTATCGCATCATGATAATAGAAGACGACTTCGCCATGGCAAACGCTATGGAAAAACAGATCAAAAGCTGGGGAAACGAGGTGATGTGCGTTCGGGATTTTCAGAATATCATACCCGCATTTGCAGCATACGACCCTCATCTGGTGCTGATGGATATCATGCTGCCCTTTTTTAACGGATATCACTGGTGCAGCGAGATACGCAGGATTTCCAATGTGCCGGTGGTATTCATATCCTCGGCGGCTGACAATATGAATATCGTCATGGCAATGAGCATGGGCGGGGATGACTTTATTCCCAAGCCGGTGGATCTGGAAGTGATGATGGCCAAGATACAGGCTGTGCTGCGCAGGGCTTACGATATGGCGGGAAAGGTTCCGGTGCTGGAGCACAGAGGCGCTGTCCTGAATCTGGGCAGCGCTTCCCTTACTTACAATGGGGAGCAGGTGGAACTGACGAAGAATGAATTCCGCATCCTTCAGACGCTGCTTGAGAACAAGGGAAAGGTAGTCAGCCGGGATACCCTGATGACGAAGCTGTGGCAGATGGACTCCTATGTGGAGGAGAATACGCTTACAGTCAATGTCACCAGGCTCAGGAAAAAGCTGGAGAATGTAGGGCTTGCGAATTTTATTACCACCAGGGTGGGAAGCGGGTATATCGTTTTGTGAGGGGATGGATGACTTTAAATGAAAGAAGAAAGATGGTATCACATTCTGGGCTGCTTTATCTGGCAGTACAGAATGACAGGCGTCACATTTCTATTGTATATCGGAATTTTTATGGGTATCTTTTCGCTGTACAATCTTGAGACAGAGGCGGTGCTGTATGCCGCCGCGCTCTGCCTTCTGTTCACGGCTGTCCTGCTGGCGCTGCGTTTCCAGGCATACAGAAACAGGCATCAGGAGCGCCGCAGGATCCTTACGAATGTGGAAATCCTGCTGGAGCAGCTGCCGGAGCCGGAGAATCTGGAGGAGGCAGACTATCAGGAAATGCTCCGGAAGCTGAAGACCGTATTTGACCAAAATCTCACAGCCTGGCAGAACGAGCGGAGGGAGAGCATGGATTATTACACCACCTGGGTGCATCAGATCAAGACTCCCATATCCGTCATGCGTATGAATCTGCAGGGGGAGGACACCGAGGAGAACAGAGAGCTTCTGGCTGAGCTGTTCCGCATTGAGCAGTATGTGGGGATGGTGCTGAACTGGCTGAGGTTGGGGAGCGATTCGTCGGATTTCGTATTTCAGGAATATGAACTGGACAAAATCATACGGCAGGCAATCCATAAATACGCCCCGCAGTTTATCCGGAAAAGGGTGCGCCTGTTTTACGAAGTCACCGATGCCAGGGTGCTGACCGATGAAAAGTGGCTTCTCTTTATCATCGAACAGCTCCTGTCCAACGCTGTGAAATACACACAGGAAGGCTCTGTTACAATAACCGTCACACCGGATAAGATAATGCGGATTACCGACACGGGAATCGGAATCGCGCCGGAGGATGTGCCCAGGATATTCGAGAAGGGCTTTACAGGCTACAACGGCAGGGCGGACAAGAAATCCACCGGCCTGGGGCTTTACCTCTGCCGAATGACCGCGGACAGGCTGTCCCATAAGATCAGCGTGGAGTCCGAACCCGGCACCGGCACTACCGTTTCCCTGGATCTGCATACGGACAGGCTGGATGTGGAGTGATGATAATTCCTCCATTCCGAAACGGCTTCCTGCCGGTTCCGCTCAGAGAGATCCCTAAAAAATCACCCTAAAAAATAATTCATTCCCATTTTACAAAAAATGATTGACATAGACATACAGATTCCGTACAATAATAGTGAAGGGCAGAGATGCTCAAAATCAGGCGTTTCCCCGCCAAA
>DKVC01000162.1:4529-9110 GCA_002490995.1 Lachnospiraceae bacterium UBA7188
CAAAAAGCGGGAAGCTTTAAAATCGTGGGTGGGGTTTTCCCGCCCATTTCTTATCAGGAGAAGGCTATTATGGGCAAAATTGGCATTTACAGCGTCTCAGACAGGTATATTGCTTTTCTCCGGTCTGATTCCAAATTGAGGAATGTATTTGACAACAAAGAAGGACTTCGTTTCCATACACGCAAATATCTGGGCGCCGTTTTCATGCATGATGAATTCCATTACTATATTCCATTTTCCTCCCCCAAAAATTCCGATTATATCATCCGACAGGATGGTACCAGGGAAATTCGGAAAAGCATTATACCGATTATTCGTATGACAACAGCGGATACGGTTTCAGGCGCTTTGGAACTGAAAGGTACGCTGAAGCTGAGCAACATGATTCCGGTTCCGCTCAGCGAGCTGGTCCCGTACCGTATATCGGATGAGACGGACTTCGATTATAAGCAGGTGGTGATGAAAGAATACTCTTTTATTACGGCAAATTTATCCATGATTCTCAAAAATGCTGAGGTCATTTATCGACAGAAGACAAATGCAGATAAGCTTTTCGCGGATAAGGAGGCACCGAAATACATAGAGAACACGGTGGACTTCAAATATGCGGAAAGTAAATGCAAAGAATTCCAGTGCCGATAGGATAAAAGGCAAAATAGAAGAGCATTCTGGCCTTGGCATTGAAAGCCGGTTGAGTCCGGGAGGGGAAATATCAACTTCTGCTTTCTTGAAAAACACATCTTTTGACGATATCATGTTGACTCAGAAGGATATTGAGGTGGTCTCTGATTCCATGTGCACCGGAGCACACGGAATCGCGGTACCACGAGACTATATCAAAAGCAGGAGGTATTCAAGATGATCAATCGGGAACAGATAGGAATCAGGATAGCGGCTTTGCGGAAAAAGGCAGGCCTGTCCCAACAGGCGCTGGCTGAAAAGCTGGGAGTCAGCGCCCAGGCGGTCAGCAAATGGGAGGGAGGGAAAAATCTGCCGGACATCGATATGTTCCGGGAGCTGGCGTGGCTTTTCCACATGACCATCGACAGCATCGTGGAGGGTGATTTGACATTTACGGAAAAAAGCAGCCGGAAGGAACTTCCAGCCAGCGTGGAAGCCCTCTTTCCGGATGCCGAACGGCGCAGGCTCCTTCGTAGCCTGGCGACCTACTGCTCTGACACGGAGCTCTACAACATCGCCAGGGAGCTGTCCGAGGGAAGCCTTGAACTGTCGGTTCAGGCGGGCATTATGAGGACGGTAAGCGGTGTATGCCAGGGGAACAAGGCATATCAGGAAGACAGGGACTACCAGAAAGGCGAGACATGCCAGGAGGGGCGCCTCAAAGAGAAGCCGGAGGAGAGAAAGGTCTCCATCACCGCCAGTCTGCTTGGAGAGAACACGCTGCGGGAGACGGCTCCGTACTTTGCAAAGGCGCTGGGAGAAATGATGGGCAGCACGGAGCCGGGGCTGCAGCGGGTCAGCGAGCTGATGTGCTGCCCGGAATGCGGAGAGAGGCTTGCCCTTGAGAACAAAGACGAAAATCTGACCAGATTCATCTGCAAAAACGGCCACCATTACGACGTGACGGACGGAGTCGTATACTTTGGCTCCCGTGAGATTCCGGGAGAACTGTGGTCGCTGTACATGAAGAATTATCAGGACTATCTCAGGGAGCAGCGCCATCCGGGGAATCCGCGCTATCAGATGGGGACTGTCCCCTGCAGCGAGGTGCGCTGGCAGACGCTGAAAAAGCTCCGTCCCCGGGTCATCCTGGACATGGCCTGCGGTACCTGTAACGGCTTAAAGTACGACCTGCAGCGCATCAACTGGCCCTGCCTGGTGATCATGACAGACCTTTCCCACCGCATCCTCAAGTACAACAAACGGTATTTCAGCGAGGAGATGGTGAACCCTTACGTGGACATCGTGTGCCTGGCATGTGACTGCGCCCATCTGCCCATCCGGGACAGCTGCATCGATATGGTGGTCTCAAACGGCGGCTTTGAGAGCATGCAGTCCAAAATGATGGAGGGCTTCCGGGAAGGCTGCCGCGTGCTGAAGCCGGGCGGCCATGCGGTATACAACATCAGCATCGTGGGAGACCACGATTCAGAGAATACGAAGAAGTGGGAACATCTGTATGGCACACTGGATGCGAGCTATTCCCTGCATGAGAAGCTTTACGACATTCAGGAGTGGGAGGAAGTATGTAAAAATACGGGATACCGCTCCACAGAGACGAAAGAAATCTATGGAGAGCTGCCCGCGCCGGAGGGAGACGTGTTCCCCTTCGAGAATGAAATCCTGCAGTGGATGGGGGAGTATCTGTGCGTGTCTGAGAAATGATATACTCAGCATAATTAACGGGCTGAGTCAGATTTTTCTATAAGGAAGATGCGTGATTTTTTCAATAAATTATACTCACAGCGGAAAACATTTGCCAACTTACATGTATAACAAGTGGGCGCTGGCGCAATGCTGGGCAAAAGGCGGCAAATGAATGTGCTCACGAGTATGTCAATGATGATTCCATGATTGGAGGGTAGCTTATGGAACGACAAAAAAGGGAATTTATGCCTGGCGATATCGAAAATTTACCTGGATTCTTAAGGATAGAGGTTTTCGATGGTGAAATCTATACAGATGATTGGACGGCGTTAGAGATCGATGAAGATGTCTTTAAGATACCTGCAACGGAAAAGAGACATATAAAATACAAATTATCTATAGTGGAAATTGAGGAATAGAATCCCGCAAAAACGACAGGAGGATCAAAGCCATGGACACAACAAACAGATACAATGTGGTTATCATATATGCGGATGATTTGGGTTTTGGAGACTTAAGCTGCTACGGGAGCCACAAGATTGAAACGCCAAATCTGGACAGGCTGTGTGCGGAGGGGCTGAAGTTCACTGATGCATATGCTACATCTGCTGTTTGCACGCCCTCCCGCTACAGCATTCTGACGGGCCGTTATCCGTTCCGCAACAGCAGAGCCCATATACTGCCCGGGGATGCCGGATGTATTATCGAACCTGAGATGGACACCATGCCCAAGCTCTTCAAGCGGGCCGGATATCGTACCGGAATCGTGGGGAAATGGCATCTGGGCCTGGGCGGCGGAAGCGCCCCTATCGACTGGAACCGGGAAATCAATCTTACCCCCATCGACCTGGGGTTCGATGAATCCTTCATTTTCCCGGCAACGGCTGACCGGGTTCCCTGTGTCTATGTGGAGGGGCGGTCAGTGGTGAATCTGGACCCGAATGATCCGATTTCGGTATCTTATGACGCGGAATGTCCTTTTGACGACATTCCCACTTACCATAAGAATCCGGAGCTTCTGGAAATGAAGTCCTCCCACGGCCATGACATGAGCATCGTGGCGGGCATCGGAAGAATCGGATATATGCGCGGCGGCAGGAAAGCGGTCTGGAAGGACGAGGATCTGGCGGAGACCTTTTTGGACAGGGCCGTCCGCTTTATAGACGACAGCTATGGGCAGAAGCAGCCTTTCTTCCTTTATTATGCGCTGCACCAGCCCCATGTGCCCCGGGTGCCCTCCCCACGTTTCCGCGGTGCCACAGCCCTGGGGCCACGGGGCGATGTGATAGCAGAGCTGGACTGGTGCGTGGGAGAACTGCGCAGAGAACTGGAGCGGCTGGGCATTCTGAAGGATACCATGATTCTTTTCTCCAGCGACAACGGCCCCGTGTTGGATGACGGATATGAGGACAGGGCTTATGAGCTGAACGGCACCCACCGGGCGGCGGGCCCGCTAAGAGGCGGAAAATACAGCAAGTTCGACGGGGGCACCAGGATTCCCTTCCTGGTCAGCTGCCCGAAGCTGGTTCACAGGGGCGTCTCCCATGCGCTGGTCAGCCAGGTGGATCTGTTCGCTTCCTTCGCCCGCATGCTGGGCATGGAGCTTGCACCGGACAGCGCCGTGGACAGTCGGGATATGTATGCGGCGCTGATCGGGGAGGACCCGGTGGGCAGAGAGGAACTGATGGTGGAGGATCTGACCTGCGGCAAGATGCTGCGGCGCGGCAGCTGGACTTATCTTTCGCCCAGCGGGGGAGTTCCTTTCATGGGGGATGTACGGATAGAGACAGGCCTGTCCAAAGACCCGCAGCTTTATAATATGGATTACGACATCGGCCAGCAGACGAATGTGGCCTGGGACTATAGAGATGTAGTAAAGGAACTGGAGGAGCGTCTCAGGGAAATCATGGAGAGCGGCAGAACGAGGTGACAGGCAGATTAAGTTTGTGCTACATGATCTATATCTTGCAAACCTGGTAGAAATATGGTATTATTTTTCTAAGGGAAACCATAGAGCCACAGGCGGCTTTACCCTCCATTTCGGAGGGGCAACCCTCCAGACAAATGAAAGGAGGGCGATGCCAATGATTACATATGCTGATCTGATTCAGACAGCTATCTTCATTGTATCTCTGATAAGTTTGTGTTACACAATCTTTCGGAATAAAAAATAGCCGCCACTACCAGCAATAGTGACGGCTGACCTCTTAGGAGGTAAGAACCATCATGTGAGGGTAGAGCCGCTTCTATGGC
>DKVC01000162.1:9390-9693 GCA_002490995.1 Lachnospiraceae bacterium UBA7188
GCTTCTATGGCTTTCCCTTTTTTCAGAATACCATAATATTATCTGATTTGCAATAAAAATTTCAAAAATGAAAAATAAAAAGACAGGACGCGCGAAGTCAGAGAATCTTACAAAAATGTCACATAAAGCAGCGGAATTGTCACCTGAATCGATGTCGGGTGATTCCGCTGTTTTGTATAATACATTTGTAAACGATGAGCGGTGCAGTAAACAGACAGCACACGCGCAAACCGGAACAGGAGGTCGATTCAAATGGCATTATTAGAGGCGCAGAGCCTGAAAAAAATTTACACCACCCGCTTC
>DKVC01000162.1:10002-13440 GCA_002490995.1 Lachnospiraceae bacterium UBA7188
AAAATCTACACCACCCGCTTCGGCGGCAATCAGGTACAGGCCCTGTCCAAGGTATCATTTACGGTGGAACAGGGTGAATATGTGGCAATCATGGGAGAATCGGGTTCAGGAAAGACTACACTGCTGAATATACTGGCAGCCCTGGACCGGCCCACAGGCGGGCAGGTGATTCTGGGAGGAAAGAGTCTCGCCGGCGTGCGGGAGAAGGAGCTGGCGGCATTTCGGCGCAACAATCTGGGATTTGTGTTCCAGGATTTCAATCTGCTGGACACCTTCACCCTGAGGGACAATATCTTTCTCCCCCTGGTGCTGGGCGGGAAAGAGTACGGCGAGATGGCGAAAAGGCTGGAGCCTATTGCCCGGAGGCTGGGAATCAGCGGGCTCCTGGACAAGTATCCCTATGAGGTCTCCGGAGGGCAGAAGCAGAGGGCGGCAGTGGCCAGGGCGCTGATTACCCACCCGCAGCTGGTGCTGGCGGATGAGCCTACAGGAGCTCTGGACTCCAAGGCGGCGGACGGTCTGTTGGACATTTTCAATGAGATCAACATGGACGGACAGACGATTCTGATGGTGACCCATTCCACCAAGGCGGCAAGCCGGGCGGGCAGGGTGATGTTCATCAAGGACGGGGAAGTTTTCCACCAGATTTACAGGGGCAACAGCACCAACGAGCAGTTATATCAGAAGATATCCGACACGCTGACGCTGTTGGCTACAGGAGGTGGCCAGTCATGAAGAGAGGGTTTTTCCTGAAATTGGCGGCAGGAAACATCAAAAAGAACGGTAAAACATATATTCCCTATATCCTCACCTGTATCATGACGGTGGCCATGTTTTATATCGTGAAATCCCTGTCGCTGAACCCGGGCCTGGACAGTATGCTGGGCGGCAATTTTCTGAATACCACCATGGGGCTGGGCAGCGGGGTGGTAGCCATATTTTCCTTTATCTTCCTGTTTTATACCAACAGCTTCCTGGTAAAGCAGCGGAAAAAGGAATTCGGCGTCTTCAATATCCTGGGCATGGAGAGAAGACATATCGCCAGAGTGGTGGGCTGGGAGACAGTTTATGTGACATTGATCAGCCTGGCTGCGGGGCTTGGGCTGGGACTGGCGCTGGATAAGGTTATGTTCCTGGTAGTGGCCCGTATCGTCGGTGCGGAAGTGCCGCTGGGATTTTTCGTATCAGCGGAGGCTATCGTATATACGATTGTCTTTTTCCTGATCCTCTTTATCCTGATATATCTGAATTCTGTCCGGCAGATTCGTGCGGCGGACCCCATAGAGCTGCTGCGCGCCGGAAATGTGGGAGAGAAGGAACCGAAGGCAAACTGGCTGCTGACCGTCTGGGGTATTGCCACTCTGGGAGGCGGTTATTATATCGCCATTACCACCCGGAACCCCATAGCCTCGGTGCTGATGTTCTTCGCGGCGGTGGTCCTGGTGATTGTGGGAACCTACCTGCTGTTTACATCGGGGAGCATTGCGCTGCTGAAGATGCTTCGAAAGAATAAGAGGTATTACTACCGCACCAGGCATTTTGTCAGCGTGTCAGGCATGATATACAGGATGAAGCAGAATGCGGTGGGCCTGGCAAATATCTGTATCCTGTCCACCATGGTGCTGGTGATGGTCTCCACTACCACATCCATGATGGTGGGGATGGAAGAAATCATCAGGAACCGCTACCCGGCTGATTTTGTATTTTATTTCGATGCGGAGAAAGAGCAGGTGCAGGAGACGGCGGAGGCTATTCACCGGCTGCAGGAACAGAGCGGGCTTCATATGGAAAAGGAATGGGAATATACCTATGTGGCATTTCAGGCTATCCGTGAGGGCGACAGCTACTCCGTTTATCGGGAACGTGCCCGCTCGGTGGAGGATGACACCAATTCTCTTTTCTTCGTGACGCTGGACGACTACAATGCCGTAACAGGAGAACAGAAACAGCTGGGAGAAGGGGAGATTCTGATCTACTCCAACCGCCAGGCCTTTGATTTCCCTGTGCTGAAGATATTCGGGAGGGAATTCCGTGTGGCGGAGAAGCTGGACGGATTTGTGGGGAATGGCCGGTATGAATCCCTGATGTCGGCAACCCACTATATCGTTGTGCCGGACAGGGAGACGCTGAACGAGCTTTACCGGGAACAGGAAAGTATCCTGACAAATCTCGCCAGCAACATCCAGTGGGTGTACGGCTTTGACCTGAAGGCCGGAGAGGAAGAGCAGGAGGCTTTTGAGGGGATTCTGAGGCAGCAGCTGGCTTCCGCGGGCGGCTTTGACCTGGAAACGGAGGTGGAGGGGAGAGTGGCTTTTCTGGAGATCGACGGAGGGCTTTTCTTCATAGGGCTCTTCCTGGGAATCCTGTTTATCATGGCCACGGTGCTGATCATTTATTACAAGCAGATATCGGAGGGGTATGACGACAAGAACCGCTTTGAGATCATGCAGAAGGTAGGCATGAGCCGCATTGAGGTAAAGGCGGCTATTCATTCCCAGGTGCTGACCGTATTTTTCCTGCCGCTGATTGTAGCGGGAATCCATGTGGCAGCGGCGTTCCCCCTGATTTCACGGCTGCTGGCGATGCTGAATCTGTATAATGTAAAATTATTTGCAGTCTGTACGGTATCCTGCTTCCTGGTGTTTGCCGTCATGTATGTCCTGATCTACGCTCTGACGGCAAGGACTTATTACCGTATCGTCAGCCGGTAAGTATGGGCAGGACGGTCCGTCATTGGATGGCGCCTTGTTTTCCTGGGATTGAGGTATGGGAATGAATGCGCTCACGATTATAAAAACAGAGAAAGGAAAATGAACCATGAAAAGAATAAAAGGAAAAAACTGGATTTGTACTGTATTAGTAGGGATTGCATCGGTGGCTTTGTTCCGATATTTCAAATCTGCGCGCAGGAGGAGAGAAAATGAGGAGAGTGATTAGGGGCGCCCTGATACTGGGGCTGACGGTTCAGCTGGCTGCCTGCGGGATTTATCTGGATACCGACCAGGTGCTTGATTTCCTGGAGGGTGTCACGGAAAACCTGGGCTCATCCCAGATTACTTCGGATAAGGAGCTCATCGGCGAGCGGCTCTGCGCAACCGATGCCTACACTGGCCGTTATCTGGCGGACTGCGACGGGAATACGGGAAAGGATGTGGTCTTCGGCGGAGCATCGATTGAGAGCCGGAAGCTGTATCTGTCAGGCTGCATCATCACCTACTCCGGACAGGCGGTAATACGGATACGGATGAACGATGAAGTGATAGAACTGGAGCCGGACGAGGACGGATATTTTGAGAAAGAGCTGAACCTGGATTCAGGCGGGAACTATATTATGGTAAGATATACGGATTTTACAGGCACAGTGGACCTGACAGCGGGATATGCCCCGCTGTCGGGTTCTTAGTGCATACAGTGATATATACTGCACGCCGGTTGAAT
>DKVC01000189.1:0-3357 GCA_002490995.1 Lachnospiraceae bacterium UBA7188
GTCTCTGCCGGTGGTGCTGTTGTCTCTACTGGATCCGGACTCGCTGTCGGATTCGTTGTATTTAATGGATATGTATATACCCCAACTTCCTTAAATATATCATTCGAAAGATCAGGATACACAAATTCAAACTCCAAACTTGTACTAGACCAAATTCCAGATGCTTTATGGCTTTCCTTAAAAGCTACTTTATTAAAATTTGTTGATTCGCTATCCGCTCCTATTAGAAAGAAATCATCATAAATTTTATCCTGGTCGTCCCATGTAACATCTACTGCATACCACAGACCATTTGGCATCTTTACATAATTCCACATATGCGGTCCCATTTGATCAGAACCAGGATTACTGCCTGCTTTACCGCTTACCAGTATACAGGGAATGCCATAACTATCACACAAAACCTTAAAAGCTTTTGCGTAGCCTGCACAGACGGTTGAAAGAGAAGTAGAAGTATCGTCATTATAAACATAGAATGCACTGTATGCAGTCTGATAATAACCCTCCTTTTCAGCATTATATTTTCCATCAGCAGCATCATGATTATAAATCAAAGTACCACATAAATAATCGTGAATATTTTTCACTAACGTTTCATAATACAAAGTTGAATCTTCCGACACTTTACTGTCAATCACATTCTTTGCCTTAGATATAGCGGTCTCCATATTCTGAAGATTACCATATTGATAACCTGACTGCAAAGAAAAAGATACTTCTGCCAACTCTAAACTAAAAGTATCACCTGATTGTTGGATATTTGTAGTACTATAGCTTAAGCTGGTTATTGTGTGCGAAAGCCATGTCATTTCGGGATGGTCTGCTGACAATGCTAAAAAGGCAGGAGTGATACATGTTCTTAATCCTGTTAAAATCTTTGCCTTGCTTTCATCTGACAAGGTTAGCGTATTATTTTCCACAGTTCCTGTAAGCCCTACATACTTACGATCTGCCTCCGGAATTACATTAACCAGATCTCTCTTTACATCATTTCCGCCGCTCTTGTATTCATTCAGCAAAAGATCATAAACTTTCTTTGAATCCTCATCCAACTGATCATAATAACTGGACTCAAAATTTCCCGGCCTGATACCATATAAGGATATTCCCGATACAATATCTTCTAAGTAACCGACTCTAAAATATTCTACTTCAGACTTAAGGGCATAAGGATTGCTCTCCTTAATTGCCCCCCCGGAACTATTCTCGGCCAAAACGGCAAATGATGCCGAAGTAATAGCCATCGCTACAGCCAAGATTCCTCCTAAAGCTTTTTTAAGCTTCATAATACACTCCCTCCTTTTTTATAAAAAACAACCTTTCCTTTACTATATCACAGAACAGTAATTTTGACAAACTGTTTATGGATCATCTTTTCCCGTCACCTTTTACAGCTTTTACAGCTTTTTCCACCAAAGTCTCCCATTTCTGCGCTCGAAATAGAACCGTACTATATCAGTAAAAAAGGCATCAACGCAACCGCTAATGCCTTTTGGTAACATTCTGCTACATCAGGTATGCATGCTAACCCGTTTACTCCGCCAGATAAATCTCCAGCGCCCTCTCCACCGCATCCACGCTTTCCTCCACACTTAAACTCCCGTTCAGCACCTTCTCACCCTGCCAGAGCACTTCCTCATAAACTCTGCCCTCGCACAGATTCAATTCCCGAATACCCTCTATCATCGTATCCAATTCCGAAAAATCCGCCCTGTCCGGCCAATATATCTCTCGCAACTCTTCATTCCCGCCTTCGTCCCAGACACGCAGGCTTAAATAAGGCATGTTCACCTGCCCCTCGTCATTGCGGTTTTCCTGCTTTTTCAGATAGGCGCCCCGGCTGACCGGAAAGCCTTTCAACAGCGCTTCGCCCTGGAATTCCTCCGAAAGCGCATATTCCAGGAACAGTTCACATTCTTCCCCCGCCTCCGATCCACTGTTCACCGCTGCCATGCTGATCGGGATGCAGGCGCCGTACTTCTGCCCTGGCATCCTGCAATATCCTTTCCCGTCAATCCCCAGATACCCGTTCAGCTCGCCAAATTTTTCTCCGAAATACCCCGCGTAGAAGGGCTGTTCCGGAAAGCAGCTGAATTTATTATACGCCTCAGCCGATGCCTCCCCCATACCGAAGATACCAAAACGTCTCATTAATATCGTTTCATCGTCTGGCCCGCCCAGCAACTCCTCCGAGACACCTTTCATCTGTACCTCATATATTCGCTTCGCCTGGGAAATAAACTCCGTCAGCGCCGGACCGCAGTCTTTCCTGCAAAAGCTCTGTACTCCCTGTTTCCTCCGGCTCTGCTCTTTCCCCAGCCTGTAAATCTACCGGGTAACCCAATGCACCGCCTACCGCTCTGCTTTCTTCTCCCCGATTTTCAGCCCACACTTCTGCTCCCCACACCACAGGATTCACTACGTTCATAACACTGAATGCATTGCCAAATACAGGAACGGGCAACAGCAAAGCTTGATAAACGCTGATGCAGGATGCGGTCTTTTATCCCGGTCTTTACAGCATTTTCCGTATCTTGGATTTTAATCTCTGCAGCGCATTGTCCGTGGACTTCTCATCCCGCCCCAGCACCCTGGCAATCTGGCTGTAGCTCATCCCGGTAAGGTACAGGTCCAGCACCTGTTTCTCAAAATCGCTGAGTTCCTCTTCAATCATTTTTTCCAGATAAGCCACCCGCTCCTTGTCCAGAAACATCTCCTCCGGATTCAGTTCGCTCCTGTCTGCCAGAAATTCCGCAGCGCCCACACCGTCCCTGTCGTCGCCGGAAGCTTCCCCATACAGGGGCACATAAGTATTCAGCGGAAGGTGCTTCTGCCTTCTGGATGCCTGCACCGCCGTGTACATCTGGCGGTTAATGCACAGCTCCGCAAACGTAACGAAGCTGGCATCCCGCCCCATATCGTAATCCCTGACCGCCTTGAACAGCCCTATCATGCCCTCCTGGATCAGGTCCTCGCTGTCCGCTCCCAGGATGAACATGGATTTCGCCTTGCTGCGCACCAGGTTCTTGTACTTGTCGCAGATGTAATCCATTATGGCCTCCTCCCCCCGGCGAAGGCGGTCAATCAGTTCATCGTCACTGTATTGTCTGTAATTCGAATATCTGTCTGCCATTTCCTCTGCTCTTTTCCGCACTATACCCGTGAGCGCATTCGTTTGCCGTATTTATGTTCCGTATTTCAGAAGTATTCATCCGTTATAAATTTACTTTGGCACATGTTTTTGGTTGTGAGTTTAATATTTGCTTTATTTTGCTCATGAGTATAAATGCCATATCTATACCAATCAAAAAATAGGAGTGCCGAAGCACCCCATTTTCTAAACCCTCTTGCAAAATC
>DKVC01000189.1:3712-3877 GCA_002490995.1 Lachnospiraceae bacterium UBA7188
CGTCCGACGGTTGTTCAATCGGAAGCAAGTAATCAATTTCAGAAAAACAAACGGGTCACCGGCTATTCTCTATTCGCAGTAGAGGATAGCCTTTTCCGTTATTTGCGGTTGTTTCTGTTGTCTAAGTATGTTAATGCTGCGAAAAATGACCAACAGCAGTGTAAG
>DKVC01000189.1:4253-9608 GCA_002490995.1 Lachnospiraceae bacterium UBA7188
CTATCCCTACTCGCTCTAATCTGATTAAAGAATTATAACATATAATGCCGAATAATGCCATAAAAGATTTGTGTAAATACACCATAGAGGACCAGTCATGTTACTGTTCACAAGTGTACCGGTCACCCCATGCGCTGCCGCACAATTTCATATGCCAGTACCCCCGCCGCAACGGAAGCATTCAGGGAATCGATATTCCCTTTCATGGGGATAGCCGCAGACATATCGCACTTCTCCTTCACCAGCCTGCCCACGCCCTCTCCCTCGCTGCCGATAACCAGGCCAATGGCTCCTTTCAGGTCAAGCCGGTACATGGGCGTGCCGTCCATATCCGCACAGACGAACCACAATCCCTCTTCTTTCAGCTCTTCAATGGTCTTGGCCAGGTTTGTGACCTTCGCCACGGGGGTATAGTTCAGCGCTCCGGCGGAGGTTCTGGCCACCGTGGCTGTCAGCCCCACCGCCCGGTTCTTCGGTATGATGACGCCGTGGGCGCCCGCCAGGTTAGCGGTACGGATAATGGCGCCCAGATTGTGGGGATCCTCAATATTGTCAAGCAAAATTAAGAATGGCGGCTCCTGCTTCTCTCTGGCTGCCTGCAGCATATCCTCCACAGACGCATACTCGTAAGCTGCCGTTACAGCGATTACCCCCTGATGCCTGCCCGTTTCCGACAGTTGGTCCAGACGTTCCTTTTCTACATATTTTATCATGGCGGAATGTTTCTGGGCTTCCCGCTTAATGGACAGGACAGGACCGTCGTGACAGCCGTCCTGGATATAAATCCTGTCTATGGGCCTGCCCGCCCGGAACGCTTCCATGACGGCATTCCGTCCCTCAATGACAGCGGAATCGCCGTCCTCCCCGAAACCTTCCTCCGCCCTGTTCCTCCGCTCTTCCAGCGCTTTTTCTGCAGCGGCTTTTTCCCTGGCGTACCTGTCCGCATCCTTCATGCCCGACAGTTTTGCCTCTGCCTGAAAACCTGCATCTTTCCCGGGGTTCCTTCCGGCTTTTACCTCCGTTTTATAACCGATGCCTTTTCCGGATCCTCTTTCAGTTTTTACCTCCGTTTTAAAACCGGCGCCTTTTCCGGCTCCTCTTCCGGCTTTTGTCTCCGTGCCAATCCCGGACTTTCTCCCAGCTTGCCCTGACGTTCTTCCAGTTGTCCTCCCCCTGTCCCCTGCCTTGTTTTCTCTATATGCCATATCTTGTCCTTTCTTTTGCTATATTTCCATCCCGGCCAGCGCAATTCCCTTTTTCACCAGCTCCAGGGCACGTTCCATATTGTCCGTCAGGTACAGATAGCCTATCATGGCCTCAAAGCCGGTAGCTTTCAGGTAGTCTGAGACACTGGCGTTTTTGGCCGTAGTATGCGGTTTGGCGTTCTTTCCCCTTTGAAAAATCGTTTTCTCTTCTTCTGTGAGAGTTTCGGACAAAGCCTGTACTATTTTCGCCTGTGCCGTTGCGCTGACGTACTTTACCGTGATCCTGTGCAGGTCATTAACCGGGCGGTTTCCCTTTCCCACCACTACCGTACGAATGATCAGGTCGTAGACCACGTCACCGATATAGGCCAGGCTCAGAGCAGAGTAGGAGCGGATATCCTGACGCCTGCCGGGGAATATTCCCGCAATTTCCCTGCGCAGGCTGTATGCCGAATCTGTTCTCTCCTCTTCACCCATAGAACATCCTTTCCCCTTTTCGTCCCCCATGCAGAATACCTTCATCAGCCCTTCCGCCTGTGGCTCCGCTTCTTTCTCTCCGGCTTTTCCGGCAGAAACCTGTTTTAAACATTCACCGTTAAGCTCCTCCGGCAAAGCTCCTGCCTTCATTCCCCCTTCTTCAACGAACTGTCCATCTTCCACTTCACGCCCTCCCGGGTATCTTCCAGAATGATTCCCTTCGCCAGCAGTTCACCGCGGATTTCGTCGGCCCTGGCAAAATTCTTTTCCTTCTTTGCTGCCCTGCGCTCTTCGATTTTTTCCAGAATATAGCTTTCCAGCTCCGCGTCTATTTTGTTATCCGCTTCCTTTTCCGCATGGGCTGTGGTCAGGTCAAGGGACAGCACCCTGTCAAAATCCTCCGCAAGGGCATATTTGGTGGCATCTGTCATGTCCTCTTTCAGCATATCATAGAGCGCCGTGATTGCCATGGAAGTGTTCAGGTCATCGCAGAGCGCCGCCTCAAATTTTTCTTTATAAGCCTCGAACTTCTCCCCATCCACTTCCCCTTCCCTCTTCAGGCTGCCGATGCGTTTCACCAGCTTGTCATAGGCAGCCACCGTGTTGTCCAGGGTCTCGTAGGAGAACTCCAGCGGCTTGCGGTAATGGGACTGCAGGCAGAAAAAGCGATACACTCTGGGGTCATATCCCTTGGATTCCAGCAAAGACAATGTGAGGAACTCTCCCTTGGATTTGCTCATCTTCCCTGTCTTGTCCGTCAGATGATGCACATGGAACCAGTAATTGCACCACTTATGTCCCAGGTATGCCTCGCTCTGGGCAATCTCATTGGTATGGTGGGGAAAGATATTGTCCACGCCGCCGCAGTGAATATCCATATATTCGCCCAGATGCTTCATGCTGATGCAGGAGCATTCAATATGCCAGCCGGGATACCCCGTTCCCCAGGGGCTCTCCCATTTCAGGGCCTGGTCCTCGAACTTGGATTTCGTGAACCAGAGCACGAAATCATTCCGGTTCCTCTTGTTGGCATCCTCTTCCACGTCGTCCCGGACGCCCACCAGAAGCTCCTTCTCGGTTTGGGAAGAGAAGACATAGTAGTCTTCAAGTCTGGATGTGTCGAAATACACATTGCCTCCTGCCAGATAGGCATAGCCTTTTTCCAGCAGCACTTCCACCATGTGGATAAACTCCGGGATGCAATTTGTGGCAGGCTCCACTACGTCAGGTGTCTTGATATTCAGCTTTGCACAGTCGCCGAAAAAGGCATCTGTATAGAATTTCGCTATTTCCATCACGGTTTTGTGCTCACGCTTTGCGCCCTTGAGCATCTTATCTTCCCCGGTATCCGCATCGGAAGAAAGATGCCCCACATCGGTAATGTTCATCACCCGCTTCACGTCATAGCCCATGTAGCGCAGCGTCTTCTCCAGCACATCCTCCTCAATATAGCTTCGCAGGTTGCCGATATGCGCAAAATGATAAACTGTAGGGCCACAGGTGTACATTGCCACCTTTCCCTCCTCATTGGGGACGAAAAGCTCCACCTTTCTGTCCAGCGTGTTGTAAAACTGTAATCTGTTCTCCATTTTATCTCCTCTCTGTCCGCCTGCGGCAGGACCGCTTTGCACTTCCTTAAAAACGCCCGGGCCATTCAATTGTTTCAGGCATTATACCGTTTCAGGCATTATTTCCGTTCACTGTTTTTCTTCTTGAAGCGTCTTAATCCGCCTTTCCAGTTCCAGTATACGGTTGATCATCTCCGAATTCGCGCGCTGCAGATTGGCGATATCCTCCTTCACCGGATCCGGCAGGTCAGTCTGGTTCATGGTCTCCTGGGGCAGTGCCATGTTGTTTCGCTTTACCACCCGTCCGGGTACGCCCACTACCGTAGAATTTGGCGGAACCTCGCTCAGCACCACGCTTCCGGCGCCGATTTTGGAGTTGTCTCCTATCGTAAAAGAGCCCAGCACCTTGGCTCCGGCGCTGATCATCACATTGTTGCCGATGGTAGGGTGGCGCTTTCCGTGCTCCTTGCCCGTCCCCCCTAATGTCACTCCCTGATACAGGGTCACATTATCCCCGATAATCGTGGTCTCGCCTATAATGACTCCGTTTCCGTGGTCAATGAAAAAGCCTTTTCCGATCCTGGCGCCGGGGTGAATCTCGATTCCCGTTTTGCGCACCCCTCTCTGGGAAACCCACCTGGCCCAGAAGAAATGTCCCTTCTGATACAGCTTATGGGCAATCCGGTAATGAATCATAACTTTGAAGCTGGGATAGAGAAATACTTCCATGGCGGAATGAATCGCCGGATCCCGTTCCCTGACAATCCGGATTTCTTCTGTGATATTGCTGATCATTCCCATGCAATCACTTCCTTTTTTATCATTTCGAGCCTGTATGCCAGCCGGTTCCCTGGATGCATCAGGGAACAGATGACATTCACGGCAAATAAAAAGCGCGGTAAACCCATCCCTAGAGACGAATTTATCCGCGGTTCCACTCTGTTTAGAGGCTTCTGTCAGCCCCTCCCTCAACGCGTTTAACGCACGCCTGCGAATCTGCCTACTCCCTCTTTTTGTCAGGAATTGCCATGGGCACCTCCCATTACTCATTGTTCAGCAGACCTGCTCCCGGATGCACTTCCTTTTCCCCCGGTGAGGGCCGCTTCCAGCTCACTGAACAGCCCCTCTCTGACACCTTATCGGAATGGAATCCCCTGCGGTTCTCCATCCTCAGGAAAAGTACTCTCTCCGTTCCCAGCATTTTACTGTGAAATTTTCCAGGGATTGCCGTCAGACATTCCCCTATAACAGAATATGCAAAAAAATGGATTCTGTCAATGCATATTCGAGCTTTTTAGGAAAATACTTTCGGGCATCCGGCGCATCCCCCGCATTCCTTCTGAACCGGCCGGGCATCTAAATCAAAGGGCGAAGCCAGCAGGCAGACAGCCTGGGCGGAAATCCCCTGGCCGCTTCCCGTAAAACCCAGGCCCTCCTCGGTGGTAGCCTTCACATTCACATGCTCCGTATCCACCCCCAGAACCCTGGCAATATTCTCCCGCATGGTATCGATATAGGGCCGCATTTTCGGCGCCTGGGCGATAATCGTCGCATCAATATTTTCTATGAAAAATCCCTTTTCCAGCAGAAGCGCTCCCACCTTTTCCAGCAAGACCAAAGAGGAAATCCCCTCATAAGCCGGGTCATTGTCCGGAAAATGCTTTCCGATATCCCCCAGTGCCGCCGCTCCCAGCAGGGCGTCCATCACGGCATGAAGCAGAACATCCGCATCCGAATGCCCCAGCAGCCCCTTCTCACAGGGAATCTTCACGCCTCCTATGATAAGCTCCCGGTTTTCCGCCAGCCTGTGCACATCATATCCCATTCCGATTCTCATACCGCGCCATTCTCCCTATTTCTTCTTTTTCTTTTTGGGAAAGGAAAATGCACGCTTCTCCTCTTTCTCCCGTCTTCTCCGACTGTCACGCTTCTCCTCACCTTCATATCTGCGCCGATTATTTCCGCTGTCTTCATAACCCTGCTGTTCCCTGTCACGTCTGCGGCTGTCGTGTTCCTCCTCATGTCCGCGTCTACGGCGGCTGTCATGGTCATCCTCGCGGCTTCGCCTGCGCCAGTCTTCTCCGGTCTCATCACGCCCGCCTCTG
>DKVC01000116.1:0-4677 GCA_002490995.1 Lachnospiraceae bacterium UBA7188
CAACATATTTATTGACTAACACCTTGCATGTATTTTTGATTTTGAATATTTTCACAATCACTTCATTTTGTAAACACAATTTCATCACAAATGGAAGATATACTATGGTACATAAAGATGAAACAAACAACACACAAACATTTTCATAAAGAAGAGAGGTAGTCATTATGTACGAAAACGAAATTTATTCCAATTCAGAAAACAGTGGTTACACATCCTATCAGAGCAGCTATAACACAGGAAATACTTACGGCACAGACAGTACAGGAAACGGTGCCGATAAGAAAAAGAAGAAGGGAACCTTCCGTAAGTTTATGGTGAGCATGGGACTGGGCATTACCTTTGGTGCATTTGCAGGAGCCGGGTTTTATGCGGTAAGGCTTGGAGCCGACAGACTGCTTCCGGCGGGAACGCCTGAGGTGATTTCATCGGATGCTTCCCAGGACGGCGCCGCCTCCAATGGCACTCAGATGACCAATATCAATCAGGTTACCTATGTGAGCGACGATATCTCCGGAGTGGTGGAGGATGTGATGCCTGCCATGGTTTCCATCATCAATAATGCCACCAGGACCACTTCTTTCTGGGGATATACTTATCAGCAGTCCGTGCCGTCGGCCGGTTCCGGAATCATTGTAGGAGAAAGGGATGGGGAGCTGCTGATTGTCACGAACAATCATGTGGTGTCTGACGCGGATTCCCTGGAGGTGACGTTTATTGACGGAACCACTGCTGCCGCGAATATCAAAGGGCTTGATGCCGAGATGGATCTGGCGGTGATTGCGGTACAGCTGGACAGTCTGTCTGAGGATACCAGAAATGCCATTACCATTGCCACTCTGGGCGACAGTGACAGCCTGAAACTGGGCCAGCCGGTAATCGCCATCGGTAACGCGCTGGGCAACGGACAGTCCGTGACAAACGGCATTGTCAGCGCATTGAACCGTGAAGTGACCAACGAAGACGGCACCACAGGCAGCTATATCCAGACCAACGCAGCTATCAACGGCGGTAATTCCGGCGGGGCGCTGCTGACCATTACGGGCGAGGTTATCGGTATTAACTCCGGTAAAATCAAGGCAACCGGTGTAGAAGGTATGGGCTATGCCATTCCTATCAGCTCTGCAAGTCCCATTATCGCGGACTTGATGGAGCGCCAGACCAGGATTGATAAAGTCGCGGAGGAGGAGAAAGGTTATATCGGGATTCAGCCGCAGACGGTTGAAAGCAGCGTGACACAGATGTACGGGATTCCCCAGGGTGTGTATGTAATGGAAGTGAATGAGGGTACCCCCGCAGAACAGGCCGGCATCAGGAAAGGTGATGTCGTGGTGAAGGTTGACGGGCAGCGGATTACCTCCTACGAGGATCTGAAGGGATGCATGGATTATTACAAGGCCGGGGAGACGATAACGGTTACGGTGAAACGTGTGGAAAACGGCGAGTACGTGGATGTTGACTTTGAGGTGACGCTGGCGGAGTGGCCGGAAGAATGACAGAGGCAAAAGTTTTTAGCAGTCGGGTTGCACTGCAAATTTAGCCGGTGTGCGGTATATATTGTGAAGACAGATGCAGCATATGTGGCCGGAAGGCCATATGTGCTGCATTCTGCTTTGTATAAGGGAAGTCCAGGACATGATAGAAGGATCGCAGCCGGAGGAAGGAGACTTTGACCGGATTAAGGATATTATCTCTGCGTCTGTATATACTTCTGTGGTCGATAAGGGGAATGTGGTGCGGGACATTGTCCTGGAAGAAGCCGGTATGTATTTTGAGGGGGATGCGACACTGGAGCAGACAGTAGCGAAGATCCAGAACCGGGTATCGCTGTATTTGAAAGAAAAGTAACCCGCCTGTAAGCCGCCTGATTATCTTTTTAGAAAAAGTTCACTTGTACAGGAGCCGTTTTTCAAGTATACTGTGTTTGGGTACCTTCGATTCTATTATATGAGACGAGAAGGCAGCAGATGGATGCGCCCACGGAGCCATGCAATTTTTACGGAAAGGCAGATATGGCGCAGGCTATGACGGAGCAGACAGCGGCCAGCAGCTGGCTGCAGGGCGTCCTGCGGCTGCGCGGAAATGAGGAAACAGAGATGTCAGACATGTATAAGGAAAATGAAGACACCGAAGGCAGGGTGGAGGAGAAAAAGGACGGAGAAGGCGGAGATGACAGGGAGGATCTGACGGAAGGACATAAGGACGCTTCCGCGACCAAAAATGCGGGCAAAAGCGATAACAGAGACTATGAGGACGTATGCTTTGTATGCCGCCGCCCGGAGAGCAAGGCGGGAAAGATGTTCAAGCTGCCTAATAATATCTGTGTCTGCAATGACTGCATGCACAAGACTATGGAGACGGTCAGCCAGTTTGACTACCAGGGGATGTTAAACAATCCACAATTACAGAATGAGCTGGACCAGCTGACAAAACAGGGCGGTTTCCCCAATATCAGCTTTGTGAACCTGGCGGACCTTCGGGGGGACGGCGGTATACCCAACAAGCAGAAGCTGAAAAAGAAGAAGAAGAAAGAGGACGGACAGCCGGCTCTGAATATCCGGGACATTCCGGCGCCTCATAAGATCAAAGCCAGCCTGGACGAGTATGTGGTAGGGCAGGAGCATGCCAAGAAGGTGATCTCCGTGGCAGTCTATAACCACTATAAGCGTGTCGCCACAGGCACCATGGATAATATCGAGATTGAGAAATCCAATATGCTGATGATCGGCCCCACCGGCTGCGGCAAGACCTATCTGGTAAAGACCCTGGCCAGGCTGCTGGATGTACCCCTTGCCATCGCGGACGCCACATCCCTGACGGAAGCGGGATATATCGGCGACGATATCGAATCCGTGGTTTCCAAGCTGCTGGCGGCGGCCGACAATGACGTGGAGAAGGCGGAGCAGGGGATTATCTTTATAGATGAGATAGATAAGATCGCCAAGAAAAAGAATACCAATACAAGGGATGTCAGCGGCGAGAGCGTACAGCAGGGAATGCTGAAGCTTCTGGAGGGCGCGGAGATTGAAGTACCCGTAGGCGCCAACAGCAAAAACGCCATGGTGCCCCTTGCCACGGTGAATACCCGGAATATCCTGTTCATCTGCGGCGGCGCGTTCCCGGATCTGGAAGAGGTCATCAAAGAGCGTCTGCGGAAGAGCACGTCCATTGGTTTTAATTCGGAACTCAGGGATAAGTACGATAAGGAGAAGAACATCCTGGAGAAGGTAACGGTGGAGGATATCCGGAAATTCGGGATGATTCCGGAATTTATAGGCCGCCTGCCCATTATTTTCACCCTGCGGGGGCTGACCAGGGATATGATGGTGAAGGTTTTAAAGGAGCCTAAGAATGCTATCCTGAAGCAGTATCAGAAGCTGCTGGAGCTGGACGAGGTAAAGCTGGAATTTACGGAGGATGCCCTGGAGGCCATCGCGGACAAGGCCATGGAGCGGGATACCGGCGCCAGGGCGCTGCGATCCATTATTGAGGAATTTATGCTGGATATCATGTATGAGATTCCCAAGGATGACAATATCGGCAGGGTTACGATTACGAAGGAGTACATTGAGGGGACGGGCGGACCGATCATTGACATCCGCAGCAATCTGATCGTGGAGAATCCGGATCATCTGAGGCAGGTACCGGAGAAGGGGTAAAATATATCATGTGCTTAAAAACAGCATCCTTACTTTGCGGGAGTGGGGTGCTGTTTTTTATGGTTTATTTCATTTTATCCTGTTAATAACGCAGTCCGGTGTTCTCATGCATACCATTCTCTCTGTGATTCATACATCCTGGCATAATAACCATCTTTTTTATTCATCAGAGATTGATGCGTTCCATCTTCCACAATGTTTCCATGAGCCGCTACCAGGATGCGGTCAGCATTTTTCGCAAAGCCCAGCCGGTGTGAAATAAACAGGACCGTTTTATCCCCCGACAGGTCAAAAATCGTCCTGTACATAGTAATCTCCGCCAGCGGGTCCAGGTAAGCGGTGGGCTCGTCCAATATCCACACGTTCGCTTCCGGCCTGGCCAAAAGCCTGCCCACAGCCAGACGCTGCCACTGGCCCTTTGAAAGCTCTACGCCCTCTTCCAACTGCCCCAGCCTGGTGTATATTCCGTCAGGTTTGGACAGGATAAAATCATACAGCCCTACTTTTTTCAAAATATCGCATACAGCCTCTTCGCTAAGCTCTTTTCCGCCGCATCCCACCTCAATATTTTCTTTCACTGTCATTTGATACTGCCCGAAATCCTGCAGGACGGACGTGAAGATAAAGCCGTTTCGTTCACAGGTTCCCTCATATTGGTTAAGCAGTCCTGACAGTATGGAAATCAACGTGGTCTTGCCACTGCCGTTTTCGCCTACAAGGGCAATTTTCTCTCCCTTTCGCAGAGTCAGGTTCACGTTTCGCAGTGCGTAGTCCTGTGCCTGCATGTATTGGTAGCAGAGATTCTTTAAGACTATGCTGTCTTCGTATGGCACAGATGTATTTGCTTCGCAATCATCTCTGAACGCCGCCGCTTTGTCCGTGAGGAGAGTTATCCTGTCATCAGCGAGCATCCTTGTTATGGGTTGCTCAATTCCGCTGTCAGCATGTGCCCCGTCCGTGAGGAGAACCGTCCTGCCGTCAGCGAGCATTTCGATTCTGGGTGGCTCAGCCCCGCCAA
>DKVC01000116.1:5088-10086 GCA_002490995.1 Lachnospiraceae bacterium UBA7188
TCAGTTCTGGGTGGCTCAGCCCCGTGGTCAGCACGCGCCCCATCCGTGAGGAGAACTGTCCTGCTACCAGTGAGCATCTCGGTTCTGGGCTGCTCAGTCCCGCTGTCAGCGTGCGCCCTGTCCGTGAGCGCCGTTGTCCTGTCATCCTCGCACAGTTCTAGCACATCATAATACGCCTCCAGGATTTTAACATACCAGTCTTCCTTCATAATAAACATTGCAAAGGATTTAATGGTTTCGAACAGGTTGTCCAACAGCGCTATCACCATGGTAAAGTAGCCTATTTCATATTTTCCCGAAGCCACGCCGTTTCCCACGATTATCGCTGTGATGAAAAAAGCGATCAGAAAAAGAGAAGAAGTGGTAAGGTCTGTGGAGACGGAAAGCAAATTTAGTTTCAGATAATTCTTCCGCTCCCTTTTGGTGAAGTACTGAAACTTATCGGTAAAATAGGGAAAGCTTCTCCCGGTCTGGATATTCTGGTGATTCACCCTGTTGGCGAAAACATTCATAAAATAAGATTTTCTGCGTGTCTCCGGGGAAACATGGCTGGACCAGTATGCCAACTGCCTGTCCGTGACGAGGGCAGCCACAACGGAGCAGACTGCCACGGATAAGAACAGGAGCCCTGCGAACCACAGGCTGACGCGGGACAGCATCCATCCGTAAATGAGAAGCCTCAGCACAATATCGGCCAGCCAACTCACACCGTAAACGGCATTGGAATACTGGTCTCCGGCCTGCCTGGCCAGATTAATTTTTTCATAGAAAGCATTGGATTCATAGTATTCATAGCGAATGGATGACAGCTTTCTGACAATCTTTTTTTCAATAGCAAGCTTTACCCTGCTCTGGTATTTTTCGTATAACAGGTGATAAATCCCGGACAGGATTCTGAAAGTCAGAAGAGCCGCTCCAAACATCCCCATTACAGTTGCAATACGCCTGAAAGATATCTGAGTCCCTGCCAGATATGCGGAAACACTGTTGGTGGCATATTCCAACAGTTTCAATTCAATGAAATCCGCATTCACAAGAATCAGGGACAGGAGCAGAATGCCTGCTGTTGCCGTTCTGTAATCATGGTATAGCTCCCGGATCACATTCACATAGACTTTACAAAATTGGCCGGGGCTTTTCTTTTTTACGTTTTGTTGTTTTTTCTTAGTCATCACGCTCCGGTCTCCTCTTCGTATAGTTTTTTCTGTTCATGAAATAATCTGGCGTAATATCCCCCGTTAGCCAGCAGTTCATCGTGGGTTCCCTGCTCGGCTATGCGGCCGTTTTCCATCATTACGATTCGGTCTGCAAGACGGGCAAAGCCGATACGGTGGGAGATGAGGATTGCGGTTTTTCCTTTGAGGTTCTCCCGGAAATTCCGGATCAGCTCCATTTCCTTAATAGGGTCAATGGAAGCCGTGGGCTCATCCATAAGCAGCAGTTCCGGCTCTCCCATATAGGCTGAGGCAATGATCAGGCGCTGCCATTCTCCGCCTGACAGATCCACGCCCTGATCATCATATTCTTTTCCCAGGACGGTTCTGTCACCGTTTTTAAATTTGCCGATGAAGCCTTCCATACCGGCCTTGGAGTAGGCTTTTTTGAGTTGGTTTTCATCCTGCATTTTTTCAATCTGCCCCAGCCCTACAAGCTCCCGAACCGGTACGGAAAAGCGGGAAAATTCCTGTGGCGCATTGCCGAAATAGCGAAAAAATGCCTCTTTATTCTCTTCACAAAGCGGAACCCCATTTAGGGTAACCGTGCCCTCCTGGGGAATCAGGCTGCCGTTTAACAGCTTGGAGAGAGTGGTTTTTCCGCTGCCGTTATAGCCCAGGATACTGACAATCTCGCCGCGCCTGATGGAAAAATTGACTGCCTCAACTGCCTTTTTGTCTCCATTGGGATAAGTGAAAGATACATCCTGGGCTTTCAGGGTTTCAAAGGGGCCAAAGGGTTCTTCGCTGTCCGGAACAGTGTCCTTTTTCAGCAGTGCTCTCAGCTCTTCATTGGAAACAGGCGCAACAAAATCATAATAGTCGCACAGGTATTTTACATCTTTATACGCGCCGTTTACCATAGATTCCGCCAGGCTGCTTACACTGTAAAAGTTTGTTTCGATCAGGCCGAACAGCATTACAAAGGTACCTATATCATACCGTCTGGAATAGACGCCGGACAACAGCAGGGCAACGGCGGCAGCCCGGAACAGGAACCGGATCACCTTGTACAGATTGTCCAGGAATGTCTTTTTCAAAGCTGTGTCCAGGCGTTCCAGTCGCAGCTTTTCATATACCTTTTCCCAACGTGCATAGAAAAAAGCCTGAAGCCGGTATATCCGCAGTTCTTTTGCGCTGTCTTTGCCGGTGAGCTGTTCCTTGTAGTAATCATGGCAGCGCTGTTCTCTGACCTGTTTTTTGTCCAGGTCATATTGTTTTCCGGCAATGAAGCCATAGACGGCTATGGTTCCGGCCGCAATCACTGCCGAATAAAGGAGCAGCAGCGGCTCATAGGCGGCAAAGATTGCCATGGAGCCCAGGAGCGCGCCGATATCCGTGAACAGCAGGCGTGTAATTGCAGATATGTAGTCGCTTATTTTGGAGGTGTTTCCGCAGACAAAGGCGTATTTGTCCATGAAAACATGGTCGTAAAACTTTTCCTGAGGAGTCCGGCCGGCTTTCCACATAAACAGCTTGTGGAAAAGAAAATTAACATTAAGACGGTAAAAATTAAAGCCAAACACTTCCACGAAACCACTGGCCCGTTCCACAAAGTAGAGGATCAGATAAAGGATTACAAGGCCTGTAAACGCACTGCTGACGGTTCCCAGTCCCACGCTGGCCTGAAGCTGGTTGACAAGGCTTCTGCTGGTCACGTTTATCAGCAGCCTGATCGTGGTTGTCAGGCTTAAGACCAGGACGTATATCAGGATGTAGGGAAAGCAGAAGCGGATGGCTTTTTTCAGGATCCATATTGTTTTTTTCATATGCAGTTTCCTCGTTGTCATAAATCGGAATTCCGCGGGTATATATTTAAAACCCAAAATACTTGCCGGCGTAAATGTTTAACCAGCGGGCGCGGATATTACCGTTCCAGAACCAGCCACATGGCGGCTCTGCTGTGTTCAGGGTCATTTGGAGGTGTCAGCCGTCCGCTGTTGATTTCATCATGCATTGTTATCGTTCGGAGATCCAGCATATGCATGGAGGTACAGTAGGCGAGCTGATCATGCAGGATCGGATTGGCGTTTTGCCGGAGGATTTTCAGCGTCTCGTCGGAGGTGGTTTCGATATTACCGACTACCTTTTCGAAGAGAGGATGAGAGTTCCACATGCGTTTGATTTTTTTCAGGTCGTCATGGTACATCACAAGGATATCCGGGATAATGTTTCCGGCGCTGTCGGCGTGGGCAAAACGGTTCTCGATGTTGTGCCACTGGACTGTTTCCGAGGCGCTGAAGGAGGCCAGGTTTCGGCTGTTTCGGATGACATCGCCCAGGAACAGCACGTCGGCAGGGGTTAGTGCAGTGTCCCGATCCCAGAGGCCGTATTCTTCCAGCTTATAGAACCAGAATATGCTTTCTGTGGGCGTGGGCATCTTTGGATCTGCGGCAGCTTCGGTATGTTTGGAAATTTTCGGGTCCGCGGTGGTTTCTGTACAGTTGGAAATCTTCGGGTCCGCGGTGGTTTCTGTAAGTTTGGAAGTCTTCGGGTCTGCGGTGGTTTCTGTACATTTGGCAGTCCTCGGGCTTGCGACAGCATTCTGGCCGATTGCGCAGTATTCCGGAAGCTCGGCCTGCTCGAAGCCCATGATGCCCCATTCTTCGCCGTTTGCACGTTTTTCGGGAAAGTCGATAGTGTAAGACTTTGATTTCGTCAGGCAATGATCCACCAGGTAGATGACGGCCCACCACCTGAGATCATTATCGCTCATGTCATTGCGGACGACTCCCAGACTGCGGATTTGAGCCAGGGTGTCAGAAACAATGGTTCCGATCATTTCGCTGCGTTCCCGGGCAAACCGGCGCTGTGCCTTGTAGATTGCAAACCGGCTGTCCCGGTCTGTGATGAAAAAGCTTGTAATATATTTGTCGCCCACCCTTTTCAACAGGGTTCCGTTTACCAGGATCTCCACTTCTTCTTCCATATAGGGAACCGCAGTACCCAGTTCGATGGAAAGTTCCTCTATGGTGGAGGGATTGTTGCTGGCTTCCAGAAGAATGTTCTTCGGCAGCTTCCTCGTCAGGAGGCTCCAGGGAATTCCGCTGGGCTGGTTGCCGCTGGTGATAAATTCCACATTTTCCGGTTTGAAGCTTTTGGTTCCGAATTCTCTTGCCATATTCATGCCTTCTTTCAGTTTTTTTCTGGCACGGAACAGCTTGGACTTTACCGTGCCTTCGGAGAGGTTTGCTGAGGCTGCGATATCCTGGACTTTTCTGTCTTCTATATAGTAGGCGATGAGGATATTGCGGTAGTCGGACGAGATAAAGGACAGTTCCCTTCTGAGCAGCGATAATTCCTCCTGCCGGATAAGATTCTCTTCTACGGACATGTCATCGCTGATGAACTCGCAGTCTTCGGGAGCGGTGCCGGCTGCCGACTCCCGGTATCTGCGCTTCGTGTCTGCCCATACACTGTATCGGTTCCTGGCAATCTGCCAGATCCATGCGGAAAAACTTGTGGGAATCGTACCCTTGTCCAGTGCGGTTATGATGTTCAGGGCGATGTCGGAGGCCAGATCCTCTGCCTCATCGTTGCCGCCCGTTCTTTTCAGGCAGAAGTAGAAGAGCTTTTCCAGATAATTTTCTGTAAATTCGGCTATCAGCCGTTCAGTCATTTGGTGTCCCTGGCGCATCTCAGCTGCCTCCTTCCATTCATATAGTGTGGCGTTTTGGGTTTTGGTTGCATGGAAAATGAAATTTGCTTCATTTTACCATATTTTGCGTTTGATAGCATACCGGGCATAATTTATACTGCACGCCGGTTAAATTTGCAGTACAAC
>DKVC01000075.1:0-248 GCA_002490995.1 Lachnospiraceae bacterium UBA7188
TACGGCATGGAAGGCAACTATGTAGCAGGAGCAAATATTGCAGGCTTCCTGAAGGTTGCTGAAGCCATGACGGCTCAGGGGATTGTTTAAGCAGAGGGAAGGCTCTGAAAAGCAATACAGGATATGAAATGAAAAAGGGGCTGCCGCAAAAATACCTGTTGCGGCAGCCCTGGTTTGCAATCATGAATTTTTTATGACGTTTTATATATACTCGTGAGCGCGGGTATATATTAGGAATTGTCGGAAAA
>DKVC01000075.1:579-53819 GCA_002490995.1 Lachnospiraceae bacterium UBA7188
TATTTGTAGACACTTCCTTATGATGCATCGTTTTCCGCAGTAAGCTGAAGTATCTTTTTCAAATCGGCAATCAGATCTCTGGAATAATTTTCCGCCTGCCAGTAAATCTGCTCCGCATCCGAATATTTCCCGTTGTGGATAGCATCGATAACAGATGCTCCGAATTTGTGGAATCTCTGATGCTTGGGGCCAAGGTTGCTCCAGATAGGCAGCACCCCCGGGATGTCCGGCGTCATAGCGTAGTAAAAATGCCCGAAACCGCATTTAGAGGAATCCAGCTGAAGGGGTATGACGCTTTGAGTATCTACCATTTTCCTCAGGTTTGCCAGCCAGGCCTGGTGGGAGGAAATTGCGTTCTGCACGTACTTGGCAAACTCTTTGTTTTCCAGGTGGAAAAATGCGTCCTGGGTCATGGTTCCCATCTGTTTGATGCTGTCGTCCAGTGTTTTCTCTATGCCGACCACAGGCTTTGCCGCCTCGAATAAGTCTTCGCCTACCTTGCGCATGAAATCGGAGCTTTCCATCAGCTGATTCTGCATCTCCGTCATGGAACTGCTGATTTCTTCGCTGACAGCGGCGATGGAATTCATGGACTCATTGACCTTGGAGACATATTCCTGGCTTTCGTTGTTCAGTTCCCATACATTCTTGATTTTCTCGGTCATGGTGAGCAGGGAGGTAATGGTATGGGAGGAACTCTGGACGCTTTTCTGGGAAGCGGTCTTTATGTTCTTGACGAAGGATTCCATATTGGATGTCAGGTTCTGGGTCTCCTGGGACAATTCCCGGATCTCATTTGCCACTACGGAAAAGCCTTTTCCCGCTTCTCCTGCCCTTGCCGCTTCCACGGAGGCGTTCAATGCCAGCAGGTTGGTCTGCATGGAGATGGAACCGATTCCGGAGATAACACTGCTGATGTGCTGAACCAGGTCTACCAGTTCATCCATATCCTTCTGCATTTCCCGGGAAATGGCGATGGTCTGTTCAGAGAGCTCTTTTATGGCTGTCAGTTCGTTCTGTCCTGCCTCTATCTTCTGATAGACTTCGTCTGTGGCGCCGGAAACTTTGACTATGGTGTTAGTCAGTTCTTCCTGCTGGTTGTTGGAGGTTCCCAGAGAAGAACCGAAAATGGCCTCTGTGGCATTGGTCACCTTCTGGGAAATATCAATGATTTTCTCCGTCTGATGCTGCATGGTCAGGTCCAGGGAGCTGATCTGCATGACGGCATTGATGTTCTTCTCGAAAATCTCGGCAAACTGCTTTCTTCCTTTCAGGAGCCGCTGGTAGATGCCGCCCAGTTCCGGTTCCTGGGAGTAATCGGTGTTTTTCAGTTCAGAGACAGCTTTCATCAGTACTGCTTTTCGCTTTTTGATTGCCATATCACATCCTCATATCTTTCTTTAGAATACCTTTACTGAATCCTAATCATGGTTATACTTCCATGATACGGGATTTTTGAATTTTTGCAAGTGTTTTTGTCATATTTTTAGTGGATATATTTGTATGCGCTGTCTTTGATATGGTGAGGCAGGAACGAATGTTCAGAAATATAATTCTGCATATGGATAAAATGAGCCGGATGTGGTATAGTTATACTCGTGAGCGCACTCGTTATGAATGGTAAACGGCATTGTTTTCTGTACCTGAGCGTTTAAATGGTACTGCACCCGGAGAAGCCGGCAAATGTTCAGGCACAAATAGAAGTGTCAATTACTATAATTTGTTGAGTAGAGATTTTCGGACGTGGGCGTATATGCGATGAAAAAAGATGCGGGAGAGGAAAAGTGGCGGCTAAGAAATATTATGCAGTGAAGGCGGGGCGGAAAACGGGGATTTTCCATGACTGGGATGCATGCAGGGCAGTGGTGGAAGGGTATTCCGGAGCCGAATATAAAGGCTTTGTGAGGCTTGAAGATGCGGAGGAATACCTGGGTGGGAAAGCATATGCAGGAGACGGCGCTGCCGGGAAGTATGTTTTCGAAACCCGTGCTGCGGAAGCAGGCGGGAGGACGAAAAAACAGAAGGGAGGCCGGAGAGGGGGGAAAGCAGGAAATGTCCCGAAAGCAGGAAATGTTCTGAAAACAGGAAATGTTCCGAATCCAGGCCGGCAGACTCCGGGGGGGACAGTTCAAAAGAAGACCGGGGGGAAGCACGATTCACAGGCAGAAGAGGAACCACAGCGGGAGACCGCCTTTCCGGAGGACTGCCCTTCCGAGGGTACGCTGCTGGCTTATGTGGACGGCAGCTATGACCATTCTCTGAAAAAATACGCTTTCGGCTGTGTCTTCATCCTGCCGGACGGCAGAATCAGGATACAGTACGGGAATGGAGACAATGCCCTGTCCCTGCAGCAGCGCAATGTGGCAGGGGAAATGCTGGGAGCCATGTATGCTGTCAGGACCGCCATGATAAGCGGTTTTTCGAAGATTGAGATACGATATGATTACGAGGGGATAGAGAAATGGGTCACCGGAGCATGGCGTTCCAGAACGGAGCTGACACGGAAGTATGCCGATGCCATGCGCCGGTGGGGAGAAAGTATCACAATCTGCTTTACCAAGGTAGCGGCCCATTCAAATGTGTATTATAATGAAATGGCAGACAGGACAGCGAAGGCGGGGCTGCGGAAGGGAGACGGTGTGCCCAGAGTGTGCCATGTGGAGGAGCTGTGATGCCACATGGCAGCACGGGAAGCCTTCGGCCAGGGAAGAGGCAGAAAGACAATCACGGCTGAGGCAGAAAGAAATCTTCAGAATAATGGAATGCCGGGAAGTGTGACGGATGCGGAACGCAGGGAGATAAGGAGCGGCTCCGGAGAAAAAGATGCGAAGTCGGAAACGAGGATAAAATGGAACAGGTCAGATTGAACAAATATCTCGCGCAGTGCGGCGTCTGCTCCAGAAGGGATGCGGACAAATTGATAGACGACGGGGCGGTGCTTGTAAACGGACGGCAGGCACAGCGGGGGATGCAGGTCACGGAACAGGACGAAATACAGGTGCGGGGAAAGAAGGTCCATGCCGTGCGCAGGCCGGTGGTGCTGGCGTTTTACAAGCCTTTTGGCGTGACCTGTACAGAGCGGGATGCCCATGCGGAGAAAATCATTTCCGACCTGGTGAAGTATCCGGAGCGGGTTACCTATGCGGGACGGCTTGATAAGGATTCGGAGGGGCTTCTGCTGCTTTCCAACGACGGCGGCCTGATTCAGGCCATGATGAAAGGGGCAAACCGCCATGAGAAGGAGTACCTGGTGAGAGTGGACAGGGAGATAGGGACGGATTTTACGGAGAAAATGGCCGGAGGAGTCTTTCTGGAGGAGCTGCAGCTTACAACCAGAGAATGCATTGTGGAAAAAACAGGAAAATATACTTTCAGAATAGTGCTGACACAGGGAGTCAACAGACAGATTAAGAGAATGTGCAGAGCCTGCGGCTGCCGGGTAACAGGGCTGAAGCGCATCAGGGTCATGCATGTGACGCTGGGGGATTTGAGACCGGGGGAATACCGGGAGCTGGACAGAAGCGATGTGGAGCGGCTTTACAGGGACTGCGGACTGACGTTTCCGTTATGGTACAGAGGTCTGATATCAGGGGCGGAATAGAATCTGAATGCAAATATAAAATTCCGGCAGGAAAGAGGATGGTTGGAGGAAGTATGCAGGCTGAAAAAACAGTAAAAACGGAACGTATGAAAGAACTTGCGGCGGTTTTAAACAAAGCTTCCAGGGCTTACTATGCGCAGGACAGGGAAATCATGAGCAATCTGGAGTATGATGCCTTGTATGAGGAGCTGGAGGCGCTGGAGAAGGAGACAGGGATTGTACTGGCAAACAGCCCCACGGTGAATGTGGGGTATGAGGCTGTGGATGAGCTGCCTAAAGAGCGTCATGGGACCCCCATGCTTTCCCTGGATAAAACCAAGAGCAGGGAAGATCTGAGGGACTGGCTTCAGGGACATCCTGCGGTTTTGAGCTGGAAGCTGGACGGTCTGACCATTGTGCTGACCTACCGGGACGGGAAGCTGGAAAAAGCGGTTACCAGAGGAAACGGCGAAATCGGCGAGGTGATTACGAATAATGCGAAGACATTTGTAAATTTGCCGCTTGCCATTCCTTATGAGGGAGAGCTGGTCCTGCGGGGGGAGGCTGTGATCAGCTATTCGGATTTTGAGAAGATCAATGCAGAGATAGAAGGTGTGGATGCAAAATACAAGAATCCCAGAAATCTCTGCAGCGGTTCCGTGCGCCAGCTGAACAATGAGATAACGGCGCGGAGGAATGTAAGGTTTTACGCGTTTTCGCTGGTCAGCGCCACAGGGGACAATCTCCTGGTAAATCCTTCTATGGAAGAGACGGATTTGCAGGGCGGGCATTCCGGAAGGGTGGACGCAGCGGGACAGGAAGGCTTTGCGGGTGTGATGGACTCCGTGGAAGCGCAGTTTGATTTCCTGGAGCGGCAGGGCTTTGAGGTGGTGGAGCATTACCTGGTGGATGACAGTTCGATTCTGGACACCGTTGCGCTTTTTGAGAGAAAGATAGAGGACAATGACATTCCCTCTGACGGCCTGGTGCTGATTTATAATGACATTGCATATGGACAGTCCCTGGGGCGGACCGCAAAGTTTCCAAGGAACTCCATTGCTTTCAAATGGGCGGATGAACTGCGGGAGACCACACTGAAGGAGATAGAGTGGAGCGCCAGCCGGACGGGACTGATCAATCCGGTGGCAATCTTTGAGCCGGTGGAGCTGGAAGGGACTACAGTCAGCCGTGCATCGGTTCACAATATCAGTATTTTACGCGCATTGCAGTTGGGCATAGGGGACCGAATTACCGTATATAAAGCGAATATGATCATACCGCAGATTGCGGAGAACCTGACGGCGAAGGAGATCCGGGAAGCCGGTACTGATGCCGGGAAAGAAAACCGGGAACCGGGTACCGCTGAAACGGAAGATGAGGCTTCCGGGCAGAATGTATCTGCAGCGGAAGCGGTTTTGGGACAGGAAGAAACTGACATTGGGACAGAGAAAGCCGGAACAGGAAGAAAGCTGGTAGAAATCCCGAAATTCTGTCCGGTATGCGGAGGAAAGACGGAAATTCGTCAGGTAAATGACGTGCAGTCGCTTTACTGCACCAATGAAAAATGTGCGGCCAAACAGATTAAGTCTTTTACCCTGTTTGTCAGCAGGGATGCCATGAATATAGACGGACTGTCGGAGGCGACGTTGGAGAAATTCGTAGATATGGGCTTCATCCATGAGTTTGCGGACTTGTTTCATCTGGACAGATATCAGGAACAGATCGTGGAGATGGAAGGCTTCGGTGAGAAATCCTATAAGAATCTCATTGAAAGCGTAAACCGGGCCCGTAATACCACGTTGCCCAGGGTGATATACGGGCTGGGCATTGCAAATATCGGCGTGGCCAATGCGAAGATGCTCTGCCGGTATTTTGACCATGACCTGAAGCGGATGCAGGAGGCGGATGTGGAGACGCTGAGCGCCATAGAAGGCGTGGGGGAGGTCATCGCCACGGCTTTTGCCGACTATATGCGGGACGGGGAAAATCTTCGCAAAATAGAAGCCCTGGTAAAGGAACTGCAGATTGAGAAACCGAAGATAGAGGAAGGCAGCCAGACATTGTCGGGCTTGAGCTTTGTTATCACAGGCTCCCTGAACCGATTCGCCAGCCGGAACGAGCTGAAAGAGATCATTGAGTCCAAAGGCGGAAAAGTCACCGGAAGCGTTACCGGCAAAACCACATGCCTGATCAACAATGACGTCAATTCCACTTCTTCTAAAAACAGGAAGGCAAGGGAACTGGGGGTATCTGTTTTGTCTGAGGAGGATTTCCTGAGGCAATATCATATGGAGGCAGCTATAGGGGAAGAAAACGGTAAATGAATATATACCCACAAACGCAAATAATTGACGTCTTCACAGTATAATGAGTGAGCGCGGTGCAATACGAGACAAAAGGCGTCAAATGAATGCGCTCACAAGTATATGAAAAAGAAACCATGGCTCATTCTGGGTCATGGAGGGGAGGAGAAAAGATGCCGATTAAAACGCAGCGGGATTTGCCCGCAAAAGAAATTCTGGAAAATGAGAATATATTTGTTATGGATGAATTCCGTGCTATGCATCAGGACATACGTCCGCTGGAGGTACTGATTCTGAACAACATGCCTGTGAAGCAGGACACGGAGCTGCAGCTTCTGCGGGCTCTGTCCAACACACCTCTCCAGGTGGATGTGACGTTCATGAATGCCAGAAGCCATCGGTCCCAGAATACATCTGCGAACCATTTGAATAAATTCTATGTCACATGGGATGATATCCGGGATCGGAATTATGACGGAATGATTGTGACCGGGGCGCCGGTGGAGGACATTCCTTTTGAGGAGGTGGATTACTGGCAGGAAATCTGCGATATTTTCGACTGGGCAGAGACACATGTGACGTCCACGCTCCATATCTGCTGGGCGTCCCAGGCCGGCTTCTACCATTACTATGGAATCGACAAGAAAAAGCTTCCGCAGAAGCTGTTCGGGATATATGACCACAGGGTGAGGAACCGGAAGATACCCCTGGTGCGGGGGTTTGACGATATTTTCCCGGCGCCCCAGAGCCGGCATACGGAAACCCCGGCGGAGGCTATTCACGCCTGTAAGGAACTGACCGTGCTGGCGGAATCTCCGGAGGCCGGTGTGTATCTGGCCATTGCCGAGGAGGGAAAGAAGATATTTGTCACAGGACATCCGGAATATGACAGATATTCCCTGAACAATGAGTATTTCAGGGATCTGAATAAGGGGCTGCCCATTCAGATTCCGTATCATTATTATCCGAATGATGATCCGAAGGAGAAGCCGCTGCTGCAGTGGCGCTCCCACAGCAACAACCTCTACAGCAACTGGCTCAATTACTACGTGTACCAGATGACTCCCTACGAGCTGGGGAGCGGCGGGAAAGCTCAGTAAACATGCGGGTTCCCGCTTCCGTATGTATGGGGATAGCTTGCTGGTACCTGTAAGATAAAGAAAATATGCCATATTTGTCGAAATATCTTGACATAATAAGACTAACGCGTTAGACTATAATCAGTCTAACGCGTTAGTCTTTGAAAGGAGAGATTTTATGGAGACACCGAAAGTATTTGAGAGCGAGTATCGTTTCTGCCTGATCCTGTGGGAAAACGAACCGATCAACAGCACCAGGCTGGCAAAGCTGTGCAATGAGAAACTTGGCTGGAGCCGCACCACTACTTACACCGTCATCAGAAGGCTCTGCGACAGAGGCGTTATCAGGAACGAAAATGCCACAGTCACGTCCCTGATATCCAAGGATCAGGTGCAGGAGGCGGAAATCGACGAGCTGGTGGAGAAAAAATTTGAGGGATCCGTGCCAGCGTTCATTGCCGCCTTTACGAAGAGAAAAAATTTATCCAGGGAGGAAGTGGCAGAGATACGGCAGATGCTGGACCGGTATGAGTGAAAGCAGGAGAGTATGATCAGAATCCGCCCGAAAGCGGATATGGGGGTATAAAATATGGAGAGAATTTTTTTGGATTTTTTGAACAGAAGTATAGTTGCGGGATGGATGATCCTTGCGGTTATGGCGCTCAGGCTTCTGCTGAAACGCGCGCCGAAGTGGATTTCCTGCCTGCTGTGGGGAATGGCGGCAGTGAGGCTGGCGTGTCCTTTTACGCTGGAAAGTATATTCAGTCTGATACCGAGTAAAGAGACGGTGCGGCATGTGACAGATGCTTCCACGGGGGCTCTGATCGACAGCGGCATCCGCTTTGTGGACAATGCTGTGAATCCGGTGCTCCGGGAGCCGACGGCGCCCACGCCTGCGGCAAGCGCCGATCCGCTGCAGATCTGGCTTTTCGTTGGCAGTGTGGTGTGGATCGCGGGAGCGGGTATCCTGCTTTTGTATGCTTTTGTAAGCTATATCCGGCTGCGATTGCGGCTGCGGACGGCTGTGCGCCTGGAGGGGCGGATCATGGCGAGCGAGTTTGTGGACACTCCTTTTATCTTCGGGCTGTTCTGTCCCCGCATCTATCTGCCCTTCGGTATGGCTGAGGAATTGAAAACGCCTGTGGCAGCCCATGAACTGGCGCATTTAAAGCGTCTGGATCATATATGGAAGGCGGTTGGATATGCCCTGCTGGCGCTTTACTGGTTTCATCCGCTTATCTGGGCGGCATATATCCTTTTCTGCAGGGATGTGGAACTGGCCTGTGACGAAAGTGTCATCAAAGACTACGATACGCACCAGAAGAAGGTATACTCGGAGGCTTTGCTGGCGTGCAGCCAGGGCAGGCGTTCCATGCCGGTATGCCCGCTGGCTTTCGGGGAAGTGGGAGTCAGGGAGAGGATCCGCTCCGTGCTCAATTACAGAAAGCCTGCCTTCTGGGTCATGGCTGCCGCCGTGATTGCCTGTGGGGCTGCTGCTGTCTGTTTTATGACGGATCCGGTAAAAAGTGAGGAGCATTCCGGAGAGGCGGCGTCTGCAGGGGCAGGCACGGAAGGCAGCGGGAGCATGCCGGGGGACGGCAGGAGTGCAGGCGGCAGCGATGCGGCGGAAACAGAAGGAGCAGATGAAAGCCTGCCAGGAGGAACAGATGCAGGGGAGAACGCTGCGGAAAGCAAAGAAGAGGGAACAGATAGAGGTGAGAATGCTGCGGAAAGCGAAGCAGGAGGTGATGAGGTACTGCGGGAAGCGTTGGTGGAAAAATGGGCAGCGGCTTTTGTCGGACGGGACGGAAATGCCGTGGAAGACATGGTTACAAAGTCCCTGGCGGCGGAGCGGCTGGAAGGGCCTGCGGGAGAGCGCACTTTCGGTTTTTCCAGTCCCTGGCCGAGAGAAACACAGGATGCGCATATACTGAATATAGAAGAAAACAGTGCGGAAATACAATATTACGCATGGACATCAGATCCCCATGTGACGGTATGGAGGGAGAGGCTTTCCTATGAGCTGCAGGAGGGCAAATATGTGGTTACCGGTGAAGAGCTGCTTTGCCTGGATGATATTTCCACAGCCGCGGCTTTTTCCATGGCATACGGTCAGTGTCCCATAAACGGTTCCCCCATGGATTATGAGAGGAGCGGGGCCGGGAAGGTGCTGAATGACAATGGGCTTTTGAGCTCTGCCACACTGTACCGTGGGCTGTTTGAGCCGGAGAGCGCGGCCGCAACGCTTCTGAATCTGTCAGATGATCCGGCGAAAGTGAAAATGGAGCGTCTATATGAAGAAAGCGGCAGTGTGAACCTGGAGATTACCTTTTTGGAGGATGATGAGCAGTATCCTGTCCGGATTACCATGGAGCAGCCCTATGGAGAGAGTGGAATCTGGATTCCGAAGGATTACAGCGTTGACCCGCTGGAGCGGTTTATGAACATGGACTGGAACGAGGTCAGAAACAGGAACCTGCATGTCAGCAGGGGAGGCCTGGACCGGGTAGAAGACGTGGTCTGTATCGCGGAGCTTCCGGAGGATAA
Organism: Lachnospiraceae bacterium UBA7188; assembly: GCA_002490995.1. GTDB lineage: Bacteria > Bacillota > Clostridia > Lachnospirales > Lachnospiraceae > Acetatifactor. Next base: position 10,089 of record DKVC01000075.1, read on the forward strand.
TATCAAGATTTACGGTTATGGAGACAGGGAGTGCAGCGGTCAGGGTGTAGCGGTTGAAATCGGCAGTGATGTGAATTTCTTTGACTGGTTTTATACATCCCCTCAGGCGATTTTCCCGGACTGCTACTGGAACGGGGCGGAGGAGCAGCTGCAGGTGGCGCTGCATATCTATACGGGGACCGGGGTCAGCGCCCAGGAGCTGCATGTGCTGCAGCGGCATGATACGGGCAGCCTGTCGGATTATGTGCTGGATTTCAACGATTATGGGGAAATGCTTCTGGAAAGGATTGGTTATTCCATTGACGAAAAGACAGGGCTACTGATCCTTTATGATACCGGGAACCAGGAGGAACTGGCCCGGGCGCAGATTGGGGAGGACAAGGTGGAAGGCCTTGAACTGGGCAGTATTTCACACTTCCTTCTGGGAGATACGATCCGGTTTGTCCTGGAGCCAGGGTATTTTCCGGAGGGCAGCCCCATCGCGGAATATCCGGAGGAGATGCCTGCGCTGGAGGCAGAGCTGATCCTTTCGGAAAGTCAGGGGGAGATTCGCTTTGAACTGGGAGAGATCAGGGCTGCTGAATCAGGCAGATAACAGTAGAAGCAGGAGGACTCGCTGGGGTTCTTCCTGCCTTTTTAACGAAAATCGGACAGAACTGGTAAATTTTTTCACCAGTGCGGTTGCAATCCACAGGTGAGAATTTTTTCAGGGTATGTATGGTTCAGGGATTGGAGGGGATTGTACGGCAGGTGAAGTGGGATGGTACCGCTTACAAAAAACAACAGCTATTTTTAGCTATATTTCACATCATTTTCTGCTGAAAAAATACCTGTTTTGGAGAAAATGAAAAAATCTCTTTTTTTGTTCCCGAAAGTGTGGTACAATTTCTTTATCATGAGAATAAGGAACTGAGGAAAGGAGAGGGATGGCAATGAACGAGACGGATTTAAGCTGCGCTGCAAAATCGGAAACCGGGTATTATCTGGCGATTGATATCGGAGCATCCAGCGGGCGCCACATACTGGCGCATCTGGAGGAGGGCAAAATGGTACTGGAAGAGGTACATCGTTTTCCCAACGGAATGGTGGAGAAGGACGGCGAGCTGGTCTGGGATGTGGAGGAGCTTTTTGCGCAGATTAAGCTTGGCATGAAGAAGTGTGCAGAGCTGGGGAAGATTCCTGTCAGCGTAGGCGTGGATACCTGGGGTGTGGATTTTGTGCTGCTGGACAGAGAGGGCAATCGGATCGGCAATGCGGTGGCTTACCGTGACGGGCGCACGAAGGGAATGGACGAGGAAGTATATAAGCTGATTCCGGAGGACGAGCTGTATGCCCGCACCGGAATCCAGAAGGCGATCTTCAATACCGTCTACCAGCTGATGGCTCTGAAGACGAAGAAACCGGAGTATCTGGAGAAGGCGGAGACGCTGCTGATGATGCCGGATTATTTCCATTATATGCTTTCCGGCGTGGCGGTGACGGAATATACGGAAGCCACCACCGGCCAGCTGATTACGCCCGATACCAAAGAGTGGGATATGGAGCTGATTGAAAAACTGGGTTATCCGAAACGCATTTTCCGGAAAATTGTGGCTCCCGGCACCGAGATCGGCAGCCTGGCGGAGAGCGTCAGAGAAGAAGTGGGATTTGACTGCAAGGTGGTAGTACCTGCCACCCATGATACCGGTTCCGCAGTGCTTGCAGTGCCCACGGACAGCGACAATGCATTGTACATCAGTTCGGGAACCTGGTCCCTCATGGGAACCGAGCTTATGAAGGCAGACTGTTCCCCGGAGAGTAAGGCCAACAACCTGACCAATGAGGGCGGCTATGACTACCGTTTCCGCTATCTGAAGAATATCATGGGCCTGTGGATGATTCAGTCCGTGAAGAAGGAAATCGGCGGTGGCCTGGGCTTTGGAGAAATCTGCGAGATGGCTTCCAAATGCACGATTCCCTCCATTGTAGACTGTAATGACGACCGGTTCCTGGCACCGGCCAATATGACGGAAGAGGTTCGCAAAGCATGTGAGGAATCCGGGCAGCAGGTGCCGGAAGGGCTTGCGGAGGTGGCATCCGTTATCTACAACAGCCTGGCGAAATGCTATGCGAAAACCATAGGGGAGCTGGAGAGCATGACAGGACTTCACTATGATCGCATCCATATTGTGGGCGGCGGCTCCAACGCAGAATACTTAAATGAGCTGACAGCAAAGGCTACGGGAATTCCGGTCTACGCGGGGCCTACGGAGGCTACGGCCATCGGCAATGTGGCGGCCCAGATGATCACGGCCGGGGAATTGGCAGGCCTGAAGGATGCACGCAGCTGTGTGTTCCGCTCTTTCCCGATCCATATTTATAAATAGGAAAGCGGGTTTGCGAAAAATTCCGGAAAACATTTGCTGGCATAAACGGATAGCAGGGCATACACATTGACAAATGTTTCTGGTTGTGAGTATATTTTCCGGAAATTTCCAGGCAGCGACGGGACAAATGGCGGTATGGCAACGGGCAGTTGGAAAGCGGTACGGAAAACGGCAGACGGATCTATTTTCGGATATAAATGTCGGAGATGAAGTGGAAGACAGTGACATGGAAACAGAATAAGAAAGGAAAGAGAAAATGACAGCAAAGGAAAGATTTGAATCCGCAAAGGAGATTTACGCCTCCTGCGGCGTGGATGTGGAGGCGGCTATCGCCAGATGTATGGAGGCTCCCGTAGCGCTTCACTGCTGGCAGGGAGATGACGTGACGGGATTTGACCATGACGGCCCCCTGACCGGAGGTATCCAGACTACCGGTAATTATCCCGGAAAGGCGAAGACACCGGAAGAGCTGATGCAGGACATGGACAAGGCCCTGAGCCTGATGCCCGGTAAGAAGAAGCTGAATCTCCATGCGAGCTATGCAATTTTTGAACCCGGCGAGTTCGTGGACCGTGACAAGATTGAGCCGAAGCATTTTGCAAAGTGGGTGGAGTTCGCAAAGGAAAGGAACATGGGGATCGATTTCAATCCTACCTTCTTCTCCCACGATAAGGTAAAGGACGGCCTGACCCTTTCAAGCCCCGACGAGGAGACCAGGAAATTCTGGATCGAGCACGGCAAAGCATGTATCCGCATCTCTCAGTATTTTGCGGAGGAGACAGGCATTCCCTGTGTCATGAATATCTGGACCGGTGACGGCTATAAGGATATTCCGGCGGATCGTATGGGTCCCAGAATGAGATACAAGGAGTCCATTGAGGCGATTTTGTCCGAGCCCTTTGACAGGAGTAAGGTAAAGCCCTGCGTAGAGTCCAAGGTCTTCGGCATCGGCGTGGAGGCATTTACGGCAGGAAGCGCGGAATTTACCTTAAGTTTCGCGGCCACCCACGAAGGCTGCCTTCCTCTGATGGACAACGGGCATTATCATCCTACTGAAGTAGTATCGGACAAGATTCCTGCTTTGCTGTGCTTCTATCCGGAAATCGCCCTTCATATTACCAGGCCTATCCGCTGGGACAGCGACCATGTGGTGCTTTTCGATGACGAGACAAAAGAGATGGCAAAGGAAATCGTCAGATGTGACGGGCTTGACAGAGTTTATATGGCACTGGATTACTTTGATGCCAGCATCAACCGCGTATCTGCATGGGCCATGGGCTTCCGCAGCTGGCAGAAGGCACTGCTTTCCGCAATGTGCACTCCCAATGCACAGCTGAAGAAGCTGCAGGATGAGAACAGGATGACGGAGCTGATGGTGCAGCAGGAGGCTGTGAAGACCTTGCCTTTCGGTGATGTCTGGAATGAGTATTGTGAGCGCTGCGGCGTAGTGTCCGACAGGGATTTCTTTGCCGAGGTTAAGAAGTATGAGGATGAAGTCCAGTTAAAGAGATAATCAGGGACAGGAAATTGTTAACAGGAAACTGTGGGAAGGGAGCATTGATGAATACAATATTCGGCGTAAAGGTAATGGAAGATTATATCCGCATGTGCCATGACGGTGTGAGGCAGGGGTGGCATGAGAGGAACGGCGGAAATCTGACTTACCGCATGAAAGAGGAAGAAGTGGCGGAGTGCAGGCCTTATTTCAAGGCGGAGCCGGGACCCTGGGTGAAGCTGGGAGTGGAGGCCGACAATCTGAAGAATGAATACTTTATCTCCACAGGAAGCGGCAAATTCCTGCAGAATGTGGGACTGGAGCCTCAGAACAGCATCTGTATCGTGGAGATCAACGATACGGGAGATGCTTACCGCATTGTCTGGGGGCTGGAGAACGGCGGAAAGCCCACCAGTGAGTTTCCCACTCATTTTATGAACCATTCCGTCAGAAAGCGTGTGACGGATGGCGCAAACAGGGTGATTTATCATGCCCATACGCCTTATGTGATTGCGCTGACCTATGTGCTTCCTCTGAAATCCGAAGTGTTTACCAGGATGCTCTGGAAGAGCGCGACGGAGTGCTGCGTGGTATTCCCGGGCGGTGTGGGCGTGGTGCCCTGGATGGTGCCCGGCGGTCCTGAGATTGCGAAGGCTACCTGTGTGCTGATGGAGAAGTTTGACGCGGCTATCTGGTCTTTCCACGGATTGTTTGTATCCGGCCCGGATTTTGATACGGCGTTTGGATTAATGCATACCATTGAGAAAGCGGCGCAGATTGCTTCTATTGCGCTGGCGGCCACCGGAGGAAAGCCGCCCAGGCAGGTGATCACGGACGATAATCTGCGGGATATCGGCAGGGACTTCGGGGTGACGTTGAATGAGGAGATTCTGAACTTTGTTTCGGATGATGAGCTGTATTGCTGACAGGATGCGGCAGTTTATGTTCAGGACGACTGAAGTCGGTCTATGACATAGTATGGCCAGAGTAAGGCGAATGGATTTTTATGCGGGATAGATAGCCAGGAAGGCTGTCGTGATCTGTCAGAAGACAGAGACGGCAGTCTTTTTTCTGTCGGAAAGTGCAGCGTAAGACAGCTTCATCTGCCGGATCGCATAATCTGCATAATCTTGCATAATCTGTCTGAAGGTTACAGCGATTTTGCGCTTGACAATCTGGAATAAAGCAGTATAATTATAATGAATGGTTCATTCTGATTTAGGGAAAGGAGTTATTTATGGACAGTTTTAGATTGCAGAAAATCTATTTGGAAGCAGGACGTCTGTTTGACGCGAAAGGATATGCGAATACAAAGATGGCGGAAATAGCGAAGGCATCGGGAATTGCAGTAGGCACCATGTATTCCATGTTTACCGGAAAGGATGCTGTTCTTACTTTTGTAATCCGCGCTGCGCTTGATAAAGAATATCTTTCGGGTGAAATTTTGCTGCCTGTTAAGCCGGTGGAAACTCCTGTTTTGACGGAATTGTTAAGAAAAGTAGCGGAGGATGGTTTTGCGCAGGTTCTGGACATTACCGATAAGAACGGAGAACTGTGTAAAGATTTCTGTAGTCTGATGAATGGATTATTTGACCTGTTTGCAGATTATCTTCTTGCTTTTGGCAATATTGAGAAGAATACAGAAGCATTGGAGGAACTCAACGAAGTATATAGCTGTCAGAAAACGGCATATTTTGAGAAACTGAAGGAGAACCTGAAGTTATATATGGAGGCGGGACAGATTAGAAGTCTTTCCCATATGTCAGCGCATGTTCTTTTTCTGACAAATACATTGACATGGTGGGCCTTGAACGCAAACCTTTCCTTCCCTGGTGAGCCGATTCCAGGGAATGCCGCGAGAGAGATTTGTATTGGGATTATCAATAGGGCTTATCAGGTTTAAAGCCCTATGGTTACGATGAGACAGGGTGCTTATTTATGCGCCCTTTCCTTTAAAAGAATATTGGAATGAATGATTCATTACAAAATTGTTAATGTGTTACCAATATAAATTTTGAGGCTATAATTCAAGAATATGTATGTTTTTTAAGTGTGGCGGTAAATTGGACAGACCAGAGCCGGGGCCCGCCATATTGCAAACAGATTGTACCGGCAATTTCCAGGGAGAGAACAGGGATGAAGATTTATTATTTTATCAAAGGCATATATGGAAGCAGAATTTATTTTCAAACTGCGGTGATGATGTTTCTTTCCTTTATCGTGGCTGCTGCCCAATTTCTGGCAACACAGCATCTTGGAAGTATCATTGATGCCGTTGAGAAGGGATTAGAGGAAACTTTTTATCATTTTTCCACCATAGCTGTCAGTCTGCTGATTTATATAATCGGTTCAGGCGCAGTTACCTTTTATGGAGGTAAAATGCTTGCGGGTTTTGTCTGTTCCATGCAGGTACATTTGGGTGCAAAGATATGCTCCGTGCAATATCCGGCAATGGAACAGACAGAAGAGGGAGAGTTGCTTGCCATGGTTACCAGGGATATAGACAGCATAAAAAACTGGATTGAACTGGTGATGAAGTGCGGCGTTCTGCCCGTTTGTCTTGGGATTGTCCCTGCAACCCTGTTTCAATGGTGCAATTGGAAATTCGCCCTGTGTGTGTTGTGTGCAATACCTTTGAATGCAGTTCCCGGGGTATTATTTTCCCAAAAGCTCTCACCGTTCCATGAGAAGGAAAAGAGTGCCTATGCCAGGGTACTGTCTCATTTTACCGATTCGCTTCAATTTATCATGCTGATCAAAGCATTTCAGCTGGAACAGATATTTCGGGACAGACACAGAGAGAAACTGGATGAATATGGGAAAATACGAAAAAAGCGTCTGTGGCTTGAGAGACTGGCGGAAGAATACAATCGCTGCTTTGGACATATCAGCAGTATCCTTCTCCTGTTTCTGAGTGCATATTTTATTTACAGTGGAGAGATGACTTTGGGCAGATTGACAAGTATTATCCTTCTTGCAAATTTTGTGGGAGAGGGGCTGTTGGTTCTTGGCAGCGTCCCCCTTTGCCTGCCCGCTGCAAAAGCAGGCACGGAACGTATTCGGAAGTTTTTTGAGTTGCAGGATGAGGATATGTGGGACAGGCAGGTTCAGGCATTTCAAGCGCAAAAAGGAATGCCGGTATTTGAAATGCGGGAGCTTTCTTTTTCCTATGGAAACACAGTTGTACTGCAGGATATAAACTGCCTTGTGGAGGAAGGAGAGAAAATTGCGGTAGTTGGGTTCAGCGGCAGCGGAAAAACCACATTGTTCAAATTGCTGGGGGGACTATATACAACGGGGAAAAATCAGGTTTATTTCAGAGGGAATGATATGGCAGAACTTTCGCTCCAGGTTATAAGAGAGCAAATCACAGTGGCAGCTCAGGAAGCGTTCCTGTTCCAGGCCGCTTTTCGGGATAATATAAAAATAGCGAAAGCGGAGGGAGGGGAGGAGGAATTGATTGCCGCTTGTAAAAATGCACAGTTGGATCCGTATATTCGGACGCTTGCCGGAGGATACGATACTGAAGTGAATACTACAGTTCAGTCTGTTTCAAAGGGGCAGATGCAGCGCATTAATTTGGCCAGAGCCTTTTTAAAAGCCGGGGACATACTTTTGCTTGATGAGCCGGTGTCCGCCCTGGACTGCGACACTGCGGGTGCGATTTGGGACTATTTGTTTTCGGACTGTGCAGACAGGACGTTGCTGGTTATCTTGCATGATTTGGAGGAGGTACAGCGATTCGATAAAGTGCTTGTTTTAAGCGAAGGGAAAGCGGCTGCGTTTGGAACTCATGATGAATTGTTCCGGAGCTGTGAGCTGTACAGGAAGCTTTATCAGGAAAAAATGGCAAACAGGAAGAAAGGGCAGACACAAAAAGGAGAAGACCGAAAGCTGCGACAGCCGGAAAGAAAGGAGGATGCATGAAATGAAGGCATTACTTTCCATGATGAAATATATCCGCAGAAACAGGAAACTCTGGGTGTGCGGAATTTTTGTACCGGCATTTTTCAGTACGGCAACCAATCTGTATTTTGCAGACAGACTGCAGAGATACGTTATAATGATAACGGAACGCCGGGCATCCCTGTGGGAAATTTTTGGAATGCTGCTGATTACACTGTTTGTTTTGCTCCTGCTTTCCTGGATAGACGGAATGGGTTTATGCGCTTTTTCACTTTTTTCCGCTTTTACGGAAAATGAGCTGAGAGATGACTTTTATGACAGGCTGGTGCGTACACCAATGAATAATTTGCAGAAAATCGGCCGCGGAGAATTTTTAATACGGTATAATACGGATATCGAACAGAGTACGCAGATTGCTTCCAGGGATATGTTCGGTGTACTTTACCCGCTGTTTGTGGGGACGGGGTATATGATCGCAGTTTTAACGGCTGATTTTCGGATTGGAATGATTATGGTATTGTTGGGCGGAATTGTCATCCTGTTGAATTTCATATTTGTGTGCAGGATAAAGCAAGTGCAAACGGAAATTTTACAGGCAAAAGAAGTCTGTGCTTCCAGTTGCAGCGACGCCATACGGGGAAAAATGAGTATCAGGCAGTACTGTGCCCAAAGAACGATGAGCCGGAAAATAGAGGAAGCAGCGGAGCAGCTTTATCAGAGAGAATGCTGCAGGGTGAGACTTGAGACGTTGAAAATACTGACTTCCGGTATGGTAGCGGACAGCTGCATGTATCTGCTGACCCCCTTCGCCTGTATTATGGCGGTGTTCGGAAGCATCGGCGTGCCTGTGGTATTGTTTATTCATCAGCTTTGCCGCTGTTTTATTATGTATACGAAAAATTTTGCCATTTCCTTCCTTCAGTACAGCGAGCATTCCCTGTCTTTTGAAAGGGTGAATTCGGTGCTCTCCTTTGAGGATGAAAAGGCGGAGAACCGTGGAGGCAGACGAGGGAGGGCTCCCGGAAATTATGCCATAACTTTTCGGAACGTCTGCGTAGCATATGGGAATCGCCAGGTTCTGAAAGATGTATCCTTTACTGTATCCCCAGGGGAATGCACCGGTATTGTAGGTGAAAGCGGCAGCGGGAAATCCACCCTGGTGAAAGCCCTGATGCAGATGATAGAGTATCAGGGGGAAATCTTCCTTGGAGAAGAAAACTGCAGGGATCTTTCCCTGGATATCTTGAGGAAATCCATCGCGTATGCACCGGAACATAACGATATCTTTCCCGTTGCAGTATACGAAAATATACGGTATGGCAATTTAATGGCAACGGAAGAAGAGGTCAATCATGCGGCGGCAATGGCAGGTATTACGGAAGACAGAGAGACTTTTTTCAGGCGTGATGTGGGTGAAAATGGCGGTCAATTATCGGGCGGGCAAAGGCAAAAAGTTTCTCTTGCCCGTGCACTGCTGAAAAATGCGCCTGTGTATATATTTGACGAGCCGACAGCGGCTTTAGACTCTGAAGCGGAAACAATATTACTGAATACTGTTTTGCAGTTAAAGCAGGAAGGAAAATGCATTCTGCTGATTACCCACAAAGCATCTACAATACACGTTGCGGACAGGATTCTGCGTGTTGAGGGAGGATGTGTTTTCAGTGAGGAACAGGTGTTATAAAAAGATGTTACCTTTTCACATGGAAGATGAAAAAATGAAGTGTAATAGTCAAAATGCAAGTTAGAAAAGCAGAATATTTGAAAAAACCATCTTCCCAATTTGGAATATTTGTGTTATACTGATTGACATGGAAGCATAGCTCAGCTGGGATGAGCGCTCGCCTGACTAGCGGGAGGCCAAGGGTTCGAGCCCCTTTGCTTCCATCAGAACGCGCAGTTCCGAACCCCTTTTGGGAATCGTATCTTTCGATACATCGGAATGTGTTTGCAATTATTGTCCCATTGAAGGAACAATGGTAGAGGCTTTCAGGCAGGTACTGGAAGCCTTTATTTTTGCACCAAAGTAGGAACAGCTGTTTTTGGTGCGCCACTCTTCTCTTCCCGATATATCCGGAAATGTTCAGGAAGCTTTTCTTTCTGAAAAAGGCATATACTGGAACATAGCGGCCCGCCCAGGCGGGCCCGGCCGTCCAATGGAGGACAGGGGCTGCAGCCAAGGCCAGATGCAGGGCTGCCCCGGGGAACATCCGGGAAATCCAGGCAGCCAAAGAGAAAAAAATTTGTATGGGGGCTTGACAACATTGCCCTGCTGGGTTACCATAAGATGCAGTCGGTGGGATTCCGGCAGGGGATGTTGTCCCCCCTAGATATTAAATACCTAAAAAACCTATAACCAGCGTGTCAGGAAAATCATGTGAGCAGGCCAGGAGTCTGCCCGCATGCATCCCCTGGCAGGCTGTTTTTTGATGCCCAGAGCCAGGGAAAAGAAACCAACTGTACATGCATGGAAGGAGGCAAAGCGATTATGGAGAACAAGGACAAGAAGCCCTACCCCTGGTATGACGACCGGGTGACGCTGCTGCATGAGGAGGCGCCTGCTCCCTCCGGGTGGGATGACGATGATGCCCTGTCCGGGGATGAGGGCTATGGCTATGGCACGCCGAAGGAGATATACGGATACCTGGACCGGCATGTCTGTAAGCAGGATGCGGCAAAGAAGGCCGCCTCCATCATAGCTTACAACAATAATCCGTTTTCTCAAAAAAATGCTACATGATACATTGGGCGGTTTCTGCCGAGAATCTCCCCATATATGAGGGGATTCTGTCTGGCACCCCTGCCGAAAAAATGATACAAAAAATGCTACAGCCCCCAGCAGGCAATGACAGGCATTATCCTACTGTCCTATATGGCAGACAGCTGCCCATCCCTTTGTCCTGTCCCTCCCAGCCGTCCCCCGCTGTCTCCTCCGCCCCCGTCTGCTGTCCCACCCTCACGCTGTCCTATCCAGCCCGCTTCCACCAACAAAGAAAGGAGAATCCGCCATGTCCCTGATGACCAGGCCCAGGCCGCCGCCCCACACTCCCGTCCGATGCGGCCCCATATGCCGCTGTCCAATCAAAAAATGCGGCCCGGGCTGCCGAACCGCATGAATGCCTATTGCATTTTCCCGCCCTATCATGTAAAATAATAAGCGAGATAGCAAAAAAGGCAGGGCGCAGGAGAATGAGCCTCTCCCACACAGCAAATTTATTTTGCACCCAAGACCATTATACCCTTTTTATGCCCAATTAGCAAGGGGGAATGGTTTATAGTGCGTTGTCGCGGTGTAGGGATTTTAGGCCCTGCGCCGCTTTTTGCGTCTCAGCGGATTGGCCTGTGGGGACGGTGACCACCTGTCCCCTGTGGCTGAACCGATGGGAACGATAGAGACGGCCATATAAATATGGCCCGTCCTGAATAGGATTAGGAGCTATCTTTGAAATGAGACTGGCCGACCTGTTGAGCTATGACGATATCGTGGTTCAGTGCCATGACAGTCCTGACGCGGACACAGCCGCCAGCGGGTTCGCCCTGCTGAAGTACCTGGAGCGGAACGGGAAGTCCCCCAGGCTGGCCTACTCCGGCCCCCAGAAGGTGGCAAGGGGCAGCCTGCAGGAGATGCTCCGGAAGTTCGGGATCCCGCTGGCCTACGTGGAAGAGCCGGAGGGCGAGGCGGGGCTCCTTGTCACGGTGGACTGCCGGGCCGGCGAGCGCAATGTCTCGGCGCTGCCACACAGGGACCTGGCCGTCATCGACCACCATACGGTCAGGGAGGGGGAGGCGCTGCCCAGGCTGCACGAGGTGCGCACAGAGGCAGACGGCTATGGCTCCTGCGCCACGCTCCTGTGGGCCATGCTGAAGGAGGTCGGGTTCCCCGTGGAGGAGGACGCAGGGCTGCAGACCCTCCTGTATTATGGCCTGTACATGGACACCCAGGAGCTGAAGACGGCCCAGAAGATGGACAGGTGCATGCTGGAGGAGCTGCAGTACGACATGGACATCGTGACGGAGCTGCAGGGCGTCAACCTGTCCCTGGAGGAGCTCCGGATCACCGGGCGCGCTTATGACAGCCTGCACGTGAACCATGAGCACCGCTTTGCGGTGGCACAGGTGGAGCCCTGCGACCCGGACATCCTGGGCACCGTGGGCGATGGTCTGATGAAGGTGGCGGGAGTGGATGTAGGCGTAGCCTACTGCATGCTGGGCGGGAGCCAGGGGGCGAAGGTCTCCGTGCGCTGCCGCAGGAGCGGGCACAGTGCCGCCGATCTGGTCCACTGGCTGGTCAGGGGCATGGGGGACGACGGGGGCGGCGCACCCACCAAGGCGGCGGGACGCCTGCCCATGGAGCTCCTGAGAGAGGCCTGCGCGGGGGACGGCTGGGACGACCTGAGCGGAGCCGTCGGAAGGCTGCTCTACAGGCTGCTGGCAGACTATTTCAGGATTCCCCCGAAGCGGATCCGCACGGGGGAGTACAGCCTGGAGAGGGCAAGGGGGCTCTGCAGCACCGGGCCGGCCCTCTTCCGCAAGAAGAAGGTGCCCATGGGCTACGTGAAGGCCACGGACCTGTTCCCGGAGGGGGAGGAGATCCTCATCCGGATGCTGGAGGGTGATGCCAGGAAGAAGGTGACGCCGGAGCTCTACATCATGGTCGGCGTGGACGGGGAGACCTACCACAGCGGGGAGGCTGCCCTGCGGAAGAACTATGACCTGCTGGAGGAGCCCTTCCCCATCGACGGCGGGGCCCCCTGGCAGCCGAAGGTATACCGTTATGCCGACAGGGAGGCCAGGCTGCTGGCCCCTTACGCCAGGACATACATCGCCAGGGACGGCGCCCTGATATGGGCCGCCCAGCTGTCCTGCCGGGCGGAGGTGCTGACCAGATGGGGCGAATGGCATCTGGGCGAGGCCGGGGACTGGCTGGTCAGCCGGGATGACGACCGCCAGGACATCTATGTCATCAAAAAGGATATATTTGAAAGGACTTATGAGAAAGCAGAGGGCTAAAGGATAATGGGATTGAGCGATGCACAGAAAAAGGAGCGGTCGGAATACCTGGAGGAGCACCTGGACATAACGGAGTGCTCCCAGCGGAAGCCGTATGTGTTCGTGAGCTATGCCAGCGAGAACTGGGAGATGGTCTTCAAGGATGCCGTCGTGCCCCTCCAGGGGCGGTACGGCCTGCGTGCCTATGCCGACAAGGCGTTCGACAAGGTGAACGACAGGTGGATCGTGCCCATGCTGCGGAACGTGCGCGGCTCGGACATGATGCTCGCCTTTGTCAGCCAGGCCTACATCGAGAGCTATGCCTGTTTCCTGGAGCTGCTCACCGCCGTCAACAACAGGAAGCCGATAGTGTTCGTGTCCCTTGGGGACAGCCTGCACCTGGGGGACACGACGGACCAGCCAAACGTGGAGCGCGGGGTGAAGAACGAGATACTCAACCAGGGCGGGAACATCGCCACCAACACCAACAACACGTCCAACGACATCATGCGGGCGATGAAGTCCGCGTATACCAGCCTGTCCACTCTCCTGGAGCAGGATGCCCTGTCCAAATACGACATCTCGGACGCATTCATCAATTTCTTCCGGGACGCTTCCGTGAACAGGAAGTCAGTGCATGACCTGATGGCATTGAGGGGCACCATCGAATCGGTCAGCAGCCGCGTGTTCGACCCGTCCCTGACCCCAGGGGCCAATGCGGCAGCCGTGCAGGAGCCTGGGCCGCTGTCCGGGCCTGCCCCTGTCCAGGAAGCTGCCCGTCCGGAGCCCGGGCCGCCATCCGTGTCCGCCCCGGCACAGGAAGCCGTTGAACCAGGCTCTGTGCCGGAGACAGCCGTGCCAGGGGCGCCGGTACCGGAGGCGGCCCGGCTGACGGCATCAGGGCCAGCGGCTGTCCACAATCTGGATGCAGGAGCCCCGAAGCGGGGCTTCGGGAAGTACGTGGAGAAGCTGAAAGGCAACCCGGCGCTTTACGCGCTGGCGGCAGGGGGCCTGTCCATCGTCTTCCTGTCCACGGCATTGTTCCTCCTGTCGCTCCTGGCCAGCATCGCGGGCGTGGCCTTTGGCGTGAAGGGCCTGAAAGCCGGGAGGAAATGGATGTCCGTCATCGGGCTTGTGCTGAGCGGATTTGTGCTCGGGATATTTATTTTAGGGATATTTACTGCGGCAAGAAACACATAGGGATATTACCTGTTCTGGAACAGGGAAAGGAGAGACCAACATGGATATACGGCATGGGGACAGGGGCCGCTCCTGGTGGCGGAGGTAGGGCAGATGGAGCAAAGCCATGACGGGCTGGTGGATGGGCTGGCTTATGTCCGCGGCACACTGGCCAGGATGCAGGAAATCCTCTACGAATATCCCCACCCAGCTGGAGAAAGGGATCTGCACCAGGGGGCATGCCGTCGGTATATAATATAAGTTCAGAAACTGGAGGGAATAAAAATGGCATTTTGTACAAATTGTGGAACCAAAATCAAGGGCAACTCGAGGTTCTGCCCTGAGTGTGGGGCGCTTGTGGAAGAGAACCAGCAGACAGCCGGGACATCTGCCGCAGGGCCTGGGCAGAACGCGGCGGATTCGGCCCTGGAGAAGGCCCGTTCCATGGCCAGGCGCGGTGCTGACGCCGCAGCTTCCGCCATGGAAAAAGCTGGCCCTGTAGTCAAGCGCGGTGCTGACGCGGCGGCCTCCGCCATGGAAAAAGCTGGCCCTGCAGTCAAGCGCGGCGCTGATGCGGCGGCTTCCGCCATGGAAAAAGCCGGCCCTGCAGCCAAACGTGGTGCTGACGCAGCGGCTTCCGCCATGGAAAAAGCCAGCCCCAAACTCAGGCGCAATATGAAAATCATCTGCATCGCCGCCCTGGCGGTGGTTGTTCTGGTGCTGATTTTTTCCCGGCGTACAGGCGGCAAAGAAGATAGCTTTCTGGACCAGTTTCAGGGCAACTGGGAGTTGGCAGGGATGTACGTCAACATGTTTACCTCGCCGGCCACCCCACGCAGTGTCAGCATCACAGAGAATGCCCTGCATATAGGCACTAATTACAAACCCAACCCCACGTTGGCCATCCCCCTGTCGGAGACGGAGTACAAGGACGGCGCATTGTGCTTTACATCGCAGATATACAATACTTCTGGAACCGCAGTATACGAAGCCGGCCTGCAGGACTACAACATGCGGCTGACCTATGATGAAAGCGAAGAGGGGCTTGTTCTGGAATACGAGCTTTCCGTCGACAACGAATTGGGTTGGTACAAGCTGGTTTGGTATAAGAGTGTGGAATGAGGACGGATACATTCCATGTGCCCGTCAATTCCCGCGCCAGGACGCGGAACAAAATCCGAAGGAGGAATCATGATGAGTAAATGTCCAAACTGCGGAAAAGAGAACAGGCCTTCCGCAAATTTCTGTGGCCGGTGCGGTGCAAGGCTGCCTGCAGAGACGCCGGCAGCCAGCCAGGAGCCGCAGCAGGAGGCTTCTGGTTCCCAGCCTGCCGCAATGGCACCGGGCAGGGAAAAGAGATTCTGGAAGAAGGCTGTAGTCCCGGTCCTTGTCCTTGCAGCCGCCGTGTTGCTGTTGAGGTGGATTGGCCAATCCCGTTCCTGTGAGACATGCAATGAAATTCTTGGCCTACAGGAAGAGCTCCTGTCTGTCCTTGCGGAAAACGAGGACAATTCTCTCACCATGGACGACTACGATCGGTGGGAGATAAAGGTATCGGCCCTGTCCAGCGAGATTCAGATGCTGAAGGACCATGAGTGCAGCATGCCCATACGCAAGGTAAAGGACCATGCCTATTTCTATGGGCGGTACGAGGGCACCTATACCGGGGAATGGAAGTCCACCGCTCCATGCGGGGAAGGCGTCTTCTCCGGTGAGTATCAGGAGGGGAGCCGCCAGGCAGTCCTTACATATTCGGGAGAATGGGCAGCCGGAGCCCCGAACGGGGAAGGCTCGCTGATGGAATACGAGGGATATTCTAACATGGGCGGCGAATGCAACTGGCTTACCAGGCTCTACGAGGGCACATTTGTTAACGGGGCGCTCACGGGAAGCGGCTGGTCATGCAGAGAAAGTTCAACGGGCGACCGCTATGAATACTACGATGGTGTCTACCAGAACGGCATGCTGGAGGGCCAGGCCAACTTTCTGCAGTATTTGGACGGGGGACTGTATGACAAGGGTATTGCAGAAGGCTACAAGTATATGACTGTCTATAGCGAGCGCCAGGAAATCCTGAATGCGATCGATACTGCGGGAGCCGTTTTGATAGCAGGCGTGGCTGCCAAGTGCCTTTTTGATGTAATTGATATCACCCTCAATGGCACAGACTCCAGCAGGTTCCAAAACAGCAGTGCCGGGAAGTGGCTGGAGCAGCAACGGGAGGCAATTGCTGCAGACGAGGAGATGTGGCGCCAAAAGAAAGAGAAGGAAGAAAGCAGGCAGCAGCTTTATAATACCTGGCAGAACCAGGAAAAGCTAGCGCAATGGTGGGAGGACGAATATGAAAAGGACAGAAATAGCGAAAATGCCGAGTATAACGCTAATTATTTCCGCCGTAAGGCGAATGAGGACAAGGCGGCATATGACGCATATTGAGGAACCTCTTTCTGGTTGCCTGGGGCAATGATGCGACATATTTTCGTAGCGGAAATCTTCAGCTTAAAGTCGATACCACCAGCTGCATGAGGGCCAGGCTGCCATAGGCGCAATCCTATATAAGGAAGGATATTATATATGAAGATACTGAAACACCGGCTGCGTGCCGCCTGTGCCCTGCTTGCCCTGGCGGCATCCCTCGCCGGGTGCTCCAGGAGCCAGGCTGCACCGGCAGGAACAGAACAGCCCACCTGGACAAAAGAGCCTGTGGAAGTCGCAGAACCAGAACAAGTCGGAGAACATGTGCACTCCCTGCTCCCCTGCCTGCAATCCGTCGGCGAGAACACCGTGGTCACCCAGGCCTACTACGACGGCCGGACGGAAAGCGCCTACCATTTCAGAAAAGAAGGCGTGTCCGGCACCCTGCTGGACGGCACCATGAGGAACTACGAGCTCTACTACGGCATCAAGGCCCGCACGGAGGGCGGCACCCTGTACTACATGGCCTATTCCTATCTGGACGGCGTGGAGCCCGTGGTCGCCGCCATCCTCCGCGACTGTGACCAATACTACAGGCCGGAGCATTCCGAGCTTGCGGCAAGCTGCACGGAAGAAACCTCCGTGGACCTGGGCGGCTACGGGAACGGCCTCTACACCCTGGTCATGGCCTTCACGGCACCTGCAGACGGGAATGATAAGACAGATGCCGGATACAGCATGCTGAGCCTCTATGTGAACGGCGGCATGGCCTATATCGTGAGCACGGCCTTTATGGATGAAGAGGCCGTCCGGGACAGCATCCTGGCCAAACCGGCGCTCTTTGACAAGATAGCTGCGGACTGGGGCGTCACACCGGAGAACTCCCTGGCCGTGACCCCGGAGGACATCTGCTATCCCACTTATGAGCCGAAACGCGGCCACCACTGCGAGACGGATGAATGGCGTGCTCTCGCCCATGAGATCGTCCCTGATGAATCCCTGCCGGACAGCCTGAAAGCGGCCATGCTGCATGACTGGATGACGGAGAACCTGGCCTATGACGTCTACGTGGCTACGGAGCTGGACTGCAATCCCCGTGACAACGTGGCGGAGCAGTGGGACGGGAGCCTGGGCGTCTACCGGACCCATGCCGGTATATGCCGTGATTTCGTCAACATTTATCTCATCATGTGCCGGGAGCTCGGCATCCCCTGCACCACCGCCGACAGCAAAGGCATATACGGCACGGACACAGGGCATACCTGGACCATGGTATGGCTGAACGGCGCATGGCAGGACATCGACCTGACCGAGGACATCAACCGGCTCGTTTACGGGGAGGATTTGATGGATGTGAGTGAACCGGAGACGGCCATCTGCTACGACCGGTTCCTGACCGACTGGTTCGCCATAGACCCCCCAGAGGACATGGCCATGTCCTACAGCATCTATACCAAAGACTTCGCGCTCTACTGGAAGAACCCGGAAAAAGTGCGCTGAGATGCGTCAGGTGCCCCATAGGAAGCTATTGACAACGGGAGGAATAATATCCCGCAGCAGGGCGGAGAACGAAAGGAGAGATTATCATGAAAGAGATTATGAGACTCTGGCACAACGTGTTCGGCCCTGCTGGTTCTGAATACGCCAAGTGGGTGAGAAGGCATTCCATCTGTCCTCTCATCGGCAACATCCTGGGCCTCATCGCGGGCTTCGCGCTCGTCATGTGGGTCATTTTAAGCCTTGTGTCATCCGGCGAATTATTTGGAGCCGTTTTCGTCAGTTTATTTGGATGTGCTTTCAGGTCCAAATAGCGTGATGGTCAGGCTAAATGGCGGTTATTCCGCATAATAACAGAGCCACACATCTGAAGTAATGTATGGCCCTGTCTGCTTTTAGCCTAACTGATTATCTTCTACTGCCTTCCGCACAGTGTCGGCATCAATGATATCCTTATTCTGGCTGGCACCGATCATCAGGCTGCGGCTGCAGATTTTGTTGATCATGCGTGGGGTTCCGCCTGCGGCATTCAGAACAGCTTCCATTGCATTAGCGTCAAATACTGTCTGCCGGCTTCCTGCCCCTTCCAGCTTGCGTGTGATATACGTCCGCCCCTCTTCCTTGCTGATTCCGGCCATGTGGTAATTCATCACGATTCTCTGGCGCAGGGATTCATGCGTACTCTGGTTAAGGGTGGTATTGAGCCGTGGCTGCCCCACCAGGAGAACAACGGCCAGGTCCCTGGAATCCATTTCAAAGTTGAACATTACCTGAAGGTCTGACAATACCTTGTGGCTGAGCATGTCTGCCTCATCGATGACGATCACGGGAGTGACCCGTTTTTCCAGGGCATAGCGCTTCACCTCATGCTGGATATCATCGAACAGCTCATTTTTACGGAAACACGGCTCCACGCCCAGCCCGGCTGCAACCTGCCGGTAAAAATCCATGACTGTAAGGGAAGAAAGACTGCTGTAAGAGACCTTGAACAGGGAGGGGTTCAGCGAGCCGGCCCAGGTTCTTGCGGCAGTGGTCTTACCCCGTCCGGGCTCCCCGGTGAGGACGCCGAAGCCCCGTGTGTCCTTCAGATAGTCAAGGCGTGTGCGGGCTTCCGAAGATTCTGTGGTTTCCAGCAGGATGTCCTTAGCGTTTTTGATAAAAGGGTTGAATTCCAGCCCGTATCTGGCAGTGTAATCGGTCAAACTTCCCCACCTCCTTCGCTGAGACGGACGCGCTCCCGTTTTACAACAGCATTATCCTGTTTGTTCAGGAGGCGGATGGGCGTCAGGTCACCAGATGGCTCCACTACAAAAACCTTTTCCATATCCGGCGAATAACGCAGGCGGAGCTTCTGTTTTGCGTACCGGTAATGGACTTCGTATTCCACCTTATTGATAACAGGGACATTATCGGCGGAAACCCTGCGCTGTGTTTCCAGGAGGAAATCTGTTTCGATCCGTTCCTGAGGGAGCCTGCGGAACCTTTCCGGTTCTTTGAAATAGCGTTCCTGAGGCGTAAGCCCGTCCAGGGAAGAGTGGACAGTCTGGTTGTAACGGGAGACATACCCGGCAAAGTCCCTGCGCAGTTCCTCCAGGGAGTGGAAGTTTCTCATATCAAGCGAGGACAGGTACTGCATCCTTACGGTGAGGAACCAGCGCTCTATCTTACTTTTTCCGGTTGGCGTAAAGGGTTCGCAATAATGGATGGAGGAACCGATGCGTGCGGCAAGAAGCTCCATCTGGTTATTCCTGTAGCTGGCCCCATTGTCAAAGGTAAAGAGCCCTGGCCGGCCAAACTTTGAGACAGCTGAGCGTATAACGGTCATAAGGTTTTCGAAACTGTCGTGAAAAAACAGGTCAGCGGCAACGATGAAGCGGCTGGCATCATCGATCAGGGCAATAAGAAAGACTCTCTTCTTCCCTTCCTTATCCTTCAGCCAGGGACCGTACATGGTATCCCCATACCAGACTTCATTAATGTGGGTGCGCTCATAGCGGCGCATATCTTTATGAGAGGAGAACCCCTCCCTGCCCCTTTCCAGGCGGACAAAGCGTTCCACCGTGGAAGGGGAGACCTGGCCGATGTGGATATGTCCGTCCGACAGCAGGGTGCGGTGAATCTCAGCGGCTGTGATGCGCGGGTGTTCCTTCATCAGAAAGCGGATCCGGGACTGGAGATCCTGGTCAAGCTTACGGCTTTCTCCTTCATCTTTCCTGCTTTGCGGGAACAGGGCGTCAAATCCCCCCTTTTTATAGGCGCGGTGCCATTTCTCAATGGTGGAGGCGCCGACGGTTACGGTTTTCCCCTCCGGGTCCGTATAGGATTTTTCTGCGGCCCGGCGGAAGAACTCATTATTGCTTATGGACGGGTCACTGGTGCCGGACTCCAGCGGGGCGATGACACTGTAACGGAAAAGGGCTGTTTTCTGTTTCTGGTCAAAAGTCATGGTGTCACCTCCCGTTCCCTTACGGTAAGGCCGGCAAGGGGGAGATCCATATGTCCCCATAGATAATAATCAGAACCATCATGTTCGATCCGGCATCCTGCCCAGCGCAGCCTGCCGTACTTATCATGGATTTTTGCCTCCAGGACTCTGCCGCAGGAGAGCCTGTGGGCTGTCCCGTTCCTGTCAAAAAATCCGTAACGGCCATCAGGAAGAGGCTCCAGCCGGTACTCCCCGGAGACGGGGCTGCCCAGGTAGGCAAGCTCTTCATGGAGCAGTTCCAGGGATTCCAGCAGGTTTTCTGTAAACTCACGCAGAAAAATATCTTCTGCCGGGTCCCTCAGCGGGCGCACTGTCCCTGAAAGCCCCCTGTCCGGATGGAACCCGGCTGCCGCCAGAAGGGAAGCGGCTGCCTTGTCAATGGCGCCAAGGCGTTCAAATACATCATCAAATGTCATCACAATGACCTCCTTCGATTGATTATGGCATATCCCGCATGCCATTGGTACAATTTTTTCGTACCATGGTACCATCTTAGGGGAATATCCGGAAGAAGTCAGGTCAGGCTGTGTTGGTGCAGGTGAACAGTTTATTCCGGGTCCGGCGAACCTGCATGAACTGCCTGGAATAAATGGAGAGGCAGGGAACGGTCAGGCTGTCCATGATGTTAAGCGTTGCCGACAGGAGCCTCTGCCTCCAGTGCTTTCTGAACTGGCGCAGGATATATTTCACGTTGTTTTCATCTATGAGGTTGTTGTTTTCCATAACAGGCTCCGGATCCTGCCCTTTTTCCATCAGGTCAAGGATCTGCTGCTGGTCATGGAGGGGAACCCGGGAGTAAGGGACAAGGATGGAAGGGATGAGGGCATGGGAGGTCCTGCATTCCGTACAGAATACACGCTGGACAGTAAGCCTGACCAGGACACAGTTGAGCTTAACACAGCGTGTATAGTGGCCATAACGGATAAGGCATCTCTTCTTCCCGCAGCTACATACAGCCTGGTAGAGCTGTATCCCATCCATCATACGGTCATACTCTTTTTGAGAAAAGTCATTGCATTCTTTAAAGATAACTGTTATCATAGTATCGTTAACAGCACAAAGGGGCATGGCTCCTGGTGCTGTCGGGAGAAAGACAGGGCGACTTTGGTAGGGTGGACCTGTCTTTTTCAATGGGACCTCCTTCTTCAGTAGGATATTCTTCCAATGCTATAAGGTATATGATAACATACAGGAACCCCGGTATCAAAGAATTTGACGGAGTAAACGTCATTTTATTTGATGCCGGGGCTTTATTAAATTTGACGGAAGTATACTGAAGTTGGAAGTAAATAAAATGCGGAATAACACATTAAATCTTTTGGGGACACAAAAACCCCGGATGCCTAAAGGAGGAAGAAAATGGGACGAACAAAAAACGAAATCATCGACGAGTCCACCGACGCCTACATCAAAGGGCTCAACCCCGCGAACCTGCCGCCTCCCGAGACCATGGCGGCAGAACTGACGAAACTTGTAGAACAGAACATCGTACTGGAGAACGCCCTACGCGGCAAAGGAAAAGGCTTCCGTATCCCGGAGACCTTGTGCTTCGACCAGATTGCCCAATTGATGGTTGTCCGGTACCGTATCATCCGTGTGCCCTGCACGGGCTCCAATGTGGACACAGACTACGACCTGCTTGCCATCTACGTCCCGGAAGGGCCGGAGGAAGGCACTTATTCCACATCGGACGAAGTCTTCTACAAGCTTGCCAGGCGTTTCAACCGGCGCATCACGTCGAAAGTATTTGAAGAAGTATTAAAGGTCCTGCGGGCCATCGTGCCCCGTGTCACACGGTGCATGGACCGGGACCTGATTGCCGTGAACAACGGCATTTTCAACTACAGAACAAAAAAGCTCCACCCCTTTACACCGGACCTTGTCTTCACGGTCAAGAGCCATGTAAACTACAACGACAAGGCGACAAACATAGTCATCCACAACGATGACGACGGGACAGACTGGGACGTAGAGTCCTGGATTGCGGAACTGTCCGACGACCCGGACATCGTGGACCTAATCTGGCAGATACTCGGTGCCATCATACGGCCCCATGTAAGGTGGAACAAGTCCGCCTGGTTCTACTCTGAGGAGGGGAACAACGGCAAGGGCACCCTGTGTGAGCTCATGCGCTCCCTTTGTGGGGAGGCCGCTTTTGCATGCATCCCCCTGTGTGACTTCTCGAAGGACTTCGCGTTGGAGCCACTGACCCGCTACACGGCCATCATCGTGGACGAGAACAACGTGGGCATATACATCGACAAGGTTGCCAACTTAAAGGCGGTCATCACCAACGATGTGATTCCCATCGACCGTAAATTCAAGACCCCCATCAGCTACCAGTTTTACGGCTTCATGGTGCAGTGCCTGAACGAGTTCCCCAGAATCCGCGACAAGTCGGATTCTTTTTACAGAAGGCAGCTCTTCATCCCATTTGAGAAATGTTTCACGGGTCGGGAACGTAAATATATCAAGGAGGACTACCTGCACCGGAAAGAAGTGCTGGAATATGTCCTGTTCCGGGTGCTGAGCATGAACTACTACGAGCTGAGCGAACCGGAGCGGTACCGTGAAGTACTGGACGAATACAAGGAGTTCAACGACCCTGTCCGCCAGTTCTTCAAGGAAATGGTAAGCCAGTTTGTCTGGGATATCCTTCCGTTCTCCTTCCTGTATGAGCTGTACAAGGCCTGGCTTCGGAAGAACAATCCCGGAGGCATTATCCAGGGCAAGAACAAGTTCATCACCGAACTGGTCAGCGTAGTCCGTGCCAGCACCATCTGGTACTGCAAGGACAAGAAAAAGCAAATCCGCTCCCAGGGCCGTATGGAGCGCCCGGAACCGCTTATAATTGAGTACGGATTGGAGGATTGGAAAGACCCGGACTATCACGGCGACAACCCTAACCGGATCGCACACCCCAAGCTTAAGGTAATTTACCGTGGGCTGGTGCGGGTCAGCACCGCAGATATGGGGCCTGGCGGCCCGGCGGCAGCTTAGGCTACAGCCACTGGGGACTGTGCGCCGTGGGGCATCCACGGCGTGCAGCCTTGCAGTGCTGGCCATAGATTGGCTGCCTCTGCACAGGCGAGTTTTATGCATCCAGGGACAGCCAGTGCCCAGGCCACCACGGTGGCCCGACAGAATAACCAGCAGTCACCAGCAAGGCCGATGCGCCATGGCCCGCAGCGTGCGTGGCCGGAGGTTCACGACCAACAGTCTGAGGCATATCCTGGAGAACAGGGCCTATCTGGGGGAATACAGGCACGGAGATGTGGTCATCCCCGGCGGCATGCCTCAGCTCATCCCGGACGGACTGTTCGAGCGCGTGCAGGAGCGTCTGGCATACAACAGCCGGGGAGGGCGTCCTGCGGTGCCTGCTCCAGACGAAAAGCCTGACTTCTGGCTGACAGGGCACATCTTCTGCGAATGCTGTGGCTCCACGGTGAGCGGGACCAGTGGGACGGGCAAACATGGGGAGCGGCACTACTATTATATGTGTTCCAACAAGAAGCGAAAAAAGAAACCGGGCGGATGCGCAAAAAGGAATATCAGGAAAGAGGTGGTAGAGGGCATCATCATGGATATCCTCACGGAGACCGTGAACAGTCCTGCCATGCGCGTCATCACGGGCGAAAAGGTGTACGAGTATTACAGCCGCCAGAACAGCGGCGACGACAGCTATCGGCGCTCACTGGAGGACAAGATAAAAGATACAGAAAAGACACTTGGCAACATCATGAAAGCCATCGAGGCGGGAATCTTCAACGAGACCACCCGGAGCCGCATGCTGGAGCTGCAGCAGCAGAAAAACATGCTCACGGACGAGCTTGCCGCGGAGCAGCTGAGGCAGCAGTACAGCCTGAAACCGGAACATGTGGTAAGGTACCTGGAATCGTTTACAGGCAATCTCAGCAATCCGGAAGTAAGGCGGCGAGTCCTGGACCTGTTAATAAATAAAATCATCCTGTCCGATGACAGCATAACCATCACGTTCAATTTTTCTGATGACCGGCGCGAGTTTGACATAAAGGAAATGGCGGCGGTTATTGAGAACCGGGAAAGAATCATGGACATCCTTGACAGACGTGGGAATAGTGCATATAATGATGAACTAAGGGGAACAGATACTGCCGCTCTTTGTAGCAGTGATTTTTTTGCCTAAGGGGTTCGGAAACTGCGCGGTCAGTTCCACTTTTTATTCTAAACTCAAAGATTTTCCAGTGTAATCAAGGGCTTGCGTCAAAAAAAGGGGCTGTTGCACTAAAGTTCTTGCCGAAATAAATATGTTGCGTTTTCGTGTGGTCATGTGGTAAAGTGATGGCAGACAAGATATAATGAGATTCTGGGACACCACCAGAAGATAGATGGATTGTTCGGAATGCTTCCGGGCGTGAGTATATGAAGGAAAGAACAGAAGTTTGGGTTCAGGTTATTATGCAGCAAGCCTGGGAAAGAAGCAGTAAGGAAGAGAAAACAATGGGAGAGCAGAGAAAGCGGCTCCTGGTTACAGGTGCGTCAGGGTTTCTGGGCAGCAGAATTGTGCTGTTTTACGGAAAGCAGGTACAGTACAGATATGATGTATACGCTCCGTCCCATAAGGAGATGGAGATAACGGAAAGGGAGAGCGTAGAGCAGGCATTTTGCCGTTTCCGCCCTGATTATGTGATCCACTGTGCCGCAGTCTCCGATGTGAGGGCCTGTGAGAAGGAGCCGGAGCGTTCCTGGAAGATTAATGTGGACGGGAGCCGGAATATTGCGGAGGCGTCTGCCAGGTATCATGCTAAATGTCTGATTGCCGGCTCTGACCAGGTGTATTTTGGCAGCCGTAAAAAGGAACCCCACAGGGAAGACGAGACGCTGTACCCGCAGAATGTATATGGCAGGGAAAAGCTGGGAGCCGAGGAGGAATGCCTGGATGTGAATCCGAAATGTGTCCTGCTGCGGTTATCCTGGATGTATGATGTGCGGACGGTAAGGGAGAAAGAGCACGGTGATTTTTTCAGGACACTTGCATTAAAGAGAAAGGTCCTGGAGCCGCTTGAATATCCGGTATATGACAGGCGCGGGATTACCGACGTCAATGAGGTAGTGGGCAATCTGGAAAAAGCATTCATGCTGAAAGGCGGTGTCTATAATTTCGGTTCCCCCAATGACAGGAATACTTACGAAACGGTTCGGGCGCTGTTTGAAGCCCTGGAATGGGATACCGCCAGGCTTATAAAGAACGAGGAGAGCTTTGCGGGGGAACCCAGGAATTTATGCATGGATTTGAGTAAAATTCAGGAGCATGGCATTTTCTTCCGCCCTACGGTCCGGGCTTTGACTGAGAACTGCAGGCATTACTGCATAGACAGGGAGAAGGAAAGGAGATTCTCATAACCCCGCAAACAACAGATAACAGATTCCTGCCAGAAACAGCAGTATCAGGAGCGTCGGAAGGAGAAGAGACAGAAACGCTGCCAGCAGCATGGCCGGCACGTCGCCCTTTTCAAGAGGCTCCTGTTTTAGCTGTTTTTCTTTTTCGGAATCGATTGTCTTAGGTATGTTTCGCCATGCTTTTCTCATATTCTCTCCTGTTCCCGCTGTTCTATAGAGAAGAAGCTTTTCAATCATTCTAAAAAAGTGTCCCGAAATAGCCTGTAAGGTTTACAAAAACATCCCATAAATGCCGCCAGACCGCAGCCGCAGCCTGACAGGCAGTACGTAAGGAAATGTTTTGGGCACAAGTATAAATAACAGATACATGTCCGGGCTGCGTTTTTCTACTGCTGCAGTCCGCCTGTTCTGTCCGCAGAATCCCCAAGCTTCACTTCGAACAGATAATTGCCGTTTTCGTCTACCTTCCGCTGTTCCGCAAAGTGGCATGCGACAAAGTGCCCGGGCTTTACTTCCGTCAAAACAGGCGGAACCACTTTGCATTTGTCACAGGCCATGAAGCAGCGCGTGTGGAACTTGCACCCGGAGGGCGGCTTGATGGGGCTGGGAATGTTGCCTTCCAGTATGATGCGCTCCTTGGTCAGGCTATCCGGGTCCGTTGTGGGGATGGAGGACAGCAGGGCGATGGTGTAAGGATGTCTTGGATCGCTGAAAATCTCGTCGGTTTCGGCCACCTCCACCATATTGCCCAGATACATAACGCCTATACGTTCCGAAATATACCTCACTACGGACAGATTGTGGGAAATGAACAGGTATGTCAGCCCTTCTTTCTCCTTCAGCTCCTGCAGCAGGTTGATAATCTGGGACTGGATGGAAACGTCCAGTGCGGACACACATTCGTCGCAGACCACAAATTTCGGCTTCACGGCCAGGGAGCGGGCGATACAGATCCGCTGCCGCTGTCCGCCGGAGAACTGGTGGGGATAGCGGTTGTACATATAGTTCTGCAGTCCGCAGGAGTTCATGACTTTGAACACATATTCCTGCCACGAATTCCTCGCCCTTGGAGTTGTAAATCCAGCCGCCGTCCTCCAGGACTTTCCTGGCTGTCTCAGGGGAGAAAGAATAGTCGATGAGATCGATATCATCCTGCACTGCCTTCCAGGGAGCAAGGTCGGGGCTGTAAGGGCCGTCTACCACGACGCCGTAACCGCCGGTGAAGGTCTGGCAGAATTCGGTACGGTTCAGCAGGTATGCAACCGCCTGGCGCACTTCCTGGAACATGGTGGGACCGAAGTCGCAGTCAAACTCGATCTTGCCGTAGCCGGCTCTCTGATAGTGCGTCTCTACAAAGTTCTCGCCGTCTACCACCGCCAGTGCCGCCGTGGTATCGTTGCCGCCGGTAACGCCGCCCAGGATATCGGTGCCTCCGGTGGTAAGTGCCTCCAGCTGGGTCTCCTGGCTCAGCTTCACATATACGATGGTTTCGATGGAGGGAGTCTGTCCCTCGTAGTTCCCCTTGTATTCAGGGTTCAGGGTCATGGTAGCCTGTTTTGTGGAGGCATCCCAGTCGGAAACCACATAAGCGCCGGAGAAGGGATACCTGGTCAGATCATAACGGTTGGCCTCGATCTCCTTTGCCTTCACATAGCTGTCCCCGTTCTTCTCATAGAAGTTCTCGCTTAAGTACACGCCGTTGCCATCGTCCAGGATATCCACATCGTCGCCCAGTACCAGGCCCAGAGGAGCGGGATCGAATCCGGCGTAGGTATATGCAAAGTAGTAAGGATAGTAGTCGGAGGACACGGTAACGGAATAGCTGTAGTCGCTCAGCAGACGAATGCCTGTGAATTCCCTGGAAGTACCTTCCGCTTCCTCTCCGGTATATTTATTGAATTGCTCATAGCCGACAAATGCCATGCCGCTGGTACCCGGGCGTCCTGCTTCCATACTTACCGGGGAGGCAAAGGACAGTGTGGCTGCCAGATAGTTCCTGGCAGTGATGGGTGTGCCGTCGCTGAAGGTCAGGCCTTCGTTGAGCTCTACGGTGAAGGTGGCTGTGCCGTCCTCATTCTCTGTCTCGGTGTGGCTCTTCACGGAAGTTTCATTCCACACAAGGTTTCCGTCTTCGGCCACTTCCTGTGTGCCGTAGCCGATGGTCAGACGTCCGATATCCTGGTCGGAAGCGCCCACGGAGCTGGTACCCCAGCCGGGGAAACGGAAATCACCTGTCAGGTCGGTGGTATTGCCCATGATGACTTTGTTCTCAAATGTACCGTCTGCCGTGCCGTTCGCAGAACCTTCGTCTGTGCTTTCTGTCTGGCTTTCGTCAGAACTCTCAGCCTGGCTTTCGTCAGACGAAGCGCTGCCGGCATCGGAGCTGCCCGATGCATTGCTGTCTGCCGGAGTATCACCGTTGCCGCAGGCTGTCATACCGAAAGCCATGGCGGAAGCCAGCAGAAGAGCAATTAGTTTCTTTCTTTTCATAATGCTGTTTCTCCTCCTTTTGGAATCTTGCCTCACATACCGTTACCCATTGCTTCTTTTTCCAAGATTAACAAAAAAGGAATGAACAACAAAGTTATTCGCTCCCTTGTGAATACTTGTATACAATCGGTGCCGTATGCAATTAACGTAGTTTAGTATAAATTATGACCTTCTCTTTCCAGTCTGATTTTTATGTCCGTCAAACCGGAAAATAAAGGGATTTTTCCCGTGGAAAACAAATTTTCCTCCGGAATATCCGGCTTTTTTCATACTGCCTGCATACGGAAATCTGGACTTTTCAATCTGTCCCTGTTATAATCCGGCTACAAACAAATGTTTGTCATACTAAAGAAGAAAGAAGGGTTGGATATGGCATCACTGAAAAGAGTCACACTCAAAAACGGCCGGGTAGTCTACCGCATCGTCATCAGCCTGGGATATGACAGCCAGAGACATAAGCTGGTAAAGAATCTCACCTATTCCGTAAACCAGTCATCCTCGCCCAGGCAGCAGGAAAAAGAAGCATTAAGATACGCTATTGAGGTGGATGAATATTTATGCGCATAGTTTCGAGGAACAGAAGAGGGTAGCCAGCAACAAGCTGAATGATTTCATACGGAACGGGAATTATTCTCACAACCAGGAGCATTCGTCAGCGGAAGGGAATAACTGTTGATTGTACGGGAATGAAACGGCAGATAAATGCACACATGAATATAGCCGGAAAACGGCAGTTTTTGTATACGATTGTTATACTGTATCGCAATAGTCTGCAGGGTTTTAGTCGTTTTGGGGGAAGGCGGTTCGTTTTTCCAGGAGGGAAAGAGATCAACTTTGTCATAATGTATGTTTTCGACATTTTTTTCTCAAAATAACCGTCATTTTTGCCTAATTTACTCTGCGTGTATGGAGAGGAGTGTGTAAAATGTGCGGATAACGGGTACAGGAATACCGCCCAATTCGCTAAAATACTGATAAATCCACGATTTATTAACCATTTGGGAATATCCGGCAGACCAAAAAATTCTTGACATTTTTCAAAATGTAATTTATACTAAACTACGTTAAACGCATATGGCACTGTATTGTATACAAGTATTCATAAAGGAGTGGATAAGTTCTGCTATTCAATCCTTTTTTATTAATCTTGAAAGAATAAGCAGCCATGTGTAAAAGTATTTTAGATAAAATTATCGAGAGGAGAAAAATTATGAAGAAGAAAGTGATAAGCCTGATGCTTGCTTCAGCCATGGTTTTCAGCATGACGGCCTGCGGCGGCGATGACGGCGCGTCTTCCGATTCTTCCAGCCAGGCCAGTGAGTCAAGTCCGGCAGATGAGTCAAGCTCTGCTGAGGAGTCTACTCCGGCTGAAGATGTGAATGCGAATTGGGACGGTGCGTACATTGACGCAGACGACTACAGGGCGTACATAAACCATGACCTGGACCAGCTGGTTATCGACATTCAGGATCAGCTTACAGCGGATCAGAAGACGGCTGTGGAGGCAGCCCAGGCAGCAGGAGCGGAAGCGATTGCAAAGGCAGGCACTGTTGCGGAGGTCCAGCAGGCCTACAATGATGCCTACAATGCGATCATCGCGTGCATTCCCATGGCTGACGGCCTGATTTCCTATGTGGACGCGGACAATGAAGAGATGACCAATATGCTGGGTATTGTGGAGACCTATGCGGTCCGCAACGGCATTACAGGTATTTCACTGTTTGAAGACGGTAATTATCAGATGTATAATCCCCGTGTTACTCTGGGAACGGAGAACTATATCATAGGCTACGGCTTCGGTACTCTGGCAGAGGGCGCTATCACGGAGGATCTTGAGTACGAGAGCAATCCCGACTGGAAGCGGTATTATCACAGCCTGAGCGCATCGGATCCCGGAACATTGAACGTCATCAACGACCAGGGCTCCGAGACCAGCGACTTTTACACCTATGTGAGATCCAATTTCTATACCAACTTCATGAACGACACCAAGGACGGATATGACTGGGTTCCCGAGCTTGCCATGGAGAAGCCGGT
Source organism: Lachnospiraceae bacterium UBA7188 (assembly GCA_002490995.1). GTDB lineage: Bacteria > Bacillota > Clostridia > Lachnospirales > Lachnospiraceae > Acetatifactor. Next base: position 40,327 of record DKVC01000075.1, read on the forward strand.
TGCCGTGAACGATGATGACGGCGACGGTGCTGCCAGCAAGTGGAGATTCCAGGTGCGTACCGGTGCGGAAGGTCTGAAGTATGCTACGGGTTCCACTATAGAGTCCAGAGCGGCATTCAACAACAGGGATGTTGAACTGGAAGACTATGAGACAGGATTTAAGCTTCTGCTCACCCAGGCGAACCAGCTGTACAGAGGTGCGGAGAATGCGAACAACACCACCGGCGGCGCTATCGTGGGTGCAAAGGAATTCTATGACGGCACAGCCGACGGATTCAACCAGGAGCTCTGGGACAAAGTAGGTATCAAGACCTATGTGGAAGACGGAAAGAGCTATTTCGAAATTGAGTATACCCAGGAATATACCCAGTTCTACGCTATGTATTACGCCAACCTGGTAGGCGAATCGGCATTGGTGGTTCCCCAGGATTTCCTGGATCTGGTAACCGTACAGAATTATCTGGGCTTCAACAACGACGCAACGGAGACTCCTGTGGACAATACTCTGTCCCTGGGCGCTTACTATGTGGAAGCTTACAACCAGGATCAGGAAGTTGTATACAAGAAGAATCCCAACTACGTGTATGCGGATACCAAGTACAGCATTGAAGGTGTACATATTAAGATATTCCCGGCAGCAAGTGAGGATACCGAGGCATCCATCAATGAGTTCCTGGCCGGACATACCGATTCCGCAGGAATTCCTCAGACAAGGCTGGACGAGTTCCGCAATGACCCCCGTACCAGGACTACAATGGGTATTTCCGTATTTAAGCTGAATGTAAATGCCCTGAATGCAGAGGATTGGGAGCTGCTGTTCGGTGAGAATGGTACCGTGACCCAGACTCCGAAGGCAGAATACTGGGAGGTTGAACCTGCCCTTGGCAACAGCCATTTCATCAAGGCTTTGCAGTACTCCATTGACAGATTGACCTTTGCAAATGCGAGAGGAAGTATCCCTTCGGTAGACTTCCTGTCCTCTAACTATATGTCCGATCCCGAGAACGGTATTTCCTATGCCACCACGGATGCTCACAAGAAGGCGGTTGCTCCCCTGCTTGAAGAGACCGACGGCAACGGATATTCCCTTGAGCTTGCAAGAGAATACTTCAAGGTAGCTCTTACCGAACTGGAGAATGAGGGCGCCTATACACCGGGAACGTCAGATTCTCCTACCGTGATCCATCTGGAGTTCGCATGGATGAGACCTGCACAGGAGGAAAGCTATCACAACGAGATCAAGGCATTCCTGGAGACCGCATTTAACGATGACAGTGTCTGCGGTGGAAATTATCAGCTCAGTGTTGATTTCTGGGTTGGCAATGAGTGGTCTGATGTTTATTACAACAAGATGATGGTGGGACAGTTTGACGTAGGATTCGGTTCCGTTTCCGGCGGTACGCTGACTCCGTTAAAGCATATGAACATCCTCTCCAGCAACCAGGTGATTTCCGGAAGCTTTACATTGAACTGGGGTACCAATACCAACGATCCGGATGCATATCCCATCGTTTACAAGGGAGAGCGTTATTCCTATGATGCGTTCTATCTTGCGGCAAATTCCCAGGCTATTGTATCCAACGGTGCCAGCAAGGATGTCATCACCTACAATTACGAGCCCATCGTAAAGAATGAGGACGGAAGCTACGCAGGTGCTATTGAGATGACTGCGGCCCTGCCGGATAAGACTACATTGACTGTGACGGATGTTGTCTGCTGCAACTACGAGCGTTACAATAACGGCGACGGAGAGTACGCTGAAGAGTCTGTTGCATTTGAAGTTGAGGACAAAGGAAACGGTGTAACCCGTATTACCTTTACCGTACCTGCTGAGCTGGCTGCGGATTACGCGACAGGAAGCGGTACCTCAGAGAACCCTGCAGGCGCAACAGGATTTGACTTCTATTATGACTATGTACTTGACGGTACAGAATCTTTGGGTAATACCTATTCTGTAGAGGATACATTTGTTGTAGAATAAGGAAGTGTCTAAAGACAATTCCTAAGCATAGGACAGATAATCGATAGTTGTTAATTTGGAAGGTAATGCGGTTGGTTTTGCCGACCGCATTACTTTTCAGGTATACAGGGATTCAGGAGGACCGTACCATGGCAAAATATGTCGCGAAAAGAATAGGCCTGGCGTTTATGACGGCCTTCATTATACTTTCATTGACTTTTATTTTAGTAAAGCTTCTTCCATTTGAACGGCCCGTGGGAGGAGATGCCCAGCAGATTGCGTATTTTGATAAGCAGTACAATCTGGGATATGTTCATCGGTTTGACAGGGAGAGGCCGCAGTATGGGGAGTATCTGTATAAGACGCCTACCAATCACGGACGCGCCAATTACTATTATCAGGTGCCGGTTTTGGAACAGTACGTAAACTGGCTGAAAAACATTGTCACGAAATGGGACTGGGGCTACAGCAAGACATTCCAGCCGAATGTATCCGCTGCCGTCATTATCGGTTCCCGAATCGGATATTCCATCCGGTTAAACATTTTATCCGTAATATTTTCCGTGCCCATAGGAATTCTGCTCGGTATATGGGCGGCTTTAAAGAAGAATACAATGACGGACCATACGATTTCCACGTTGGTCATGGTTTTTATATCGATTCCAAGTTTTGTTTTGATTTCTTTTATCCTGAGAGTGTTCAGCTATGACCTGAACTGGCTGCCGTCCTCATGGCCCACGGAATCAGCCTCCACTGCAATGAAAGTACAGGGCTATATCATACCCGTATTCTGTCTCTCCTTTGGTTCCATATGCGGTTACTGCCGTTTCACCAGAGCGGAGCTCTGTGAAGTAATGGAGAGCGATTACCTGCTGCTGGCCCGTACCAAGGGGCTTACCAGGAGCCAGGCTATCATGCGGCATGCCATGAAAAATGCAATGGTGCCCATTTTCCCCTCTATCCTGGCGGAATTTATCGGTATTCTGGGGGGGTCAATGATACTGGAGCAGCTGTACGGCATTCCTGGAATCGGGAAACTGTTCGTTTTATCACTGAATTATAAGGATTACGACATTTTGTTTGTAGATATGGCAATTTTCACCACGTTGGGGCTTCTGGCAGGTATTTTACTGGATCTTTCCTATGGCTTTATTGATCCTAGAATCAGAATGGGGGCGAAGAAATAATGGCTGATACAAATAATAAGATAGAGTTCAGGGAAGATGACTTCGTCCTGATCCAGCAGGATAAGCGTGTTACAGACAAAAAGCTTGATACAAAGCCAACCACCTTTTTCAAGGATGCCCTGCGGAGATTCCGTAAGAACAAGGCTTCAGTGGCAGGCAGCATTATTCTCGGCATACTGGTTCTGCTGGCAATACTGGTGCCGATACTCTCACCCTGCAATATTACCACGGTGAATACACCGGAAGCATTCCTGGCGCCCAAGTTTTTCGAGGCCGGAACCGGGTTCTGGGACGGGACAAGGAAGATGACCCGGATTGTGTACGATATGGACAATGAGGTTCCTGCACTCTCAGGAAAATATTCCATTGAAGCGGTCAAGGCTTCTCTTGTGAAGATAACCGTTGACGGGGAGCCCACGAAAATCGATGCCGCCAATCCTTACGGCCAGGGCGGTGTGGTGGTGCTGGCAACGGATGCCGCCGTAGAGGGCAGGGATACGCTTATGTCCTCCAAGGCTGTGAATTTTGACGTGAACGGAGAGTATAAGCTGGATGTTGTCTTCAGTGATGAGGACGGCGTCAGCAGCTCGGAGATCGGAGAGTATGCGGTTTATCTGAAATCAGGGGATGATACAATCATGCTCCGGGATTTCTCGCGGGATTACAGTCCTCTTTCCGTGGATATAAGCCAGATACTGAAGGAAAACGGCCTGGATTCGATGCGTGCGCAGATTGTGTTTGAGGTGAAGTCTGCCGTATCGGGCTTTCAGTATGTTTTGATCGAAAGCGCCGTCATAAGCGCAAAGGATACGGTGGAGAACGCGGAGGATATCGCTGCCGTCTCCATTGCGGATGCCACGGACTTTATCAATGAGAGCGATACGAATTCGCTTGCCTACTGGTCCTGTACCGGACGGAAGGGAATTCACAATTCCGAGATTTATTATTGTGATTATGTGATAGATACTTATGAGCTTGTCTATGGGGATGCGGATTTAATGACTTATTCCGCTACGGAGCTGAACAATTGGATTGCGGCAGGGTATTGCACCTATGATTATCAGGTGGGCCCGGAATCTTTTGTGAAGCTCAGCGATGAATGTCCCATTGATGTGGTGGACAGCCAGACCGTAATGGGAATTACGAAGAAGCTTTCCAATATCACTGCCAGAGGCTTCGGATATCGGAAAATGGGCTATGACAAAATGCCGAAGTTTATCTTCGGAACAGATGCTTCCGGATTTGATCTGTTCAAGCGTGCCTTTGCAGGGCTTCGGACATCTCTGATTCTGGGTGTGTGTACGGCAGTATTCTGCTTTACCTTCGGACTGATCTGGGGGTCTGTATCCGGATATTTCGGCGGAAGCATAGACCTGTGGATGGAGCGTTTCTGTGAGATTCTGGGCGGTGTGCCATGGATCGTGGTTATGACGCTCTGTATTCTGCACCTGGGAAATAACTTCTTTACCTTTGTGCTGGCCCTGTGCCTGACCGGATGGATCAGTACGGCCCACAGGACCCGTACCCAGTTTTACCGTTTTAAAGGAAGGGAATATGTGCTTGCCTCCAGGACTCTGGGTGCCTCGGATGCAAGGCTGATTTTTAAACACATTCTTCCCAACTCCATGGGAACCATTATTACTTCCAGCGTTCTGATGATTACAAGCGCAATTTTTTCGGAAGCCACATTGGCCTACCTGAATCTGGGCCTTCAGGGACAGCAGTCCTTCGGTGTCATGATGTCCAACAACCAGCAGTACCTTGGCGTCTATCCGAACCTGGTCATTTTCCCTGCCGTTGTCATGGCGCTTATGATGATTTCGTTTAACCTGTTCGGAAACGGACTGAGAGATGCGTTTAACCCGGCTCTGAAAGGAAGTGAATAATGCCTTGAAGTGCAGGCATTCTTCCATATTTGGAAAGGAAAAGTAGAATATGGCACAGGATAAGGTTTTATCAGTCAATCATCTTGCGATAAATTTTAAGACGGATAATGGCATACTGAAGGCTGTCCGTGATATTTCCTTTGACTTGAACCGGGGGGAAACTCTCTGTATCGTGGGGGAATCCGGATCCGGAAAATCCGTTACGTCAAAGGCTATTATGGGCATTCTGGCCAACAATGCGATTATTGAGAGCGGAAATATTATGTACAGAGGGGAGAATCTGCTGGAGGTTTCCGAGGATGAATTCTATAAAATCCGCGGGCATAAGATCGGAATGATTTTCCAGGATCCACTGTCTTCCCTGAACCCGATCGTGCGCATCGGCAAGCAGATTACGGAGGCCATGCTGATCAACTCGGACAAGCTGAAGCTGATGTACCAGGATCTGATCAGCGACGATCTCATCCGCTATAAGAATACGCTTGCCAAAATGAACATTGAGATTGCTAACGAGAGACAGAAGCTGGATACTTATATCGCCGAAGTGAAGGCGAAGGAGAATCCAGGTGCCGAAGAGAAGGCTGCGGACAAGAAGGCAATCCAGGACAAGAAAGCGGCATTTCAGGAATTCGAGAAGAAAACCCGGGAGTCCTATGGGAAGAAGGCAAAAGAGCTGAAGGCCGTGCTGGAGGAGACCGAGAAAAAAGCCAGGCAGCAGGTGAAAGAATACAAGGAAAAGGTGACGGCAGAGCATAAAGCCCGTCTGGTTGAGCTGGAAAGAAAGCTGGAGTCGGCTTCAGCGACGGAAGAGGACAGCGTCAAGAAGGAAATCGAAAACGAGAAACTGGACTATATTAATAAGCTGAAACTGACAAAGGCGGAGGCGAAAAGGCGTGCAATCGAGATCATGCGGGAGGTAGGCATTCCTGATCCGGAGAGGCGCTTTAAGCAGTATCCCTTTGAGTTTTCAGGCGGTATGAGACAGCGTATCGTCATTGCCATTGCGCTGACGGCATCGCCGGAGATATTGATCTGCGACGAGCCCACCACGGCGCTGGATGTGACAATCCAGGCCCAGATACTGGAACTGATCAACCGGATCAAGGCGGAGAGAAATCTTTCCTGTATCTTCATCACTCACGATCTGGGGGTGGTTGCAAATATGGCGGACAGAGTGGCCGTTATGTATGCCGGAAAAATCGTGGAGTACGGCACTGCGGAAGAGATTTTCTACGATCCCAGACATCCTTACACCTGGGCGCTTCTCTCCAGTATCCCGGATGTGGACAGCAAGGAGAAGTTGGAGGCGATTCCGGGAACGCCTCCCAACATGATTTATCCGCCCAAGGGAGATGCGTTTGCTGCCCGGAGCAGGTACGCCATGAACATCGATTACAGGGAGCAGCCTCCCATGTTCAAGGTCAGCGATACCCATTATGCCGCCACATGGCTTTTGGATCCTCATGCGCCGAAGGTGGAGATGCCGAAGATCGTGAGTGAGAGAATCCGGAATTCGCTTGAGGAGGGCAGAGGAGATGAGTGAGAACAGAAACCAGTACACGGGCGGTATGAGCGATGCTGAATTTAACAGCTTTTATAAAATAGATCCGAAAGTAAAGCAGAAGCCTGAGCTTCGTGAGAAGGGGGTTATCCTCTCGGTCAGGCATTTGAAGCAGTTCTTTTTCATGGGAAAGGGCGCAAACCGTCAGAAGCTGAAGGCGGTTTCCGATATTTCCTTCGATATCAAAGAGGGGGAATGCCTTGGCATCGTGGGGGAGAGCGGATGCGGAAAGACCACCACGGGCCGAAGCATCATTCGCCTTTACGATATTACGTCCGGCGCTGTTTATTACAAGGGAGTCCGGGTGAGCGCCGGCTCCAGGTGGAATAAAAAGGAGATTAAGTGGACGAAGATCCGCGGCGAGCAGAAAATAAAGGAAATCAGGGAAAAGACGGCAAAGGAGATTGCCGGGCTGAATAAATCCGGTTCGAACACTCAGGAAAAGGCAGCCAAGCTGAAAGCGGATGCGGACAGGGAAGTGGCGGAGATTCAGGCCGGGATTGCCGGGACGAAAGCCACCCAGACCCAGAAGATAAAGCAGATTAAATATGACAATGAGCATGTGAGCAGGAAGCTGCTGAATGAGATCCAGATGATTTTCCAGGATCCGGTTGACTCTCTTGACCCCCGTATGACGGTGGAGGATATCATACAGGAGGGGCTTAGGATTCAGGGATTCCGCGATAAGAAGGAAAATCATAAGAAGGTAGTGGAGATGCTGAACAAGGTGGGGCTTGTGGAGGAGCATGCCTCTCGTTACCCTCATGAATTTTCCGGCGGCCAGAGGCAGAGAATCGGCATTGCCAGGGCAATCATCATGAATCCCAGGCTTCTGATCTGTGACGAGCCTATTTCCGCGCTGGATGTCTCCATTCGTGCGCAGGTAATCAACCTTCTGAACGAGCTGCAGGAGGAAATGAACCTTTCCATTATATTTATTGCCCATGATTTGTCCGTGGTAAAGTATTTCTGCGACACGATTGTGGTAATGTATTTCGGCAAAGTGGTGGAGAAAGCGCCCAGCTCTGAGCTTTTTGCGCATCCCATGCATCCTTACACAAAGGCGCTGCTTTCCGCTATCCCGAAGCCGAACCCCAGGTCGGAGAAAAAGCGTCAGCGTATCCTGTATAATCCGGCGGAGGTACATGACTATGAGCATGGTGACAAGCCTGAGCTGAGAGAGCTGAAGGAAGGGCACTTTGTGTACTGCAACAATGCGGAGTATGAGAGATATAGGGAAGAATTGAAGGCGTGAGTATGGGATTCTGGAAGCGATATGCCAAAGCGGCTGCCCTCAATGTCGGCATTGCACTGCTGGTGCTGTTTGTAAAAGGATTTAATTTGAAAATTTACTATGTGGATGCATTCGGCGTGGCGGGGGCAGTCTCCGTTCTTCTGGGACTGCTCGCCTGGATTGCATCGGCGGGGGCATTTGATACCATAGGGTATGGGTTTTCCACATTTCGTGGGGACAGGAGATATAAGGATTTATACGAGTATACTGTCCGGAAGAACGAAAAAAGGAGCAGGCGAAAGAAAGCTTTCCTGCCATTGGTGATTGTGGGCGCTGTCTTTGTGGGCATTTCGTTTTTGATTCCGGTGGGATGATGTTTGATAACAGGGTTCGCGGAGCGGTTCCTGTAATACTCGATAACAGGGTTCGCGAAGCGGTTCCTGTTATAGAAAAGCATGGATAGTCAGCTGCTGCGAAAATGTGGCAGCTGATTTTTTCGAACTTGTTTACAGAATTGCATACTCCGCTCAGAGAACGGGTGACAGTCTATTGTACTGCGGACCGCCAGGATTTGCAGTGGTGTTCCCGGGAAAGTACCTGGCTGGCGGTCTGCAGTCGGGTTGTACTGCAAATTTAACCGGCGTGCAGTATAGTTTGAGGCGGAGACAATGGGGCAGTATTTCTTTGGGGAGGGGGTTCCGGCAGGGATATACGAGGGATTTATGATAAAGGTGCAGCAAGGCTGAAAATATAAAAAAAGTTTGGAAAATTGTACTCATACTATTGCCTTTTCCTATTTTTTATGGTAGTATTATTTTCGGTTTATTGCGAATGACATTTGATATACAGTGAAGATACAGTGATGAAAATGAGTTTGCAGGAATCTCCGGTTACCATATGGATAGTTTTGTTGGATATATGGACTGTGGCAGGCAGGTAAATGTTGTTAAAGGTAAGCATATACTATTGTATGCAGAATGGACAGCAGATTGCCGGGGTTAGGATGAATGTTACTTAGGAGGTGCGAAATGGCAGCATTGAAGATTGTACTGACGGTTTTATTTATAATTGTGTGCATTGCGCTTGTGGTGCTGGTGCTGATGCAGGAGGGTAAATCCGCGGGCCTCGGCGCGATCAGCGGAGCGGCAGAGACCTACTGGGGCAAGAACAAGGGACGTTCCATGGAAGGCCAGCTGGTGAAGATTACCAAGATACTGGCGGTATTATTCATGGTACTGGCGGTAGTCCTGAATCTGAGCGTATTTTGAGACGGTTCAGGTTTCGGGTTTACCGGTAAATCAAGTTCATTGTTGATCAGACACCCTTGTGATACGGCAGGAGTGTCTTTTTTCGGTTTTTGAAAGCCTTGTGTAGATGCTGAAAACTGCCCATAGAGTTTTTGATAGATTTATTTGCAGTAGAATCGGAGGTAGTGGATATGGAATCAGAGATATTGGCAGAGAAAATAAATTTTACACAGGCTATTCGCGAAAGGGGAATGCACTTTTCCATATTGGATGCAAATGACTTTACCCCGGAGGAAGCAGCAGAAATTATGGGACGGATTGCTGATATGAAGGCTGGAAAAATGGAGAGTCATTTATTGATTGAAGTATAAGTCCATGAGGAGTATTTTGAAGTTACGGACAGGGAAGTAAGGAAGTGTCTACAAATAACTGCTGCAAATTTCTGGCAATTTTTGTTTTATTTCCGGGCTTTTGCCTGAAGCAATTGCAGCAGTTATTTTCCGACAATTCCTAAATATTGTGCAATGCGGCGGGTATTATAATGATAAATGAAAAAAATGCAGTAAACAAAATTACAACATAGCGAGTGTGATATGGAGAACAAAGAGAATAAGAAGCAAATAGATGCCAGGAAAAAGGTAATCTGCGACCTGGTAAGAGATCCCATATACGTCCCCATGAAGGAGAAGGAACTGGCCGTATTCCTTCAGGTGTCCAGGGAAGAGAGGGAAGAGCTGCGCCAGGTTCTGCGGGAGCTTCTGGCGGAAGGAAAGCTGACGCTTACCGCGAAGGGAAAATATGTGGAATCCAATGGTCATATGCTGGTGGGGACATTTATCAGCAATGCCAAAGGCTTCGGTTTCGTGGAGATTGAAGGCACGGAAGGGCAGCATTCCGGGAAAGAGGATCTGTATGTACCGGAGGATCAGACAAATGGAGCCTTCCATAAGGATACGGTGGAAATAGCGCTTCTTCCGGAACAGGAGGGGAAGCGGCAGGAGGCAAAGGTAGTAAGGATTATCGCCAGGGGAATCACCCAGGTGGTGGGCACTTACGACGGCAGCCGGGAGAATTACGGATTTGTAGTGCCGGACAATACCAGACTGCCCCAGGATATATTTGTGCCGAAAGAGCGCTCCAAGGGAGCTATGACCGGGCACAAGGTAGTGGTGGAACTCACGGATTACGGCTCGGATAGAAAAAGCCCTGAGGGGAAAGTGGTGGAAATCCTGGGCCACATCAATGACCCTGGGGTGGATATCTTATCGATTGTACGCAATTATGAATTGCCCATGGAATTTTCAGCTAAGATTATGAATCAGGTGGAGCGGGTGTCCCAGGCGGTTTCGGAGGCGGACAGAGCCGGACGCAGGGATCTGCGGGATGTGCAGATGGTTACCATCGACGGCGAGGATGCCAAGGACCTGGATGATGCGGTCAGCGTCACCTTCGACGGGGAAAAATATCATCTGGGGGTTCATATAGCGGATGTCACCAATTATGTTCAGGAGAATTCTGCACTGGACAGGGAGGCATTAAAGCGTGGGACAAGTGTCTATCTGGTTGACAGGGTGATTCCCATGCTGCCCCATGCGCTTTCCAACGGAATATGCTCTCTGAATGAGGGCGTGGACAGGCTGGCTTTGAGCTGCCTGATGACGGTGGACAGGAAGGGCGAGATTGTAGATTATGATATCTGCGAGTCCGTGATCCGGGTGAATAAGCGCATGTCCTATACGGTGGTGAAAGCGCTTCTGGAGGATGAGACGCTTATAGATAAGGAAGAATACCGGCAGTACAGCGAATTGCTTCCCATGTTCCGTGAGATGGAAAAGCTGGCGGCCATTCTGCGGGAGAAACGCCGCAAGCGCGGCTCTATAGATTTCGATTTTCCGGAATGTAAAATCATTCTGGACAGAGAGGGACATCCTCTGGAGATAAAGCCTTACGAGCGCAATGTGGCCACGGATATCATTGAGGACTTTATGTTGGCAGCAAACGAGACGATTGCACAGCATTTTTACTGGATGGAGATGCCCTTTGTCTATCGTGTGCACGATGTGCCCGACGGGAAGAAGATTCAGAAGCTGGCAACGTTTATCAATAATTTCGGATATTATATGAAAGCCGTGGGCAGGACAGGACAGAAAACTTCGGGAGAGGAAGTTCATCCCAAAGAAATCCAGAAGCTGCTGGCGAAGGTAGCCGGTACGCCGGAGGAAGTCATGGTCAGCAGGCTGGCACTGCGCAGCATGAAACAGGCAAAGTACAGTGTGGAATGCAGCGGGCATTTCGGCCTGGCATGTCAGTATTACTGCCATTTTACCTCGCCTATCCGCAGATATCCGGATTTGCAGATCCACCGGATCATCAAGGAACAGCTGCGGGGAAGGCTGGGAGAGGAGCGCGTTGCCCATTACAGGGAAATCCTGCCGGAAGTGGCGAAGCATTCCTCCGAGACGGAGCGCCGTGCCGACGAGGCCGAACGGGAAACCGATAAACTTAAGAAAGTGGAGTATATGGAAGAACGGATCGGCGAAATCTACGAGGGTGTGGTTTCCGGTATAACCAGCTGGGGGCTCTATGTGGAGCTTCCCAATACCGTGGAGGGACTGATCCATATTTCAAAGATTCCGGGCGATTACTACTATTACAATGAGAACACTTATGAAATGATCGGGCAGGCCACCGGGAGAAGCTATAAGCTGGGCATGCCGGTGAAGGTACGCGTGGAGGGATGCGACCGATTTAACCGCACGATTGATTTCGGAATTGCGGACGAAGAGATTTAAAGAAGCAGGGGCAGAACTTGGAAATAGTCCCTGTCCCGTCCAGTACTCAGAGAATTTTCGGTCGGATGCTCTTGCGGCCGGAAATCCTCTGCCGTGAACTGGTACTGGATGGGAGAGGGGCGGAACTTGGAATAGGAGGACAAAGAAATGGCGCAGTCAAAGGCACCGCAGAAGCTGATTGCCAACAATAAGAAAGCTTACCATGACTATTTTATAGACGAGACCTACGAAGCGGGTATTGCGCTCCATGGCACGGAGGTAAAGTCCATGCGCATGGGCAAGTGCAGCATCAAGGAATCTTTTATCCGCATTGAAAACGGGGAAATCTTTGTCTATGGCATGCATGTCAGTCCTTATGAAAAGGGGAATATTTTTAACAAAGATCCGCTTCGTGTCAAGAAGCTTCTGATGCATAAATACGAAATCAACAAGCTGGCCGGTAAGGTGGCGGAGAAGGGCTACACTCTGGTGCCCTTGCAGGTATATTTCAAGGATGGCAAGGTCAAGACGGAAGTGGGCCTGGCAAGGGGTAAGAAGTTATATGACAAGCGGCAGGATATCGCTAAGAAGGACCAGCGCAGGGAGACCCAGAGGGAGTTTAAAGTAAAAAATATATGAGCCCGGGCTTTACAGATGAAAAAAAGACTGTTATAATGAAAATAGTTGAGAGGCAGTGATGTTTCAGAAGGGCAGGTGAAAGTATGTCTGATGAAGAACTGCTGCAAAAAAACAGGGAGGAATTTGCAAGGTTACAAAATTATATGGTTCTGGCAGAAAAGGACTCGAATGTATACAGGGCAATGAAAGGCCGTTATATTGAGTTGAAAGTGATATTAACTGCCTCAGGCATCAATCTGACAGAACTGGACATCATAAAAGAGTAGCAGGCACCAATAAAACAGGTATCAATAAAATTTAATAAGGGGTAGTAAAGGTTTCGACAGGGGTCTTGCAGCTGGAGAAGCTATCCGTTGCGACACGTTAATCGCAAACTTAAAAATAAACGCTGAAGATAATTATCAGTACGCACTTGCTGCGTAAGCTTAACTTGGTTAGGCTTATACGGTGAGTGACGCCGCCTCAGGCGGCTTGTCCGCTCCGGGGCACTCACAACTCGGAATCCGGGCATCGACGATGTGAGAAACGACGCGCGTTAAGCTTTGCCCGTGCGGGCGTATTATGAAGCTACCGAATGTGGCAGATTGTTCGTTGTCTGACACAGGAGGGAACAGGCGGGAGTAAGGCCCGCCGGAATAACGGACTATGATAGTAGAAGAACAGTGGAAGGGTTTTTGGACATGGGTTCGACTCCCATCTAGTCCACTGAAAAGCGGTGATTTTTACCGCTTTTTTTTTCTGTTCATGAAATCTACACAGATTCTTGTTAAATTATAAGAAATAAAATATAATAAAACGTAACAGATTAGGAGGTTATTATGCCGGAGTTGAAAATATTAGTAGTAGATGATGAAGATAGAATGAGAAAACTGGTAAAGGATTTTCTAACAAGAAAACAATATAAAGTAATTGAGGCTGCGGACGGAGAAGAAGCCATTGATTTATTTGTTGAACATAATGATTTTGATTTGATCATCTTAGATGTTATGATGCCGAAGATGGATGGTT
>DKVC01000076.1:0-2926 GCA_002490995.1 Lachnospiraceae bacterium UBA7188
GGCTTTTGCCTAAAGAAGTTGCAGCGGTTATTTTCCGACAATTCCTATATATGAAGCGGGTTGGAGACTAAGAAGGTATTTTTGCAAAAAGGAGGAGTAAAATGGCAAAAGAAGCACAGACAAACGAAGTTTCAGGAAAGGAGGAGACATTGAAGGAACAGATTTCTAAGACAGAAGGGGTATCAATGGAGAAAGAGACTTCCATGGAAGAAGAGACTTCCATGGAAGGCGGGCAGTCCACGGATGGAGGACATTCCGCAGAAGCGCTTCAGGAGGAGCTTTACTCGGAGGAGGGATTGACTCTGGAGAAATTCGAGGAGGCCTCGGAGGTTGTAAAGAGGGTTACCCTGGAGACCAAGCTGGTATTCAGCGAGTACTTAAGCGCCCAGACCGGGAATAAGGTCTATCTGAAGCCTGAAAACATGCAGCTGACAGGTGCATATAAGCTGCGCGGCGCATATTATAAGATATGTACTCTGTCAGAGGAAGAGCGTGCCAAGGGATTGATTACCGCATCCGCCGGAAATCATGCCCAGGGTGTGGCCTATGCGGCGAAGGCATACGGTGCAAAGGCTGTCATCGTCATGCCTACCACTACGCCCCTGATGAAGGTGAACCGCACCAAGGGGTACGGCGCCGAAGTGGTGCTCTACGGAGATGTATACGATGAAGCATGCGCCAAGGCATATGAACTGGCGGAGGCGAATGGCTATACCTTTATCCATCCCTTTGACGATCTGACGGTAGCCACAGGGCAGGGAACCATTGCCATGGAAATCGTCAAGGAACTTCCCCTGGTGGACTATATCCTGGTGCCCATCGGAGGCGGCGGGCTGGCAACGGGAGTGGCTACTCTGGCGAAGCTGTTGAATCCCAAGATTAAAGTAATCGGAGTGGAGCCTGCGGGGGCAAACTGTATGCAGATGTCACTTGAACAGGGACATGTGGTTACATTGCCGAAGGTCACTACGATTGCAGACGGTACGGCGGTTAAGACTCCCGGCAGCAAGCTTTTCCCCTATATACAGAAGAACCTGGACGGCATCATCACGGTGGAAGACCACGAACTGGTAGTCTCTTTCCTGGATATGGTGGAGAATCACAAGATTATCGTGGAAAATTCCGGCCTTTTGACGGTTGCCGCCTTAAAGCATCTGAATGTGAGGGGTAAGAAAGTGGTCTCCATCCTGAGCGGCGGAAATATGGATGTGACGACCATGTCTTCCGTAGTACAGCAGGGCCTGATCATGCGCGACAGGATCTTTACCGTATCCATTCTGCTGCCTGATAAGCCCGGTGAGCTGTATAAAGTTTCCGGCATTATCGCCAGGGCAAACGGAAATGTGGTGGAACTGGAGCACAATCAGTTCGTTACCACGAATCGGAATACGGCTGTGGAACTGCGGATCACCATGGAAGCATTTGGAACGGAGCATAAGAACCAGATTATGACTTCCCTTGAGGAAGCCGGATACAAGCCCAGGCAGGTGAATTCCAGCTTCTGATGCCTCATAATCCCGTCTGCAGTATAAGAATGCGTTTTTGGCGGGCATACATGGCTGAAAATAATCTCTCCTGTATATAATACAGGAGAGATTACACTATAAAGCTTTATTGTGGTGAATGTTAAAATGAACGTGCCTGAATGGGCAGCCCACTCGCTGCACCTTTCTTCACCCAGGACAATAAACGGCAGGTGAAGGGGGTACGAGTATAAGGAAGTGTCTACAAATAACCTGTGCAGATTCCTGGATAATTTCGCTGTGTCTATAACCTTTCAGATATGCAGAGCGCACAAGTTATTTACCGCCAGTTCCTAAATCAGAAATCAGAAAACAGAAAGTGTGTCCTTGAATATGATAATCAGTAAAGAGCAGCAAAACGAAATAGAATACGAAGAAAAAAAGACATTAAAGCGAAGGATTATGGACTATTTGTCGATTACCGCTGCCGCGGCAATCTATGCGGTTTCCGTCAGCCTGTTTCTGGATCCGAATTCCCTGGCTCCCGGCGGAGTCACCGGTATTGCCATTATTCTGAACCGGATAACGGGTCTGGAAACGGGTACCTGGATGTTTGCCGTCAACATTCCGATACTGATAATGGGAATGTGGAAGTTCGGGTGGCGGTTTATTCTGTCAACCCTGTACTGTACGCTGCTGATGTCCGGCTTTACCAATTTCCTGGCATCCAACAGATTCTTTACACCTGTGGGAGCGCTGACCAGTGATCCTCTTCTGGCAGCTCTGGCAGGAGGCTCTCTGATGGCCGTGAGCCTGGGAATGGTTTTCAGGGCAGGCGCCACCTCCGGTGGGACGGATATCATCATAAAGCTTCTGCGCCTGCGGCTTCCGCACCTGAAGACAGGGCTGCTTTTTCTGCTGACGGATGCGGTGATTGTGACGGCATCCGCATTTGTATTCAAGGATATTGACACCGCGCTGTATGCGGGGCTGGTGGTAATTATCAATTCCGTCCTTCTGGACGTGGTATTGTACGGAAGAGACGGCGCCAAAATGTTCTTTATCATCAGCGACCGCCACCGGGAGATTGGGAAGCGTCTTTTAGAGGAGCTGGATATCAGCGCAACTTACATCTCCGGCCAGGGAGCATACAGCGGTATGGAAAAAGATGTGATTCTATGTGTTGTAAAAAAGCATCTCTCGCCGAAACTGGAGGAAATCGTGCGACAGGAAGATCCGAAGGCTTTTACTATCATCACCAGCGCTACGGAAATATACGGCGAGGGGTATAAGAGTATTTTCAGCCAGAAACTGTAAAAATGATATGTGTATTGAAGCCGCCCGGTGCTGGTAATGTCGGGCGGCTTTTATACTTGTGGGCGAATTCATTTTCCGACGAACTGCTCTGCCTTGCAGAAGCGCTTAATCGTTATACAATGATACTTAGGAATTGTCGGAAAATA
>DKVC01000076.1:3236-35935 GCA_002490995.1 Lachnospiraceae bacterium UBA7188
AAAGCCCGGAAATACAATAAAAATTGCCATAAACCTGCAGCAGTTATTTGTTGACCCTTCCTTAAGACCGTCGGAACCTGCAACAGCAGGAATCTCTTCTGCATTTTCTTAAGAAATTATAAAAACTACTGTGGTAGTGTTGACAGGCGCAAAAGACTGTGGTAGTGTATAGATACAGACAAACTACTACAGTCTTGTTAATGCGGTATACGCTATATCATTTTTCTTTTCCGAAAATGCACAAAGCCGACGTGTACGGCGCTGACGGAGCAAGGGCATTTTCGGGACAGGACAGAATGGAATAGGACAGGACAGAGAGGAGGACAACAGATGGATATAAAGCTTTTTGATTCCGAACTGAAGGTAATGGGGGTGCTCTGGCGGGAAGGAGATACCACGGCAAAACACATCTCCGATGTATTGAAGGAGGAGACCGGGTGGAATATGAATACCACATATACCCTGATCAAGCGCTGTATTAAGAAAGGGGCTATTGAACGAACTGAGCCCAGTTTTATGTGCCATGCCCTGATTCCCAGAGAAGCAGTTCAGGAGGCGGAGACCAATGAGCTGATCGACAAGATTTTCGACGGCTCCGCAGACAAGCTTTTCGCCTCCCTGCTGGGAAGAAAGCAGCTTTCCGAAGCGCAGATTGAGGACCTGCGGAAGATTGTGGGGAAGCTGGACTGAGAAGAGGGAAATACCTGATTTGAGGCCTGAGGAAGACGTTGGGAAGCTGGGCTGAGAAGAGGAAAATAATTGGATTAAGGCTCGCCGAAGCGGGCAGGAGGTGCAAATATGAGTCTGCTGCAAATGAGTTTTTCAGGCGCCGTCCTGATATCGGTAATATTGATATTACGTGCATTTTTTATCAACAAGCTGCCTAAGAGGACATTTCTTGCCCTGTGGTGGCTGGCGCTTTTGAGGCTGATGCTGCCGGTGGCGGTTCCCTCCGGCTTCAGCGCCTGGTCCATGGTTCGCAGCGGTCTGGCCGGATCCGGGCTTTCCGGGGAATCTGCCCATATGCTGGCATTTTTCCTTCCCGGGTTACAGGACGGGCAAGGCGAACTGGATGAGATTTCCGGAATTGAGGCAGGGCAAAATGGAGCAGGCAGACTTCACAGCCTGCAAACCGTACAAAATGGTGAAAACGAAAGTCCTGGGCTACAGACCCTTCAAAACGTTGAAAGCGAAAATCCCTGGCTGCATTCCCTGCGAAACGGTGAGAGCGAAAGACCCGGACTACAGCTCCTGCGAAACAGTGAAGGCAAAATTACAAACCAGACAAAGGAAGTCAGCAGGAACAATTCCGGACTGCAAAAGCAGCAGCTCCTGGAGACAGGCATTGCTCCACGGAACGGACAGAATGAAACGTTGCAGGCCGGAACGGAAGAGGCGCAGATTACCGGGAAAAGAAGTCCTGGACAAGACAGCGGGTTTGAAAGCGCTTTATTTGGTGAGGTATTTGGAGGTTCCCGGATGTGGGGTGTAATCTGGGGGATTGGCGCACTGCTATGTGCAGGATTTTTTATCTCATCCTATGTGCTTTGCCGTCTGGAATTCAGGATGACGCTTCCGGTAAAGGATGAATTTACGGAGCAATGGATGAAGGCGCATCCTCTGAGGCGTATTGTTTCCATCCGCAGTTCAGACAGGATTTCGGCGCCCCTGACCTACGGCATTTTCCGTCCGGTAATCCTGCTGCCCGGAAAAGCGGACAGGGTGGAACCGGTGCAGATGGAGTATGTCCTTCTGCATGAATATGTGCATATATGCCGCCTGGATGCGGTGACGAAGCTGCTGATTGCCCTGGCGCTGTGCATTCACTGGTTTAATCCCTTTGTGTGGGTGATGTATATTCTGTTCAACCGGGATATCGAACTGGTATGTGACGAGCAGGTAATAAGGCGCCTGGGCATGGATAAAAGAGCTTCTTACGCACTGACGCTGATCGACATGGAAGAAAAGAAACGTTCGCTGATGCCGCTGTGCAACGGTTTTGGCAGAAATGCGGGCAAAAACACGATGAAGGAAAGGATAACGGCGATTATGAAAATAAAAAAGACTTCTGTATGCGGAATTCTGGCAGCTACGGTTCTGGTTGCCTCAGTGACTACGGTATTTGCAACAACAACTGTGTCGGAAAATAAAACGGTCTGTACCGTACCGGGAACGGACTTTACGGAACAGGAATACGACATGCTTCTTGCCCTCCGTTTTGAGGGATATGAGGATATGACCGTATCGGAATTTCAGAATAAAGTATGGGAAATGACAGATACGGCAGAATACCGGGATCTGTTGGACAGGTTTGCCGAAGACGAAACCCTGGATAATCTGAAAGAGGAAAACGACATTGCGTCTTTTCTGCATTACTGCCTTCTGCCGCTTACCGCGGAGAAATGGAAGGTGAGAAGCTTTGGAGGCTTTGCCGTTTCAGACCCGGAAGGTGCAATGGATCGTGTAATGGATCATGCGGTTTTGGAGTATTTCCTGACGCTTGTGATTAAGGACGGCGATACACTGAAGGTGGGCGATTACCTGGAAACAAGAGCCGGTATTTTTGCGGAGCTGGATGCCTGGCTGGCAGAGAAAAGCGAAGACGAATTGCAGGATGCGCAGAAGATGAGTGAGCTGCTTGACAAAGAGAGGGAAGCCCTCCACCAAAAGTGGGATTCGGACAGCCTGATGGTTAATGTGGAATCTTTCTTTGCGCCGCTGATGTATTATTCCGGAAACGGACAGGAGGATAACCCTGAGGATGCCGAATTATTGGCCATGTCTCTGAAGGAAAGAGAGGCGCAGTGGGCGGAAAATCTGGCGCCGTATATGCCGTTCGGACTGACGTATGAATATGACCAGCCTACCGATGATTTTAAGATGTATTACGAGGGAAAAGAGGTTCGCGGCCTGACAGACGAAGAGCGGGGAATCTGGATTACGGAACATTCCGGTATCGGCCGGGGGATTTATGCCGAAGACGCCATTGAGCTCTATGCTGTTTATGAAAAGGGCGTATTGCAGGGCCTGAGGGCGGCAACAGAAGAAGAGCAGGCGGAATGGGACAGAAAGCGCCAGGATACCAGCGACGGGAGGTATGAGGGGAATGCCCCGGAGGAAGAGGAGTCCTGGGGTGAGTCGGGAACAGAGGCGGACTACAATTCGCTTTTAAAGCTGATGACTTCCGATTACAGGGAACTGACGGTAGCAGATTTTAATATGCGTCTGCTGGACTGGACAAATGAGAACCGGGATAGGATGGAAAGAATCACAAGGGATACGCAGCTGAATGATTTCCAGGTGCCTCTGGATGAGGAAGAGCGGAATTTCGTGACTTTGACCGTATTGCTGTCAGGCACGGAAAACGGTGAATATGTTCGGAGCAATTATACCGGACGAAAGGAGGATGACCCGGTTTACGACAGATACCTTCCGGAGAAGTCCATAACGGTGTCACAGATGGATAGAGTTCGTTCTGCAGAAGGTATGGGTTCCGCGGAAGGAATGCGTTCCGCAGAAGACACGGGCTCTACGGAAGGAATGCGATCCGCAGAAGGCGCAGGCTCTACGGAAGGAATGCGTTCCTCAAAAGACACGGGCTCCACGGGAGGAATGCATTCCGCAGAAGTGGTGCAGCCCGCAGAGAATGGTGACGGAGAATATATGATGGCAGCATGGTGCGATTTGTATTATCAGTTTTCCTACCACATCGCGGATAAGAAGACTGTCACCATAGCACAGCGGGATGCCTGTATCGGGGGCATGATAAAGGGTGTGGAGGACTTCTGGAACGAAACAGACCTGGAAGAGATGCTGAAAATGACGAAAAAGGATATCCTGGAGAAGCTTCGGGGGATTGCGGCGGAACACAGTGATGAGCAGGTTGCCATCACAGTCCGTGAGGATTTTGTGGGATTTGAGAAAATGGATGAAAGAGATTTGTGGGATGAAAAAGACTTGCGGTATTGACCGTTTCTTGACTTTTGTATGATATCCTGTAAGCAGACGGCACGAAACGGAGGACAGGGACAATGGCATATAAGATTTTGATTGTGGATGATGAAAAAATGATGACTGAGCTTCTGACCGACCACCTGCAGGACTGCGGTTATGAAACACTGGCTGCAAACAGCGCAGGAGAAGCGATTTCCCTGTTGCAGCGTCAGCCCGATCTGATCATACTGGATATCAATATGCCGGGGATGGACGGGCTGGAACTGTGCAAAAGTATACGGAACCACATCCTTTGTCCCATTCTCTTTGTAACTGCGCGGATTACCGAACAGGATATGATAAACGGGCTTCAGTACGGAGGAGATGATTATATTACCAAACCCTTCAGCCTGGCCCAGCTGTCAGCCCGGGTTGCCGCCCATCTGCGGCGGGATGAGCGGAACAGGAGCAGGCCTGCCGTCCTGACCTCCGATGAGCTGATTGTCAATCTGTCGGAACGCTCCGTTTCCTGGCATGGCCGGGAGATTCCTTTTTCAAGGCGGGAATTTGACCTGATAGAGTTTCTGATGACGAACGCAAATCAGGTGTTTAGCCGGGAGAGAATATATGAAATGGTATGGGGGTATGACGCCGAGGGAGACAGCGGCGTCATAAAAGAACATATCCGTAAGATAAGAGCCAGGCTCCGGGAAGTCACCGGCCAGGATTTTATCGAGACAGTCTGGGGTGTTGGGTACAAATGGAAGAAGAACATTCCATAATGGAAGAAAAGCACTCCATAACGGAAGATTTTCGCAGTAAAATTTGAAAGGAAGAAAGATGGCATACAACAAAGAGGCGGATTGTCCCGAAACCGCTTTCAGATATAAGAAAAAACAATCCGATAGAAGAGGTGCGGAGCGGGATTTATCTCTCCGCAGCTTTTTTATGCTGACGGTCTTCGGTACATTCTGCATTGTGGTATTGTTTTCCGGGCTGGTCATTGCGGGCTGTGCGGCGTTTCGGCACTATCTTCTGCCGGATGCGAATGCCGCTTATCTTACGGTAGAACATACATTGGAAGACGGCTCCACGACCAGTTCTTCTCATCTGCTGAATTTCGGGGAGGCTTCGAAGCTGCCGATGATTGTTACTGAGTCCGTTGACTCTGTGAGGGAGGAGGACAGCGGTACCTTGAGGGTGCAGACGGAAATAACGGAAGAACCGGATGCCCTCAGAATCAAGACAGATGAATTTATGCTGGATGCCACCTATTCGATTCAAAAGCTGGAAAGCAGCTATGATACGCTGACACCGAAACGTAAACTTGCATATCGGTTCTGCGGTGCAGCCATGATCATAGTCCCGGCGGTACTGTCTATTGCAGGAATCCTGTTCTGCGGCTTTTATTTCTATCGAAAAAGGCTTTCCGTACCGCTTGGGCTTTTGGCGGATGCAACGGAGGCGATTGCGGCACAGAATCTGGATTTTTCCCTGGAATACAAATGCGGGGATGAGATGGGGGCATTGTGCCGCTCATTTGAACTGATGAGGAGAGAACTTGCTGAAAACCAGAAAGCCATGTGGAATATGCTGGAGCAGCGCAGGCTGATGCAGGCTTCTATCGCCCATGACCTGCGTAACCCGATTGCCATTATACAGGGATACACCGAGTACCTGCTGCTTCATCTGCCTGCCGGGAACATAAGCAGGGAAAAAGCCGGGCGCATAGCGGGAAATCTGAATCTGGCTGCAAAACGGCTGGAGCAGTACACGGAATCGGTGAGGACGCTGAACCAGCTGGAGGATATGGAAATCCACAGAAAGGAAATTTCCGTCAAAGAGTTAATCGCTGATATCCGGGATGACCTTGAGGTGATGGCAGATTCTGCCGGGCTTGCGCTGCATATTAATACTGTTTTTACGGAAAAGGATAGCAACATGGCAGGCAATGCAGTGCCGGGAAATACCTCCCAAGCCGGCATAACCACAGCGGCGGGTGAGATTCTGCCACATGATTGCACAAAGACAGACGATGAAACATGGGATATGGTTATCAAAGCAGATACCGTTATCCTGCACAGGATTCTTGAAAATGTATTCGAAAATGCCACACGCTTTGCGCAGAATACAATATCTGTAGAATTCATGCTCCGTGGACATATGCTGCAGATCACAGTGACAGATGACGGGAAAGGATTTTCCGACGAGATTCTCCGCAGGAGACAGAAGAATCTGCTCCCCACACAGCAGGAAGGACACCTGGGAATGGGGCTTGCTATCAGCCGGGTGCTCTGCGAAAAGCACGGGGGCAGCATGCAGCTTAAGAATGCGGCTCCTCACGGAGGCATTGTAAGAATTCAGCTTTTAACTGACTGATTGACCGAGGTTAGTCAACAGATTCAGCCTGGCTTATTTTTTCGGCAGATACCGCCAATTTATAGTTTCTTCATATTCGATTGACACGATTTTGACTTTTTTGTTTTATGCTTTTCCTGTCCGCAGCAGACAGATTTCTTCCTGCAGGAGACTCAGGAAGTGTTACTCCTGATGCGGCGGAACATAAAACGAGGAGGTCTTTTTTATGAAAAAAGCAATTACATTTGTACTTTCAGCAGGCATTCTTCTCTGCTTAACAGCCTGCGCCGGGAAAATTCCCGGTACGGCATCAGCCGGGCAGGAAGGAGGGGCAAACGGAATCCCGATACAGGAGGACGGAGGAACAGGTGCAGGAACCGGCGCCGAAGGCGGGAACGGTTCGGCGGTGGGCATCGGTGCGGAACAGGGTGCAGGCGGCAGCAGTGATATGGCGTCAGACAGCCAGCCAGGCGGAAACGGCGGCCTGCGGATTCTGGCTTCCGGAGACGTGGAGGGATGCCATACGAAAGACGGATATTATTACCAGACCTTTGAAACAGAAGAGCTTTCCGACGGCAGTTACGGCTCCCACCTGATGTATATGGACTTTGCAGCCGGGCAGGAGGTTTATCTGTGCAGTAATGCAGGCTGCAGCCATAATTCTCCCGACTGTACATCCGTCCTGCCGTATGATGATTTCCAGACGGCAAGCACACTTCTCTTCGTATGGCAGGATTCTCTGTATCTTCTGAGCAAGATGTCCGACAATGACGGCTCCATGCAGATGACCATGGACGGGGAGGGATATGCTTCGCAGTCCGACGGTATCGAGGGAAGCGAAGCCGTGCTCTATCGGGCGAAGCTGGACGGAACCGGACGGGAGAAGGTTTATTCCTTTGACCCGTCTCTGGTGCTGGAAGATCTGGTGATGGGGGACGGGAACGGCATCTATGTGGCAGTGAAAAAGATGACGGCACAGCAGAGCGATGAGGGGACTTATTTCAATTCCACGGAGCGAAAGCTGGTATATCTGGATCTGGCGGCGGCAAAGGAACAGGAAATCTGTTCCCTTGACTTTGAAGGATATATATCCTGGCGTCTGAAAGGCTGTTACGGACGTACACTTGTACTGGAGGGAACGGATTACGGGAGAGAAGTTTCCGGCGCGGAGCTTTTTGAGGATGATGCTTACCGCGAGCTTTATGAGAACTCCCAGGAGGTTTATGCCACCCTTTCCATAGATCATCCGGAATTGGAAATCCGGTACAGACGGAGCAACCAGTATGGGAATTTTGAACTTGTGGACGGAAACATGCTCTATGCCTCCTGCGACGACGGCAGCGTAAAAGCCATTGATTTAAGCACCGGGGCGGAACGGGAGATATGCAGGCGGAGCGGGGGCAGCTACCTGTACCGGAGGATAGGGAATAAACTCTGCTGTGACAGCAGCTTTGAAGACGGGACTTTTGACTATATTGACATAGACACAGGCGAAGTCAGCCATTCCTCCCTTGTGAATAAGAGCCTGGGCTGGAGTCTGGAATTCCGCGCCGTGCTGGATTCGGATGTCCTGGTAATCTATGACTGTGATGCGACGTCCTCCGGCGGCGGTTCCTATGAAATCAACCGCTGGCAGTACGGTCTGATCTCCCAGGAGGACCTGTTCGCGGGCAATGACAATTACCGTAAAATCAACATGGTTGGGAAGGGGGAATAACATGCTGGAACTGTGCGGAATAACAAAATGGTATACGGCAGGCCATTTTTCCCTGAGAAGAAAGCTCCCCAGGGAAAAGGAACTCAGGCCGGCGCTGGATCATGTCAGCTTTACCCTGAAACCAGGAATCTACGGTCTGCTTGGACCCAACGGCGCGGGAAAAACAACGCTTATGAATATTATTACCGGAAATTTAACGCCTACAGGCGGTGAAATCAGGTGGGAGGGAAAGGAAATCCGAACCCTCGGCGCATACTACAGGAGTCTTCTGGGATATGCACCCCAGCAGCAGGGAATGTACGATCAGTTTTCGGGAATCCGTTTTTTGTCCTACATGGCCGCTCTGAAGGGCATACCCGGAAAAGAGCAGACAGAGGAAATCCGGAGGGTGCTTACATTCGTCAATCTGTGGGATGAGCGAAAACGCCCGGTGGGCGCTTATTCGGGGGGCATGAAGCAGCGCCTCCTGATTGCCCAGGCCCTGCTGGGAGATCCTGAATGCATCGTCCTGGACGAGCCTACCGCAGGGCTGGATCCCAAAGAACGGGTGCGGGTGAGGGAACGGATTCAGGCGATCTCCGGGGAACGCATTATTCTGGTGTCAACCCATGTGGTGTCGGATATCGAACCCATTGCGACAGAGGTTTTATTGCTGAAAGCAGGCAGGCTGGCAGACAGAGGCACGGTGGACGGTCTCTGTGAAAAATACGGCGGGGTAAAGGGGCTGGAGGCAGTTTACATGCAGATATTCAGTGAGGAGGATGGCCATGATTCGTCTGACAGCCTTTGAACTGGAGAAAATATGGGGGAAAAAGCGGTTTTTATTATCCTGCCTGCTTCTGCTGGCGCTGGATCTCTTCCTTTTGTGGTATACGAACCTGCCCGGTGAGGACAGGGCAGGAACAGAGGCATACAAAGCATTCCAGAGGGAAATTGCGGATATGACGGAGCAGGAAAAGGGAGTTTTCATCACCGGCATGAAAGAAACGATAGATGGGGTAAGCTTTGTCCAGGAGGTTCTGATGCTTCAGGGCATGTCCAATGAGATGGGAGACACGCTTGCGCTCCAGGCCCTGGAAGGCGCCCCCGGCGTCTTTGAAGCTTATTATGAGTCGTACCAAAGCGGCGGCTACCTGAAGCTGACGGACTCCCTCTGGAAGGAACAGCGCCTGGCGGAGGAACTATATGAGGAGTGGGAGAAAAGCGCGGGTTACGGAGAATACCTGCAATCCATACAGGAAGAGGCAGACAGGCTGGGAGGCATCGGAATTTTCGGCGGCGCCGGCCAGGAGTCCTTCTCTTCCCGGAATATACGGAAAAGTGCCGGGGACTACGCCGGGCTTACGGTTGACAATATTCGCTGGATGCCGGAAAAGGCAGTTACCGGTGCCATGGAAAACGCCTGGGCGGATATTTTTCTTCTGCTGTCCGTCTTCTTCTTTGTGGGATGCCTGATTGTGGAGGAGAAGGAAAAAAGACTCTTCTACATAACCAGAAGCACCAGGTGGGGGATCGGGAAAAGCATCGGGGCAAAGCTGGCGGCTCTTTTTGTCCACTGCGGCGTAATGGCAGCGCTTTTGTACGGGGCGAATCTTCTGTATTTCGGTTTTGCCGTGGGATACGGGGACTTCGGCGCTGCGGTTCAGTCCGTGGCAGCCTGGCGGGAGAGCTGCCTGCGCGTCAGTATCGGGGAATACATTGTACTGTCCGTGATTACAAAAGGGATTGTGCTGTTTGGTTTCGGAGCGGTTTTGACAGCGTTCTGCATGAAGGCAGATACTGTTTTTCTGTCCTATGGGGCGGGAATTTTGTTCTGCGGGGCCAGCTATGTCCTGTATACGGTGATTCCCGGGGCCTCCAGATGGAATATGCTCAAGTATCTGAATCTGATGGGAATCCTGAAAACGGAGCATTTTTACGGAGCCTATCTGAATTTTGATGTGTTCGGATATCCCGTTTCCTGTATGGTTTCCACCTGGATTGCCATTGCCGTCCTGACAGCGGCAGGAATATCGGGGAGCGTGCTTCTGTACGTGAAAGGAGAGAGGCTTGCCCTCAGGGACAGGCACAGAAGAAGCTTTTCTTTGTTCAGGCCTCATTCCAGCCTTCTGCGCCATGAATGCTATAAAATAATGATTGCCAACCGGGCCGCGCTGGTTTTGCTGGCCTTTGGCTTTCTGGCCGGTTATCGGGAATGGGAGCACTCTTATCATCCCTCAGCACAGGAAGCCTACTATCAGGATATTATGCTGCGGCTGGAAGGGGAGCTGACAGAGGAGAAGGAACAGCTGATTCTATCCGAACAGGCCCGTTATCAGGAGGCTTTTGACCGGATCAGTCAGATTGACCGGATGGTTTCTGACGGGGAAATCAGTGAAAGGACAGGAGAGGAACGGAAAGCGGAGTGCTATACCGTGACTGCATTTTATCCTTCTTTTATGCGGGTGTGGGAGCAGTATCGGCAGATATGTGAAGACGGAGGGCATTTTATCTATGATACGGGCTATCTCTTCCTTTTCGGAATAAAGGGAGAGGGTTTTCTGGCAGACCTGCTTTTGCTTGTCTGCGGAATCGTACTTGCCTTCGGAAATGCCGCAGCCATGGAGGATACCACCGGTACCTGGAACCTGTTAAAAAGCACCCGGAAGGGAAAGGGAAAAGTGCTTCTGTGCAAAGGGATAATATGCGGTCTGACGGCAGCGCTGCTTTCACTGGTTCCCTTTGTGTGCAGAGCTGTCCGTATCGGTATGGTTTTCCCGCTGCGGGGTTCTGGCTTTCTTGTGAGGGATATTCCTTGTTTCAGGCAGGGGATTTCTGGCATTGGAACATGGTGGTGTGAAAAAAGCATATGCATGCTGCCGGTATGGGGATTCGTACTGCTGTATGCACTGTCCCAGGCTGCCGTGTTGGCAGGTGCGGCGCTGGCGGTGCTTGGCCTGTCCGCGTGGCGGCGGGAGCCTCTGGGTACTTATTTTCTGGCGGCACTGCTTCTGGTGGTTCCCCTTGTGCTGATGTTTCTGGGCTTTTCCGTAGCGGAAAAATTCTCTCTCTATCCGCTTTATTCCTGGACAGCGGGATTGGGCGGGCCTTGAAAGCCGTTTTTTCAATGACGCGTTGGTTTTCGATTGGGTGTTTCCGTTGGGTTCATACCGGATGTGTGCCGCCGGTGTATAGCATCATCAGCCGCCGCAGCCCGCTACGGCTCCTTCCTCCGCCTTACAGTTGAAAAAAACAGACGAAAACACATTCCGCGCAAAATGTAAAGTTGTTTTAACAGTTCCCAAGATTATGCTTGACGATAAGTGCGGTGAGCAATACAATATCAGGAAGGACTATGAAGCAAAGGAAGGGAAGAAACATGCCTGTTGTGACAATGAACGATGTATCTTATACGGTTCCTTCCGGCACGCGGCTGGGCACATTGCTGGCGAGGGAAGGAAAAATCGGGATGCCCTGCGGAGGACAGGGGAGATGCGGAAAGTGTAAAGTAACTGCCACGGGAGCGCTGAACCGGCTTACGGAAAGCGAGAAACGTTTCCTGTCCCCGGATGAGATTGCCCGGGGAATCCGGCTGGCGTGTATGACGGTGATAGAAGGTGACTGCACCGTATACGTTGCCGGGGAGAAAGCACCGCAGATTCGTATCCGTGGCGAGATGCCCAAAATCCGCCTGCAGCCGGCCTTCATCACATATGGGTGCGCGGTGGATATCGGAACTACCACGCTGGCTGCCTGCCTGTATGACACGGAAGGAAATATGCTTGCCCAGGCCAGCAGCAGGAATCCTCAGGCAGGCTGGGGAGCGGATGTTATCTCAAGGATGGACGCGGCGCTGGGCGGTGCAAAACGGGAGCTGGCGGAAGCCGTCTGCAGGGCTGTCGACGCACTTCTGCTTCAGTTGTCTGAAACGGCGGGCATCCATAGCCGGGAGATAGACGGCCTGGTGATTACGGGAAATACGGTGATGCTTCACCTTCTCACCGAAACCTCAACGGAGCCGCTGTCCCATGCGCCGTTTACGCTGCTGCGGAAATTCGGTGAGACGGTGGAAGCCGGCGCTTTGGGGCTTACTGCGGTGGAAGCCGTGACAGGGGTTTATCTGCCGCCCTGCATATCTGCCTTTGTCGGGGCAGACCTGGTTACGGCCCTGCTTGCCTCCGGCATTTACGAGGCCCCCGGCATACAGATGCTGACGGACATCGGAACCAACGGAGAGATGGCGCTGCTGCGTGACGGGCAGCTTTATGTCTGTTCCACCGCCGCAGGCCCGGCCTTTGAAGGCGCCGGAATTTCTCAGGGAATGCAGGGAAAACGCGGCGCCATAGACAGGGTATTCCTTCAGGACAATGAATTGGATGTTCATGTAATAGGCGAAAGCGCTGCGGAAGGAATCTGCGGAAGCGGTATTGTGGATGCCATTGCCTGTCTGCTGGAAAGCGGGCAGATTGACGAGACCGGGTATATGGATAAGGAAAGCATACTGATAGCCCCATCCGTAGCCGTTACACAGAAGGATGTACGGATGGTGCAGCTCGCCAAAAGCGCTGTTCATGCAGGCATCCTGACACTGCTCCACATGGCGGGCACCGGCTTCGGGGAAGTATCCAATCTGTTAATTGCAGGAGGCTTCGGCAGTTATCTGAATGTGGAAAATGCCGGACGGATAGGCCTGATTCCCTGTGAGATGGTGCCGAAAGTCCGTGCAATCGGCAATGCCGCCCTCAGCGGGGCCGCCATGCTTTTATTGAACCTAGAATATCGCGCAGCCTGCAAAAAATATGCAGATGATGCAAAGGAAATCGAATTGTCCGGGAATTCTTTCTTTGCGGATGAATACATGGCGCGGATGATGTTCTAAGCTGTATTCCAAACCAAAGCTGCGCCAAAACCGTCTAAATCACTCCAAATCGCGGTTTTGTCCAAAAATCACTTTAGGACTACCATTTACAGAATATTTAGTGTATAATAAGTACAAAAGAGTTCCAGAGAAATCGGGCATCATTTATGCGGATACGGAACGAATAATAAGGAGGAGCGGATGCGATGTTAATCGGAGGAATCGAGGCAGGCGGCACCAAAATGGTTTGTGCTGTGGGAGACGAGAACGGAGTGATCAAGGACAGGGTTTCTTTTCCCACCAGGCAGCCCAAAGAGACATTTGAGGAGATAATCGGTTATTATAAGAACTGGGACATCCAGTCGCTTGGGATAGGATGTTTCGGCCCGCTGGACTTGAACAGGGCATCGGAAACCTACGGCTATATCACAAAAACCCCAAAGGCAGGGTGGGAGTACTGCGATGTAGCAGGAACATTTCGGAAAGCCCTGAACGTGCCGGTAGGCTTTGACACGGATGTAAACGGTGCAATCCTGGGAGAAGTGACCTGGGGCGCCGCAAAGGGAGCGGAGAGCGCCATCTATATCACGGTGGGCACCGGTGTAGGCGTGGGTGTCTATGTGAACGGCGGGCTGCTTCACGGCCTGGTTCATCCGGAAGGGGGCCATATTCTGATAGAGAGGCATCCGAAGGATACCTATAAGGGAAAGTGTCCTTTCCACGGAAATTGTATTGAAGGGCTGGCCTCCGGACCTGCCGTGGAAGAGCGCTGGGGCAGGAAGGGAATCGAGCTGGCTGACAGAGACGAAGTATGGGAATTGGAAGCCTACTATATTGCCCAGGCGATTACGGACTACATTATGGTATACTCCCCTCAGAAGATTATTCTGTGGGGCGGAATTATGCACCAGCAGAGGCTGTTCGGCATGATAAGGAAAGAGGTACTACGGCTGCTGAACGGTTATGTCGCCCATAAGGCGATTCTGGAAAATATCGACGATTACATTGTGCCTCCTGCGCTTGGCGAGGATCCCGGAATCATGGGCGCAATTAAGCTGGGCCTGGATGCGCTTGGATGATATGTACTGCAAGTCAATGCAATTTATAGTATATTAGAGGAACCGCTTCGCGAACTGGTTGAGTGCGCATTTTAAAATTGCTGAATGTATTTAGGAGTGAGGATAAATTTTATGAGCAAAAACGGAAAAGAACTGTTATTTTTAGACCCGGTATGCAAACATAATATCTGGGGCGGCGTTAAATTAAGGGAAGAATTCGGATATCCTGTGGAAGGAAACGACATCGGCGAGTGCTGGGGAATTTCCGCGCACCCGGAAGGAGACGGAACCATACGCAACGGCGAATATCAGGGAAAGAAGCTGTCGGAGCTCTGGACGGAGCATCCCGAGCTGTTCGGGCATCTTCAATACGACAGATATCCTCTGCTGACGAAAATTATCGACGCGCAGGACGACCTGAGCATCCAGGTACATCCGGACGATACCTATGCCCAGAAGAATGAAAACGGCAGCCTGGGCAAGACAGAGTGCTGGTATATTATGGGCTGTAAAGAAAACGCAACTATAGTGATCGGCCATAATGCGCAGACGGAGGAAGAATTGAAAGAAATGGTAGCACAGGGGAGATGGCAGGATCTCATTCGTGAGATTCCCATCCACAAGGGGGATTTTATCCAGATTGATCCCGGAACCGTGCATGCCATCAAGGCGGATACCTTGATCCTGGAGACCCAGCAGAACAGCGCCATCACGTACCGCCTCTACGATTACGGACGTCTCCAGAACGGAAAGCCCCGTGAGCTTCATCTCGAAAAGAGCCTGGACGTGATTACGGTGCCTGCGAAATCCGCGGAGGACAGTGTAGAGTCTATTTCCGATCTGCCGGAAAATGCGTTAAATCAGATTTACACCTGTGAGAAGTATACGGTTTTCAAGATGGATGTGAACGGCAGCGCGGCATTCGAGCAAAGTTATCCTTTCCTGGCGGCA
This sequence comes from Lachnospiraceae bacterium UBA7188, assembly GCA_002490995.1. Classification (GTDB taxonomy): domain Bacteria; phylum Bacillota; class Clostridia; order Lachnospirales; family Lachnospiraceae; genus Acetatifactor. The sequence continues at coordinate 18,091 of DKVC01000076.1, forward strand.
TCCGTTCTGGAAGGAAACGGCAGCGTAAACGGTACGGAGGTGCACAAGGGCGATCATTTCATTATCCCTAATGGATATGGTAAAGTGGAAATGAACGGAAATATGAGTTTAATTTTATCTACGGTAGAGAAATAAGCTGTATTTTTAAAAGAATGATTTTTTAGGGAAAGAGTGGATTTGATATGTAATTTGCATGTTGAAATCCACTCTTTTAGGAATTTTATAGACACTTCCTTGCGCACATACGGCATGTTCATTTACTGCTTTCTGCCATACTTGCATGTGTTTATGCAAAGGGAAAGAAGGATGCGGAAAATGAATAACCTGCGAATATAGGGAAATGAAGCAAAGCAGCGGAAAGGAACCGGTATGGGGCAGTATTTAAATGTGGGAAATGACGGATTTCAGGCGATCAGAAGAGACCTTTATGTCGATAAGTCGGGCTTGATTTCCTATATAAACGGGACTCTGGGGACAATGAGAAAACTGACCTCTGTGAGCCGTCCCAGAAGGTTCGGAAAGTCTTACGCGGCCAAGATGCTCTGCGCGTATTATGACAAAAGCTGTGATTCCGGAAAGCTGTTTGAGGGACTGAAAATCGCAGAGGATCCTTTCTTTGAAAAGTATTTGAATAAGTATGACGTGATATATCTGGATATTACCAGATTCATTTTTGAACTGCATTCCCACATGAAAAATATGGTACCTTATATCCAGAAGCAGGTTATTCAGGAGCTTGTCAGGGAATATCCATTGATTGAAAAACGGGATGAAGATTCGCTGGTGACAGTATTGTTTAAAGTCAGGGAAGCTACGGGAAATAAATTTATCTTTATTATTGATGAATGAGATGCCCTGTTTCGGGAAGCTGAAAAGGATGAAGCTGTTCAGAAGGAGTATATTCAGCTGCTAAGGGGATTGTTTAAGAGCCCTGTCACAGATAAGGTGATCGAGGCCGTTTATATGACAGGAATTTTGCCCATCAAGAAATATGGAACGCATTCAGCCATGACGGATTTTGTGGAATATTCCATGCTTGACCAGGGAGAGCTGGAAGAATATGTGGGATTTACAGAGCAGGAAGTCAGGGGGCTTTGCCGGAAATACGATATGGATTTCATGGAAATAAAAAGGTGGTATGACGGTTATTCGTTCTCCCGGATAAAATCTGTTTATAACCCCAACTCTGTGGTGAATGCCATCCGGAAGAGAAAAATTGGTTCCTATTGGACAAAAACAGAGACATATGAGTCATTGCGGATCTATGTTGATATGGATATGGACGGATTGAAAGAATCGGTGACCCGACTGATCGGAGGAGCGCAATGCTCCATTGATACGGCTGCATTCCAGAACGATATGACCAGTATACAGAGCAGGGACGATGTGCTTACGCTTTTCGTGCATCTGGGGTATCTGGCATATGATGAGGAGGCAGAGACAGTCAGCATTCCCAATGAGGAAATCCGGCTTGAATTTATTCGGGCAGTAAAAAACAGTAAGCGTAAAGAACTGGTCTTAAGAAAGAAAAAGGAGACGAAGATGAGCACATTTCGTTTTGGAATATTGGGAGCCGCTAATATAGCGGTAAAGTTCTGCCAGGCGGCTGCTTTGATCGCGGAATGCGAAGTATGCGCAGTAGCCAGCAAAAGCCTGGAGAAAGCGGAAGGCTTCGCCAGAGATAATGGAGTGGCGCACGCCTATGGAAACTATGAAGAGCTATTGGATAAAGAAAAACCGGACTGTGCGTATATCGCAGTGACGCCTCATGACCACTGCCGCCTTGCCATGCTGTGCATTGAGCGGGGCATTCCGGTACTATGCGAAAAAGCCATGTTTCAGAACAGCGCGGAGGCGGAACAGGTTTTTGCCGCTGCTGCCGCAAGGGGCGTCTTTGTCATGGAAGCCATGTGGAGCCGGTTCCTGCCCGCTGTGAAAAAGGTAAGGGCCTGGGTGGAAGAGGAACGTATCGGAATCCCGGAGATTTCTCAGATTTCCATCGGATTTACAGCGCCGGAAGGGAATGAGAACCGTTACCGGAATCCTTCCCTGGGCGGCGGAGCGGCAAAGGACATTACAGTTTACGCATATGAACTTACAACCTGGATTTTAAATCAGGACATCAGGAAGATCAATGTGTCCGCGACCTGGGGCGAAAGCGGCGTGGATATGAACAATCACATATCCATTGACTTTACGCATACCCTGGCTGACCTGACTACGAGTTTTGCGGCGAAGCTGGAATCCAGGATGGTACTGTACGGAAGAAAGGGAAAAATTCTGCTGCCCACGCCGCACCATTCTTCCGAATGTTTTCTGTACGACGAAAAAGGAGAACTGGCGGAACATTTTATTGACAGGGACACAGTAAACGGCTTTACCTATGAAATGGAAGAGGTAATCCGCTGCATCAGGGAGGGGAAACAGGAAAGCCCTGTGGTTCCCTGGAAGGATACGATGGAATGCGCCAGGCTGTTCGACAGGATTGCGGAATGCAACAGGGAGCGAATCTGATTTGGAGGCGATGGAATACTGATGAAAGACCTGAACGAGGCAAGGCAGTTTGGGAGTTACATCAATAAACTGCGGAAAAAACGGGGTTTTCGGCTTGATCAGGCCAGCGAAGGGCTGTGTACGGAGCAGATGCTTTCTTTTCTTGAAAACGGAAAGCGGGCTGCACCCAAGCTTCTGCAGGATGCCCTTCTGGAAAGGCTGGGTGTAGGCGCAGAAGACTATGAATATTATCTCCATTATAAGGAATATGACCGATGGGAGGCAAGGCAGCGCATTCTTCATTGTATTACCTATGAGTTAGCAGAGCGTGCGGTACAGCTTTTGGAGCAGTACCGTATTACATATATCACAGAAGATGAGGAGGGGGATTTGAACGTCAGTGTCAGACTGGAGAAGCAGTTCTATTTCAGCATGCTGGCACAAATTCGGCGCTGTGAAGGGGCAGATCGGGCAGAGTTATATTCTATTCTGGAAAAGGCGGTAAGGCTAACCGTACCGATGCTCTGGTGCAAGCCCCTGAAGGAAATGTCACTTTCCATCAAAGAGCTGAACCTGATTCTGGAGGCTGAGCAGTATCGGGAAAGCGGAGGAGAGCAGGGACACTATCAGGAAGTGATAGTGTACATTGAGTCGGTCGGGCTGGACGGGGTTGGAATGGCTAAGATTTATCCAAAGGCGGTATATTTTTTATGCCGGTATCTGAGCGGTTCAGGATCCGGTAAAAGAATACAGGAAGAGGTGGCTGGCCGAAGTTCGGAAAATACTGACCTCTTGATATGCTGTAATCGTGCAGTGGAATGTCTGCGGGACAATTCCCGTATGTATTATCTCTGGGAACTTTTGGACATACGGGAGAGACTTCTCAAACGGATAGAGGAGGAGCTGTCTCAGAAAGGGGAAACGAAAAAGGCGGAAACACTGGAACCAATGCGCCGGGAAAACAAGGAGTGGATGAAAACACTGGAATCCGTGTATGCGGAATATGGTGTGCCAAAAGAAACTTTTTCTTATACCTGTCTTTATGTGGAGAAAGGGGCAGCCTGCATCAGTGATGTCATCCGTATCCGCCGCAATATGCTTGGTATGAGCAGGGAAGAACTGTGTGAAGGAATCTGCGATGTGAAGACCTTGAGACGGCTGGAAAACAGGAAAACAGTGTCACGCAGAGAGATTGTTGAAGAATTGTTTGAGCGGCTGGGACTTTCCAGGGAACTGACCAGGACAGAACTGGAAACGGAGAAACCGGAGGCCAGACAGTTGATGGAAAAGCTGAGGACATGCATCAATGACCACCGAATGGAAGAAGCGGAAGAGATGTATGCCAGAATAAAAGAATTGGTATCCATGAAGAAACGTTGCAATCGACAAACATTGATGCAAGTGCATATTATCTTGAGAAATTGGCGTGGAGATTTGAGTGATGCAGAGTGTTACAGAGAAATATGCATAGCATTAGAACTCACCATACCTTACAAAGCCTTTTTGAAAGAAGGTGAGAAATATCTTACTTATGAAGAGCAAAGCTGCATCCAGAATATGATGCAGAGGATGGATAAAACGAGCAGTGAATTCTTGACTTGCATGCGGCGCTTTGAAGAACTGTATCAACCGTTTGAGATGAATTTACTAATCGGAACTGTAAGCAGCATATATGAATTAATTATGGAATTTGTAGGAAGCGAGTGGGGGAATCTGGGAATTTACGATAAGGCAGATAAAGTTAGCGGAATTATTGTCAAGGAATGCCTCTGCTTTCGTAGATTACATTCTATTTCAGCCGGATTATATGACCGGTGGTGGAATTATGCGGAGAGAAAGCAGAGAGGCATTCCTACAGATAAAATATTAAACGGAGAAGAAGAACTTACTAAATGTTTGATACTCAGTACATTGGATAAGCAAAAACATTATGAACCGTTTTACCAAAAAAAGTTAGAAAGTGCAAGGAAAAAACAGTTATAATTTTTTGAGGGATTCAGGATCCCGGTCATTTTGTGGTGCAATTCCCGGTTCGTTTTCCGGGCTGTTATCTTCCCCGGATTCATTCATGTTTTGCGGTTCGTTTGTCACTGTTCCCGGGTCAGGCGTACCAGGGGGTGGAGTTTCCACAAGCACTGTGGCACATAATGACATTGCTGCACTAAATCGAATGAAATGTTTAAAAATCTGCTGATATTACACATCAATGTCATTTGCACGACAAGGGACAGAGTTGTTTAGAAATGAAATCATTTTTTAAACAACTCTGTCCCTTGTCAGCAGAATATGCTTGTGCTATGATATTACCAGAATCTTTTCGCGAGAAGTTCACAAGTCACAAGAATATCAAAGGAAATACTGCACCGAAGCAAAAGCTGAGATGTAACAGCAGTTATAAGGAATGGATAGAACCAACAGAAGGAGGATTTATGAATTATGAAAACAGGCGCGGGATTAAAGAAGAAAATATGTGCCGTAACGTTAATGCTGCCTTTGTTGATTTCTTCCTGCGGAGCCCGGGATAACCCGGACTCCGTTTCTGTCATGGAAGAAAAGGAATCGGAGTCTACACAGGCAGCCGGTTTACAGTCCCAGGAGGGCAACGACGGGTCAGACACATCCGCAGACAGCGAGGCAGGGATAACGGCAGTGGCGGATTACTATTATATTGAGATGAATTCGGCAGTCTCATCCTCTCTTTCCACCAACAAGTCCTATGCCATAAACAGGGAATGGATATACATGACCGATTTTATTAAGGATGAGGAGAAGTCCCTGGAGTACGAACGCGGTATTTATGATTATGGGATCACAAGGAAGCGGATCGCCGATGGCTATCAGGACATGAATTATATCGTAACCGGCGTAGACGACTCAAATCATAACAGGCCGCTCCTTCTGGCGGACAGAGAGGGCAATTGCTATATCTTCTGGCGCTTTTATAACTGGGAAGAAGAGGCGAATACCTACAGGCTGGACAAATATGATACGGACGGGGAGCTTTTGTGGCGGCAGGAACCCACTGAGGAGGATTTGGAAGGCATGGGGGAGCAGCTGGAACAGGGGACGCTGGACAGGGAGGGCAGGGTCATCCTCTACAGCTGCGGCGAGGGCTGTGCTTTCCGCTTTGGGGAAGACGGCAGCCTGGAAGGAAGCTACAGGCCCGGGCTGGAATCCCTGGACGGGGTTGCAGTCGGGCAGGACGACAGGGCATACGGGTACTGCATCAGCGGAAAAGAAACGGTATTCGCGGAGCTTGGAGGCACTGGGAAAACATATGTTTGCCCTGTGGATTCGTTTGCGGTGTATGATGGGTACGAAGAGGGGGTATGCCTAGCTACTCAAAAGGGGATGTTCGCCTGTGAGCCTGAAACCGGGGAAGTCAGGCAGCTTTGGAACTGGTCGGATGAATACGTTTTGCTGGATGCCGATAAGCTGGACAAAGTCTTCCAGGACGGAGGGGCATTTACTGTGTTATGTGAATTTTCCGATGCAACCAGCGGGTATATATATAACAGGCAGCTTGCCACCCTTGCCTGCGTCACCTTTGAGGACAGCAGGGAATATCCGGCCAAACAGACGGTTACGCTGGCCATGGATGACACAAGCAGGGACTTCACTGGCACCCTTGTGAAGCTGTACAACAGGCAGAGCAGGAAGTACCGGGTGAAGATTGCCGTAGTGGGAGACGGGGAGGCTCTGCAGGCGCGGCTTATGCGCGGTGGAGACACGGATCTGGCGGATGTGAGCCAGATTTATACAGAGGATCTGGCCAGGCTGGGTGTTTTTGAGGATCTGGATCCCTACTATGAGAAAAGCCGGAATGTGGCGCAGGAGGATATTCTGGGGTCGGTAAGGGAGGCCTGTACCGTTGCAGGGAAGAATGTGACTGTGATTCCCGGATTTGAACTCTATACCATGAGGGCCAGGGGAGATTTTGTCAAGGCTGACGAATGGACGGTCTGGAAATTCCTGGAGATGGGGCAGGAAAACAGGGTGCTGACGTCACAGACTCCAGGAATGGCTTTAAACATCTGTATGGGAGTAAGGTATGGAGAACATTTTATAGACTATGAGAATAAAACCTGCAGTTTTGACGGAGAGGAGTTCCGCCGGATTCTGGAGTCCTGCGGCAAATGGATAACACAGATTGAGTACAGCGGAGGAGGTATGATAGAGAGCAGCACCAGGAAGGGGGACTGGCTGTTCGATCATCAATTTATTAACGGTCCGGCGGATATCGTCTGGCAGGATATTGACAGTGACGAGGCGTATAATTACGAGGGAGAAGAATATTCCTCCACGCTGGTAGGCTTTCCCGGATGGGAGGGAGGCGAGGGCAGGTTCAATGCGTTCAGCATATTTGCAATCAACAGTTCATCCCAGAACAAGGAAGGGGCATGGGATTTCCTGGAATATATGCTGTCTGAGGAGCTCCAGGCAAAGCTGGAGCCCATGCTGGATCAGTTTCCTGCCAGGCGGGACTGCTTTGAGGCCTATCTGAGAGATGATTACGAGGATCCGAAAAGGTATGGGTGGGTGACGGCTTCGGAAGAGGACATCACACGGATACAGGAGATGGCTGAGACAGCGGTATTAAATAATTTGGGCAACGCTTACAATCAGGTGGCAGTCATTGTCTCCGAGGAAGCAGACATGTATTTTGCCGGGGCTGACCTGGATACCACTGTGGATAAGATACAGAGCAGGGTGCAGCTGTATCTGGATGAATTGTAGGACGGGCGCCTGCCATCTGGGTTTTTCAAGTGAAAAGCTCTGGAAATGAGGATGATTCCAACAGAAAGACACAAAATTTGTATTGAAACAATACAGGTAATTGTGGTATGATAAAAAGCAGACATTTGACAGAAAGGCAGGATGTACAGATATGGGAATGACAATGACACAGAAGATTCTGGCCGCTGCGGCAGGGCTTGGCCAGGTGCAGGCAGGACAGCTCATCGAGGCGGATCTTGACCTGGTGCTGGGCAATGATATTACCAGCCCCGTGGCGATTAAGGAGATGGACAAGTTTCAGGTAAAGGGCGTGTTCGACAAGGATAAGATCGCGCTGGTGCCGGATCATTTTGTCCCGAATAAAGATATCAAATCTGCGGAGCACTGTAAATGTGTCCGGGAATTTGCCCGCAAAAATGAGATTACGAATTACTTTGAAGTAGGCGAGATGGGCATCGAGCATGCGCTGCTTCCCGAGAAAGGTCTCACTGTGGCGGGAGACGTGATCATCGGAGCGGATTCCCATACCTGTACCTACGGCGCACTGGGTGCCTTTTCCACAGGCGTGGGCAGCACGGATATGGCGGCTGGAATGGCTACGGGCAAAGCATGGTTCAAGGTGCCAGCGGCTATCAAATTCATTCTCACCGGAAAGCCTGCAAAGTGGGTCAGCGGCAAGGATGTGATTTTACATATTATAGGGATGATCGGTGTGGATGGGGCATTGTATAAATCCATGGAATTTGTGGGGGACGGCATCGCGAACCTTTCCATGGATGACCGGTTTACCATAGCGAACATGGCAATCGAGGCCGGCGGAAAGAACGGTATCTTCCCGGTTGACGAAGTGGCGGAAAACTATATGAAGGAGCATTCCGATAAGCCGTACAGGATATACGAAGCAGATGCGGATGCTGTCTATGACGCGGAGTACACCATTGACCTGAGTGCGCTGCGCCCTACGGTTGCCTTCCCCCACCTTCCGGAGAATACCCATACCATCGATGAAATCCGTCAGATGGAGAAAATTGCCATTGACCAGGTTGTAATCGGCTCCTGTACCAACGGGCGCCTGGATGACCTGAGGACTGCTGCAGAGGTATTGAAGGGACGCCATGTGGCAAAAGGAATGCGCTGTATCGTGATTCCGGCTACCCAGGCCATCTACATGCAGGCTATGGAAGAGGGCCTTTTGAAGATCTTTATTGAAGCAGGCGCCATTGTCAGCACACCCACCTGCGGCCCCTGCCTGGGGGGATATATGGGAATCCTTGCGGAAGGCGAGCGCTGCGTATCCACTACCAACCGCAATTTCGTGGGCCGTATGGGGCATGTGACTTCCGAGATTTATCTGGCCAGCCCTGCTGTTGCGGCAGCCAGTGCGGTTACGGGCGTGATTTCAGATCCGGATGATCTGCAGTCCATTTGATATAAAATTTTCAGAATATACGCATGAACAGTAAGATTAACCAGACAAAATGTATAGGGAAAGAAAGGAGCATTCCATGTCCTGTTTCCGTACAAGGGAAGCGATGTCCTGGAATGAGGGAAAATATGAACGCAAAAGGAACAGTATTCAAATATGGGAATAATGTAGACACGGATGTAATCATTCCGGCAAGGTATTTAAACAGTTCCGACCCTGCGGAGCTGGCAGTGCATTGTATGGAGGATATTGATGCGGATTTCATTAAAAAAGTGAAGAAAGGCGACATCATCGTCGCAGAGAAGAATTTCGGCTGCGGCTCTTCCAGAGAGCATGCGCCCATCGCCATCAAGGCTGCCGGTGTCAGCTGTGTCATAGCGGAGACCTTTGCCAGAATTTTCTACAGAAACGCCATCAATATCGGTCTGCCCATCATCGAATGCCCGGAGGCATCCCGGGGAATCGAAGCCGGAGACGAGGTGGAGGTGGATTTCGATTCCGGCGTCATCACCAATGTGACGAAAGGAACCAGCTTCCAGGGACAGGCGTTTCCGGAGTTTATGCAGAAGATTATCGCTTCGGAAGGGCTGATTAATTATATTAACAGGAAGCAGGGGTAGCTTCCTGTAATGGAATGCGGCGCAAAGAGCTGCAATAAAAGATTTGAGTTGACATGAACAGTGGGAAATAAGGGCTTCGCAGAATACAGTGTGTAGGGCTGCGGGGCTTTTTCCTGCTTTGCAGAAGAAGCTGCAGAGGGGAATTCGGTGAACAGGAGAAGCCAATGATTGGGGGAGAAGTGTCCGGTGAATGGAATCGGGAAAGGAATTGAGAGAAATTATGGAAAAGGAACAGTCAAAAAAATATGAGATAGACATGTGCAACGGCCCGCTTTTAGGCAAAATCATGATATTCTATATCCCTTTGATGCTGTCGGGAATCCTGCAGCTTCTTTTTAACGCGGCGGATATCGTGGTAGTGGGGCGCTTTGCCGGAAATGAGGCTCTGGCGGCGGTGGGTTCCACCAGTTCCCTGACCAATCTGATCGTGAACCTCTTTATCGGGCTTTCGGTGGGAGCCAATGTGCTTGTGGCCAGGTTTTACGGAGCGAAGCAGGACTCAGAGCTGAAGGAGACGGTCCAGACAGCCGTGGGCACTGCCGTAGCCGGGGGAATCATCCTGATTTTTCTGGGATTTTTTCTCTCAAAGCCGGCGCTTGGCTGGATGGGGACACCGGAGGATGTAATCAATCATTCCGTACTGTATATGCGAATCTACTTTGCCGGCATGCCGTTTATGATGGTCTATAATTTCGGCAGCGCCGTCCTGCGGGCCGTGGGCGATACCAAGAGGCCGCTTTATTATCTGTTGATAGCCGGGGTTGTAAACGTGGTGCTGAATCTTGTTTTTGTGATAGCCTTTTCCATGGGTGTGGCGGGGGTTGCCACGGCGACAGTGGTTTCACAGGCGATATCCGCGGCTTTGGTGGTGCGGTGTCTGATCAGTACGGACAGCGCCTACCGTCTGGAACTGCAGGGGCTTAAAATTGTGCCGGATAAACTGCTTAAGATGGTTCAGATCGGCGTGCCGGCGGGAATGCAGGGTGCCCTTTTTTCTATCTCCAATGTACTGATCCAGTCCTCGGTAAACAGCTTCGGCTCCATCGCCATGGCAGGAAACACGGCTGCCAGCAATATAGAGGGCTTTGTATACACGGCCATGAATGCCTTCCATCAGGCTGCCATCAGCTTCAGCGGACAGAATTACGGCGCCCGGAAATATAAGAGAATCCGGAAAGTTCTGTTGATATGTGAAGTGATGGTGGTTGTCGTGGGCGCATTGATGGGGAATGTGGCATATCTGTTCGGCGGGACTTTGCTGAAGCTGTATACCGTAGACCCGGCAGTAATCGAATACGGTATCCTGCGTATGCGTATTATCTGTACACCGTACTTTTTATGTGGTATGATGGATGTGGCCGTGGGTGCCCTGCGGGGTATGGGCTATGCCATTATGCCCATGCTGGTGTCCCTGACGGGGGCCTGCCTGCTGCGCGTGGTGTGGATTTATACCATTTTCCAGAGCTATCACACGCTGGAATGCCTTTATTTTTCCTATCCCATCAGCTGGGGGCTGACCTTCGCAGTGCATCTGGTATGCTTTGTGATCGTATTCCGCAGGCTGCTGAGGAAGGACCCGGGGATTGAGTGAGCCGCAAGGTTTTCAAAAGAAGTTATAACAGTTATTTTCCGGCATTCCCCCACGAGAATGAAGATATCTCTGGTTTAAGAGCCAGGATGATCCATCTCGGGTATTATTGGAGATTGCGTGGGGAGTTGCTGTGATCGGATGATACTGCGGCTAAAAATGATGTGAAAAGCAGTAACGTTAAAATGAAAATTATAAAACGATTGGTTAAAAAGGATATAAGGGTGTCATATGATAGCATATGTAAGGGGAATCGTAGAGGATATTGCGGAAGATAACGCTGTTATTGATGTAGGCGGTATCGGTTATAATGTAAAAATCTCCGCGGACACGGCCGCCAGGCTTCCCGGCATCGGAGAGAAGGTTAAGCTGTATACCTATACCAACGTACGGGAGGATGCCATACAGCTATTCGGATTCCTGTCTAAAAATGATCTGGACATATTCAAACGGTGTATCACGGTAAACGGCATCGGGCCGAAGGGCGCACAGGCCATCCTCTCCGTTCTGGATGCGGATTCCCTGCGGTTTGCCATCATGTCCGGGGATGTAAAAGCCATAACCAGGGCCCCCGGCATCGGCGCCAGGACGGCGGAGCGGCTGATTCTGGAGCTGAAGGACAAGATTAAGGTGGACGACACCGCAATCGGGAAAGAGATTGTGACTGCCGGTGCCGAAAATGCCATGTTGGGGGACAGTCCCCAGAAACGGGAGGCGGTGGAAGCTCTCGTTTCCCTGGGGTATGGAAACGCGGAGGCCGTAAAGGCGGTCAATGCCATCGAAGGCATCGAATCCATGGATTCCGGTGCGGTCCTGAAGGCGGCGCTGAAGAAGATGTTCTGATTTCCCGTATTTAGAAACTTCCTTTTCGGAATTGTGCATCTATGGAAAACGTGCCTGACCTTTTTCGGAAAAGGGAAAATAAAACAGACAAGGTGTAAAAATATGCCCAAGCGAATGATTGAGACAAACATTACCGAAGAGGATATGAAGATAGAGGGTTCTCTTCGCCCGCAAAAGCTGGATGACTATATCGGTCAATCCAAGGTAAAGGAAAATCTGAAGATTTACATAGAAGCGGCGAAGCTCCGGGGAGATGCACTGGACCATGTGCTCTTCTACGGGCCGCCCGGTCTGGGGAAAACCACGCTGGCAGGCATCATCGCCAATGAGATGGGCACCCATTTAAAGGTGACCAGCGGTCCCGCCATCGAGAAGCCGGGAGAAATGGCTGCAATCCTCAACAACCTGGAGGAAGGCGACCTGCTTTTCGTGGATGAGATACACCGCCTGAACCGGCAGGTGGAAGAAGTGCTGTATCCTGCCATGGAGGACTATTGTATCGACATTATGATCGGGAAAGGCTCCACGGCCCGCTCCGTGCGCCTGGAGCTTCCCAGGTTTACCCTGGTGGGCGCTACTACCAGGGCGGGCCTTCTGACAGCGCCGCTGCGGGACAGGTTCGGCATGATTTATCATATGGAATTCTATACGGTGGAGGAACTGCAGGTGATCATTCTTCATTCGGCAGGAATCCTGGGAGTGGAGATTGAGCCGGGAGGTGCGCTTGAGATGGCGCGCAGAAGCCGGGGGACGCCCAGGCTTGCCAACCGCATCTTAAAGCGGGTGCGCGACTTTGCCCAGGTGAAGTACGAGGGAATCATTACGGAGGAAGTGGCTCATACTGCGCTGGATCTGATGGATGTGGACAGGCTGGGACTGGACCATATTGACAGAAACATGCTGCAGGTTATGATAGAGAAATTCGACGGCGGGCCTGTGGGACTGGATACTCTTGCCGCCGCCATTGGAGAGGATGCCGGAACCATCGAGGATGTCTATGAGCCGTATCTGATTAAAAACGGTTTCCTGAACCGGACACCCAGGGGCAGAGTGGCCACGGAGCTGGCATATCGGCATCTGGACTGCGGTATTTATAAAAAACAATAGAAAAGCCGGAAAAGGCAAATCCAGTCTAATCCTGTTGACACAGGGCAAAAAGTACCTTAAAATGTTAGAAGAATATTGAAAAATACTTTATACACTGGAAAATGTTTTTGGGCGTGAGTATAAATTGTCACATACTATAACATAATCAGGAGGAAAAACGTGTCAGAGAAAAAGATACTGCTTGGCAACGAAGCCATAGCGAGAGGTGCCTATGAGGCGGGCGTGAAAGTGTCGGCGGCCTATCCCGGCACACCCAGTACGGAAATCAGTGAAGCAATCGCAAAGTACGACGAGGTTTATGCGGAATGGTCCCCCAATGAAAAAGTGGCTGCGGAGGTGGCAATCGGCGCTTCCATTGCGGGAACCCGCTCCATGTGCAGCATGAAGCATGTGGGAGTAAACGTGGCGTCGGATCCGCTTTTTACGGCAGCTTATACAGGTGTGGGCGGCGGTATGGTAATAGTGGCGGCAGATGACCCCGGCATGTACAGCTCCCAGAACGAGCAGGACAGTCGGATGGTAGCCAGAGCCGCCATGATTCCGGTGCTGGAACCGTCAGACAGCGCCGAGGCGAAAGAATTCACGAAACTTGCCTTTGAACTGAGCGAACATTACGATACCCCCATGATGGTGCGCTCCACTACCAGGCTTTCCCATTCCCAGGGAATTGTGGAGCTGGAAGAGCGGAAAGAGCGGGAAGCGCTTCCTTATGAACGAAATATCGCCAAATACGTCATGATGCCGGGAAATGCCATCAAACGCCATGTGTTCGTGGAAGAGAGGCTGAAAAGAATGGCGGAGGATGCCTGCTCCATGTCTGTAAACAGGGCAGAGTACCGGGATTTGTCCGTCGGATTTATTACAAGCGGAATTCCGTATCAATATGTACGGGAGGCAATGCCGGAGGCCAGTGTGCTGAAGCTTGGGCTGGTACATCCCCTTCCCAGGAAACTGATTGAGGAATTTGCGGCAAAAGTGGATAAGCTGTACATATTTGAGGAACTGGAACCGGTAATCGAAGAACAGGTGAAATCCTGGGGCATTCTGAAGGCTGTGGGCAAGGAGATCTTCACCGTCCAGGGAGAGTACAGCGCCAACATGCTCAGAGAGCGTGTGCTTGGCCGGGAATGCAAGACGGAAGCCCCTGCCCAGGTACCTGCCAGGCCGCCTATTTTATGCCCGGGCTGTCCTCACCGCAGCGTATATTCGGTGCTGAACCGTTTGAAAATCCATGCAGCGGGTGATATCGGCTGTTATACCCTCGGGGCGGTGGCGCCTTTAGGGGTGGTGGATTCCACTATCTGTATGGGTTCCAGCATCAGCACCCTTCACGGAATGGAGAAGGCACGGGGAAAGGAATATATCCGGAACTGGGTAGCGGTGATCGGAGATTCCACGTTTATGCATACGGGAATTAACTCCCTGATGAATATGGTTTACAACCAGTCCTGCGGGACGGTGGTGATCCTGGACAATTCCACCACAGGCATGACGGGGCATCAGGATCACGCGGCTACGGGCAAGACCCTGAAGGGAGAAGTGGTTCCTGCCATCAATATCGCTCAGCTGTGCCGCTCCCTTGGCATCGAACATGTATACGAGATCAGCGCTTTTGACCTGGACGGACTCACGGAAGCCTTCCGCCGGGAGACACAGCGGGATGCGGTGTCGGTTATCATCACCAAGGCACCCTGCGTACTGCTTAAGGGGGTTACTTTCCCTAATAAATGTGTACCGGTTCCCGAAAAGTGCAGAAAATGCGGCGCCTGCCTGCGTCCGGGCTGCCCTGCCCTGACCAGAAATGCAGACGGGACGATATCGATTGACGAGACCATGTGCAATGGCTGCGGACTGTGTGAAAAGCTTTGCAAATTCGATGCCATAGAGACGAAGCGGAAGGCGTGATGTGCCGAAGGGACTTTATCCTTTAGAGCTGTCGCGCAGCGACTAGATTAGGAGGATTATACGCATGAGCGTGAAAAATATAATGATTGTAGGCGTAGGAGGGCAAGGGACGCTGCTGACCAGCCGGATACTGGGAAACCTGGCAATCCACGGAGGATATGATGTAAAGCTGTCCGAGGTACATGGCATGGCCCAGCGGGGCGGCAGCGTGGTAACCTTTGTGCGGTATGGGGAACAGGTGGCGGAACCAATCGTGGAGGAAGGCTGTGCCGACGTGCTGATTGCCTTTGAACGGTTGGAGGCATTGCGGTACCTGCATTTCCTGAAAAAGGATGGCGTGGCCATTGTCAATGACTGGCGCATCGACCCTATCACGGTGGTGACGGGAGCCGCGGAGTATCCGGAAAATGTGCTGGATACCCTGCGTGCGGAAAGGAAAACCGTTGTGGTGGAAGCAACTGAGACGGCGCTGGAAATGGGTGCGCCCAAAACTTTTAATGTGGTGGTCCTGGGCGCCGCCGCCAGGTATGTGGGATTTGAGAAGGAAGCGTGGATCAGGGTGCTGGAGACAACCGTTCCGCCTAAGACCGTGGAGGTGAACCGCAGGGCCTTTGAAGTCGGATACCGGCTGGAAACGGAAGTGCAGGGATGACCTCAGGTGAATTTTACCAAAAGAAATTTTACAATATCCATATTATGTGGTAAAATAAGGACGAGCCTACCAGTTATGGTATGGCGTCGTCCTTTTTATTGCAAAGGGGTTGGTATCTTCCGGACTGATGCAGAGAGATTCCTGGACAGAGGATGCCGGACGATTTCCATATAACAGGAAATATTTCAGAAAAGAGAAGAAGTGCATGGCTGATATACATATCCTGAATTCAGAAACAATAGACAAAATAGCCGCGGGCGAAGTCGTGGAACGTCCGGGAAGCGTGGTAAAAGAGCTGGTGGAAAATGCCATAGATGCCGGTGCCACTGCAGTCACCGTGGAGGCAAAGGATGGAGGAATTGAGTTCATCCGTGTGACGGACAATGGCTGCGGTATGGGGGGAGACCAGCTGCGCACGGCTTTTCTGCGGCATGCCACCAGTAAAATTGAAAATGCCGACGACCTGATGCGGGTTTCCAGTCTGGGCTTTCGGGGTGAAGCGCTTTCCAGCATTGCCGCCGTATCCAAAGTGGAGGTTATCACCAAGACGCCGGGCAGCATCACAGGCAGCCGCATCCTTTTGGAGGGTGCAAAGGAAATCAGCTTCGGAGAAGTGGGCGCGCCTGACGGCACCACTTTCGTGATGCGGAATCTTTTCTACAATACCCCCGTGCGGCGGAAATTTTTAAAGCAGCCTGCCACGGAAGGCGGTTATATAGCGGATCTGATGGAGCATCTTGCATTGTCCAGGCCTGATATTTCCATAAAACTGGTACTGGGCAGCCAGATGAAATTCCATACCTCCGGCAATGGGGATCTCAGAGAAGTGATTTACCGTATATACGGAAGAGATGTAGCAAATGCCCTTGTCCCAATCAGCACGGATCGGGAGGGCATCCGGGTGGAAGGGTATCTGGGCAAACCCGTCCAGGTGCGTTCCAACCGGAATTTTGAGATTTACTTTATCAACGGAAGATTTATCCGAAGCAATGTAATCGCCAGATCCATAGAAGAGGGGTACAAGGAATACCTGATGCAGCATAAATTTCCTCTTTGCGTGCTGCATATTGCCATGGACCCCGGCAGGGTGGATGTAAATGTCCACCCTACAAAGATGGACGTACGATTCAGTGACACCATAGCTTTCAGCGGATTCCTGACAGAGGCTGTGCGCCAGACGTTACGGCAGCAGGAAATGATCCCGGAAGCCTCTCTCTCTTCTGACAGAGAACTGCGGGAAAGGCGGATTGCGGAACGAAAAGAGCAGGAAAAGAAATCCGTGCCGGAGCCATTTGAACAAAAGCGCAGCAGCACATACCGTGTGATGGAGGAAGCAAAGTATGCTGCAAGCCATCTAGAACGGCATGATTTTACACACAATCCGGTATGGAACCGTGTAAAAGGTAACGGTGTCCCCAAGCAGGATAATCTTATGTCCCAGGAAACTTCCGTGCCCCGGAAAAGGGAGGAAGAATTCTTTTTCGAAGAGACGTCGGAAATACTTGAAGAAGCATCGGAAAAACCGGGAGTGGTATTCCAGGAACCGGATAAAACATCGGAAGAACCGGGAGTGGTATCCCAGGAACCGGATAAAACATCGGAAGAAACGGGAGTGGTATTCCAAGAACCGGAGACGATATCCCAGGAACCGGAAAAGACATCGGAAGAACAGAGGACAGTATCCCCGGAACCGGAAAAGACATCGGAAGAACCGAAAGCAGCATCCGAAACAATGCAGGCGGATTTGTATGACAGCATACAGCCGGTGCAAACGCAACCGGATGCGAAAGCCGGGTGCTGTCAGGATACAGAAGGAAAGCAGCTGAACCTGTTCGAAGAGAAAATTCTGACCATGGACAACCGCAGCCGGTACCGTATCATCGGGCAGGTCTTTGAAACCTACTGGCTGATTGAGTTTGAGGACAGGCTCCTTATGATTGACCAGCATGCCGCCCATGAAAAGGTCAACTACGAGAGACTGATAAAGCAGTACCGCGAGAAAAATGTCCTTTCCCAGGGACTGATGCCTCCGGTCATTGTCACTCTTTCCGGTCAGGAGGAAGCCGTACTGAAGGAGCATCTGGATACCTTTGCAGCGCTGGGGTTCGAGGTGGAGGCTTTCGGCGGAAGCGAATATGCCCTTCGAAGTGTGCCTGTGGATTTGTATGGCTGCAATGAACGGGAAATGTTCCTGGAGGTACTGGACAGCCTTTTGGACGGGACGAATTTCGGAAACCTGCGTGTCATTGAGGAAAAAATTGCCTCCATGTCCTGCAAAGCCGCCGTAAAGGGGAATCATAAACTGAGTGTTGCAGAGGCGGAAGCATTGATTGACGAACTGCTCACACTGGAGAATCCATACAACTGCCCTCACGGCAGGCCTACAATCGTTACCATGACAAAGACGGAAATGGAGCGGAAGTTCAAGCGGATTGTCAGCTGAACGCTTATATACTCGCAAACGCAATTACATG
>DKVC01000059.1 GCA_002490995.1 Lachnospiraceae bacterium UBA7188
CGGCTGTACCGGTTCCTGCGTTCCCTGCGGCTGCTGCGTTGGCTGCCCAGGTTCCGGGTTTCCTCCAGTCCCAATCTGCACAGCTTTCGGAAGCCCCTCATCCCCCATCTCTGACGCCTCAGTTCCATATACATATTTGAGTGAATCTACACTGACACTGGCCACAGCGGTCTCACCATTGCTGTCCAGAGCCACAATTTTCCCCACCGTCAGGGAATTTGTATTTTCTGAGAACAATGCATCAGCACCTGCCATATAAATATTCAATTTCCCGCTCTCTTTGTCATATCGAAATTCCGATATCTTTGCATTGCTCGCATCAAAATCAAACTTCACCTGTTCCGCATTCGCAGATTCCACTGACAGACTGAACTGAAGCGAAGAGACTCCCTCCTTAGCCGCATGCTGGGAACGGATTGTAACCGTTCCCTGACTATCCAGCAAAACTTCATCAATACTCGCCGCCTCAGCCCGCACGGGAAGCAGGACGAGAAGCATGAATACTGTTAAAAACATTCCGGAAATATATCGTTTCATATCCCACTCCTTCTGATTCTAAAAACCTGCCATCCCACTCAATGTAACTTCCGGCAATATCTCAGGCACATCCACAAACAGAGAATCGCTTACAAGCCTCTCGCCCTCATTGGTTGTGGCATTATTCACACGATACAGCTCGGCACGTACCTTTCTCACTCCGTTCAGATCCAGATTTCCTCCTGCCTCAGGCTCCAGCCAGTAAATCCAGACACCACTTCTTACTTCCTGAATCTCACCGCTGTCCGGTACATCAGCCAGAATAATCTGCTTCGCCTCACGTCCATTTTCAGTATCCGCCCCTATCACATTCCCATCCTGGTCATACAGCACCACCACATTATAAGCAGAATTTCCTTTGTAAGAGCCGGCAAAGACAATAGAACCTTCCGGAATAACATCCTCTGCTTCAGCGCCATATTGATAAGCTTCATTCAATCTGCCTATCACTACAGTGTTGTCGCCTCCCGCTGTAATTCCAAAGTCTATATTGTCTCCTGTGGGGCCGAGCACATCCAGCTCACGGATACTCAATTGGTTACCGGACAAATTCTTCAGGGTCAGCCTCACGGCTGTTGCCTCATAAGTACTTACATATTTATTGTCTGAATTGGCAAAGTATATTATCTGTTCCCCTTCGGTATTCAACTCGCCGCTTGCCACGTCATTCAGCCAGATGCCTCCGGAGCACACCTGTATCGTATAGGAACCCGAGAGCTTTTCTCCAGCGGTAATCTTGAATCCGGCTACTGTAAGCGTCTTATTGAAGTTCAGCGTGATCTCAGGATTCGCATCAACCGTAGCTGAAAAGACGCTTTGCAGGTCATTATCGATCAGCTTCTCCGTCTCACCGGCAAGCTCCGGCGCACAAGGAGAATCATCATCACCCTCACCAGGCTCAGGCTCAGCTACAGTCATACCACTGGTGCTGACTGTCCAGAAAGATTTATCCAGGCTTCCCTCATGCTGTATCTTCACTGGATCAAGTTTCTTTACAGCAGAGCGGTACAGGTATTTATCAATCAGTGTAATCTCATAGAATACCGTCCTGTTATTCATGGTCGCTATGGTATCAGTGAATGCACCGCTGCTTCCCGTGACAAAGCCTACAGGCTGTCTTACGGTTTCGCCCTTGGAAATCGTACAGCGCACAATCTCATACCCTAATACATCAGCTTCTGTTATATTCTTGTAGTTCAGGCTGATTTCCACCCGGTTGTCGCCTACAGGCTTAGCTTTAACGTCATCTCCCACGGCATGGATTCTATCCGCCACATCCAGGCTGCTGCGTTTTCCGCTTTCTTTACGGTAGACTCTGGCCTCGTCATTGACATAATAAATGGCTCTCGTTTCAGTCTCAAACTGCCCGGCATAACTGCGTGTACCCTCATCCGGTGTCATTCCCCAACGCTCGAAGAATTCCAGGATATTTTTCTCTGCCGCCGCACAGGCCAGGCGCATCAGATTCTGCTCCTTATCTCCGGGCAGTGACAATGCTATCCCGCCGGGCTTCGGTGCATTCTCCGGAGTTCTGGAATAGGAATCTACCCTCGCAAAAAACAGGTTTGCAAGCTGCTCCTCATGGTTTGGATATGTCTTGTAATTATATCCGTTATCATATGCCAGATGGAGCTGCCAGTACATCCCCAGCTGTGTAAACACATTGGATGCCTGCCCCTTCGCTCCCGACGTTACTTTCTTGTAGACTTCGTCATATTTAAAGCGTACACTGTCATTCGTATCCTTAGCCTGCGCTAAAACCGCGAAATAATTGTTGGTTATCTCTGCAATGGAATACGTATTCTGATTAATGCAGTGTCCGATTTCATGCGCAATACCCCATCCGAAATAGGAACCGCTTATACTTTTTCCGTTTGCGTCAACCGTAACCGGCGCTCCTGTCACCATTCCTGCCGTTGATCCCCAGCCAATGCCGATATGATTGCCGGCAGCGTACATAAATGCTCCGCTGAACATCCTCTGACAACGAATATTCTGATGTCCGGCCGGTATCCTGTCAATTTCTTTCGCTGCGCTGCTGTTTAATCCCTTATGCTGATAGAACAGATACATCATCCCTTCCATGGCATCTACGGAATTCAGGATTGTCTGTGCACGTGCCTCAACGCTTGTCCCGTTCTTTCCCGAGCCTTCCCATATCGCCGCAGCCGGCAGAGACAGCAGCATGGTATCCGACAGAATATCCGCAGCCTCCAGAATACAGGTTGTCCTGTCATACTCCATATTCACCAGTTTGCTGGAAAACTCGCCCTGGTGCGCCTTCTTATGGTTCTCTTCCATTGCGGATACATACTCACCCAGCTTCTCAACATACTCCCGAGTCTTAGCCAGCCGTTCCTCTTTGTCACTCACCCGATACAGGTCCAGCACAGGCACCTTCACGCCGCCGCTGACACGGACTGCGTATTGGTCACCTGCACTCTTTCCCGTGTACTGGACATACAACGCGCCGCCAGACTCTAAATTCTTTGACCATATCTTGGGAACCGTTATTTCATTGGCGCCTATTTTTAATGCTATCCCCTTGCTGCCTACAGCATCGGCCTCGGAATAAAACTGCGTAGCAATCAGCTGAAGGTCCGTATTCTCACCGGTTTTCTTCGTACTATGGCCTACATACACTACGATCTTTTCCTCCGCAGCCGCAACCACACCCAGCGGCTGCCATGCATTCAGGCCGCCAAAGCCTCTTGCCACATCATTTGTAGTGATCGTGCCGTGAACCGTGATCGGTGTCCCCAAACCCGATGCCTTCAATATATCCTCCGCCGTTTTCAGTTCGCGCTCCAGCATCTCCCGGTCAGGATGGTATTCGCCGCTGACTTCATCCGGGGTGTTAATCCTGGCTCTCAGAGCGTCAATAGTCTCCTGGCACACATCCGGCTTCAGTATGGTATGCAAATCATCCTCATAAAGCGCCATAATCTGATCAAACACATCGTCATAGTAATAGAAGTACACCTCGGAAATCGTAATGTCTCCAGCGGCCGAATATTTGGCAATACCGAACTGAATCTTCTTCGCATTCACTGCCTGAGGAAACTTCACCATGTAGTAAATACGATTGTCCGCATCTGTCTTCTTTGTCAGGGAAGCACCGGATATATCCTTTTGTACACCGTTCTCATCCCAATAGCGGACTTTTACATAGAAGTAATTCCCTTCACGGGATGTCACGTCATGGAAAGCAAAACGATCCATCCTATAGGCTTCATCAAACTCATAAGTCAGGCCGGCATTCTTCCCTAAAGGCCCACCCACAGGATTATATCCGCCTATATCCCATGTGCCCGCATAGTAATGGGATGCGGCATCATGGTCGACAGTACCCCACGCTGTACCGGCTCCTGTATCCAATGGACTGTCCTTCATCACAGAAGACATGGTGGCACTCACAATATGTGCTCCCTTTTCACCGCTTTCCCCTGTATTGATCAATTTGTATTGAATCATCCTGGCCGGTTTTACGTCCGTAGTAGTGGCTACAACCGTGAGAGACGGCCCGCTCTCTCCAAATTCATTCACCGCTGTCACATAAATAGTATACTCTGTCAAATCCTCAAGGTTACTGATCAGATAACTGTTTTCTGGGATGCCTTCTATTTTCTGATATTCTGAAGCATCGCTTTTCTTATAAAACAGATTATAGGAGCGCGTATCCTCCATCTTCTTCCATGACACTGCTATGCTCTTATACTGGCCTTCCGCCTTTACCATATCCGGCTTATCCGGCTTCCCTGCCGGCATCGGCGTTGCCTCTACCGGATCGCAATATCCGCTGCGCCATGTACCGTTAACGGACTGCACACTGATGGTATATGTCTCATAATTTACCATCTTGCCATTTCCAAATGAAGTAAGTTCCAGTGAATTGCCGGTGACGAACTTAGTAGCCTGCTTTCCGCCCGGCCCTACCACCATAACTTCATACCCGGTAACATTCTGGCAGGACTCCCAGCTCAGGCTGATCTTCTTATCCCCCGCTGACGCCGCAAGTCTTTTCGGAATATCCATAGCCGGTTCCGGTATCCTCTCCTCCATACCGTTGACAAATTCCACTTTGGAGATCTCCGCAAGTGTCTTGTCATTCTTCATCCCCGTAATGGTCAGCGTCACACGCTTTACAGCAATCTGAGTTCCGAGATGAAGCCTTATATTTCCATTGCCGTCCCTTACAGCATGGACAGACTCATTGGTCAGGAGCGGGTGTACATCTTCTCCATCCTCGCCAACTGCCACCGGATAGTCCACCAATGTCTGTTCCTTACCGTCCGCATCCAGATAAGTAATGCTGATCACCGCACTGGCGACAGGATTGGCGGCACCGGTCTCAATAATGATTCCGTCCGTCATGACACTTTCCTTCACACCCGCAAAGTCAAACTGTAAAACTACCGGATTACTTTTTGAAATCGTATCACCTGAAGCAGGCTTCAGCTTAACTGACTCCCCCTTCAGGAGAGCCTGAAGATTTCCCTCTACCCTGGTATTCTCTCCTTCTGTGAGAACAATCGCTTCCCCTGGGACCGATTTCTCCACGCCTGCCTGTAAATGCCTTGCATCATTATAGGTTCTGGCAAAATACTCTAAATCCGCCAGATCTACAACCCCATCGCCGTTTAAGTCCATGGACGCAGAATATTCTCCCCTGTCAATTGCATTTACCAGGGCGTTCATATCCGCCTCATCCACCCTGCCGTCATTATTCGCCACATCGCCAATCACCAGGACACCCGGGTGAAAGACGCCCTCCCTGTATTCAAAACCTTCCGCAAATCCTGTCATCAGCCTGACAGTACAGCACATGTCCTTCACTTCAACAGACTGTGTATATGTAGCAAAACCGTCTGCCGACACTGTGAGAATGTACTCTCCATTCGAAAGAGCCGGAAAACTTCGAATTCCTGTATTGGTCCCCTCTCCGGAAACCGTAATTATTCCTGACCAGCTTCTGCTCTTATCCGAAGAGCTTTCCAGTTTCACATTAAAATCCACTGTGCGCTTCAGGAAAGAATCCGCTCCTATGGACACATCCACTCTGCCCAAAGCTCCGGAAATGGGGACCCCCGGTTCCACTCCGGTATTCCCTGTAGCAGAATTTTCTGTTCCTGTTCCGGTATTCCCCGTGCCGGAACCCTCTGTCCCGGGTTCTGGCTGCTGATTTTCGTTATCCGAATCCGGTACATCGGTCTGTGATTGAGATGCGTCTTCCGGATTCACAGCGCCTGAGCCGGTATCCGTCTCTGGAATGTTCGATCCTGAAGGCTCCTCTCCTGGATTCTTCTCCCCATCCTCTTCTCCAGGCTCCTGCATATCCTGTGAAGTTCCTGATGGCTGCGGCGCCGCTTCCTGTTCCTGCGCCTGGCCTAAAGCACCCGGCTCCATCGCAAATGCCATAAATCCTCCGCTGACTGTCAGTGCAACCGCCAATAAAAATGCCATTTTACGCTTCATGCTGTTATCCTCCCCATTCCAGATTTTTGAGCACAAATTATACTTACCCCAAAGAGGTGGACTTCAATTATACACCAGCCGCACTCCAAATGCAAACAAAAAATTGTCATATTTAACCATATTTAACATTTTACGCCATTTTTTACCATCGTCTACTCCAACACGTCAAACGCTGTCCCACAGGCCCATGGGCTTCCGATATCACAGCGTCCATGGTGATACTGGCGGGATACGGTTTTCCCATCCCCCTCCACCACATTCACCTGAATTCTGCTGTCTTCTGCCTGGGTACAGCCGTCCAGCAGAGCCACAATGGCTTCCACATCCGCAGCCTGAACCATATCTGCAGCCTGCTCATGCCCATAACCAGAATCTACTTTATTATTCTCTGTCCAGCGCTCCGGTAACGGTATCCCCCTGGGGAAAATGATCAGCAAAGTTCCGTTTCTCACAGAAACAGAACTTTCCTCACCGATAAATTCATTGCTGATCCCAAGCGGATAACTGTTTCTGAGAACTGCATTTGTCAGTTTATATTTTAACCCCTCCAGATACACACCTTCTGAACGGTCCGTATGAGAAAAAACAGATACATAACCGGACAGGCCCCCTGGAAATTTTAACGTAGTATTCGTAATTGCCGTAATAACACTGTGCCTGTCAAATAAGAATCCTTCTTTTCCTTTTTCAGCCATATCTGCAAGAAGCTGCAGGTTGGCTATTGTATGTTCTGTCCGTCCTCCCGTTCCGCAGTAAATGAAAAATCGTTCATATCCTGCGTGAATTCCTTCCCGGACGGCAGCCAGCATATCCGTGTCGTCCTTCTCAGGCTTCAGAACAATCACATTTGGATGGCTGGGAATGTAACGCAATGTGTCAAAATCGCCGATCGCCAGGTCGATATCAATCTTCTTTTCTTCCAGAAGACGATAGCCTGCATCTACGCCTATTACAAAGTCCCCCGCCTTTGGCCGGATATCCAATCCATAATTTTCTCCTGCCCCTACTATATAACAAATACCCGTTTTCATGCCATACCCCCTGCGCACTGCAACATATGTACCATCAATGGTTTAGAGTTTTTCATCTCATTTTAGCATAGCCACTCATAGAATGCCAGACATCATCTCATAAACATTTAAAATTTTTGTCGGATATCATTTTTATACTTGACAATCAGGTTTTTTTTATTTATTATATATAGCAGTTGTCAAACAGAGTTATATCAGATTCGTAGCGGCGTGTGGCTCAGCTTGGTAGAGCGCTACGTTCGGGACGTAGAAGTCGCAGGTTCAAATCCTGTCACGCCGACTCTTTTCTTAAACCGTTTCTTTCAAAAAGAGGCGGTTATTTTTTATATCATAACCCGGAATATTTACCAATGTCCCAATATGTCAGGCAAACTGCCCCTCCCGAACACCTGCCGCCTCAAATCGGTTGACTGTCCGATATTTTCGTGCTATAGTATATGCGGGTTATTCTATATTAAAATCGCCTGTTATACTTGCGAGCATATTCATCTGTTGTCTTCTGCAGCATATTACAGAAATGCTCACTCACTATATACTGTTTATACTGGCAAATGTTTTCGGTCGTAAGGAAGTCGTTGCTTTTCATGTATAAATGGCATACACGGTGCAATGATTGCCATACTAAGGAAATGGCTGCAAATAACTTGTGCAGATTCCTGG
>DKVC01000057.1:0-4146 GCA_002490995.1 Lachnospiraceae bacterium UBA7188
ACATATTTATTGACTAACACCACCGGAGAATACTCTGCCGATGTGATACGCGGAAGCCTGAAATTCCAGATATTTTATGCGGATGAGAAATCAGTCATCCTGTCTTCCGGCTATGAGATGGAACGCCTGAAATATGATGAGGATTCCTGGCTTGATATGATCGAGCAGATTCGGAACGAATACTGGAGCGAAGAAGGCGGAAGCGAGAAAATCTGCGATGTATACCACGCAATCGAACGTGCGGAAACCCTTGCCAGGACACCCATGGAAAAGATCCACACCAAAACAGCCTGTTCGGTGGCAAGACGGATCCTGGAAACCGATCCTGTATTCAATCCGGAGCATACTGCGACAGGCCATTGGAATTTCTTCGTCAGAGGGATTGTACGAAAAAAGAAAGAATGTCTCACGATTTGCCATAATTACCGCTGGTCTTTTGAATGGAAAAGGGACAGCATAATAGGAGATGCCTGTGAACCTCTGTTCTACAGTGATATCTACGGGATTCTTCAGGACGCCGTAAACTGTATCTGGTCAGACGAGTGGCGGGTGGGCGCTTCGTCACTTGTGGAATATATGCTATGGGATACGAATCCCATAAAAACCCGGATTAGCTGTGAGGATGGCGGAACCGTTACGACAAAGGCCGGAACATTTGACCACTGCCTGATGCTTACCCTGGATATTGAAGGGCTTGATGACGGCATTGCTTATCGCGGAGGAATGAAAAAATATTACTTTGCGGATGGCATTGGTATCGTCCGCACGGAAAACAAATACTGCTGCGGCGCGAAAACGGCTGTTTACGAGCTCACTGCTTTTCAGGGAACAGGAGAAGGCTATATGCCCCTCGCTGACGGCATGATACGTCGGTATGAAGCCCTTGATTTGACGGACGGCTTTGTGGGAGGCGTGGAATATACTTATGTGAAAGATGAGGAAGGACAGATTGTAATCTTTGAGGACAGAACCGGAATCCGGGAAATTCCCGCACCAATCACAAAGTACGGTGCCATCCAGGGAGAAATAATCGAAGACCAGCTTTGGGAGGAAGGAAAGAGTTCGGAGAGCCGCCTGCGCCATGATGTGAATAATTTCCATCTTCTGGCGCATTTTCTTGGACGCCGGGGCCGCTATTGGGGTGAGCCGGAAAAAGCCGCCGTATGGAACAAATATCGAATGCATATCCTGGAAGGGTTGGGAGAAGGAAAAGAAGTGCCGGACGCATGGCTGGGTTTTTATACAGGCACCTGCTTCAGAACTGCCTGCGCGCTGTTCGGATGCGGTAAAAAGGAAGAGGGATACGAATATCTGGATCGGGCTTTTGAAGTATTCCCCAAATGGAACAGCATTCCTGACGGTGCGGAAATGGATACGGGAAATCCCTGGATCTTCGGCGGGATAAAAGTGATCAAGGGAAAAGGCCTTATCATACTCCCTGACAACGCAAAAGAACCCGTATCCTATGACGAATTCTTTGCGGACAATTCAAATTTGATGTATGACGGATTGACTGCGCCTCACGGCTGGGAATGGTTTAATTCCGTACGGGGCGAAGAGCGTTTTCAGAAATACATCGAATGTGCACGGGAATTGATGCACCGTTCTTCACATGATGCCCTTCCATATAATAAGGGCAGGCAAAAATAAAATTCCAATAATTTCCTCAAAAGGAATTTTACAATCCCAATATTTTGTGTTAGAATAAGAGCGGATGTACAAATCGTTGTGCATCCGCTCATTTTGTGCGAAATAATCACGGCCTGAGCCGAAAGAAAGGAATTGCCTGCAAATAATCTGTGTAGATGTTCTCCTGCCGTAGAAAGATGTAATAGCTTTCAGATAGCGAAGGTACACAGGCTGTTTTCGACAATACCTAAAGAAACAGAAGAACAGGAGCAGTACAGATGTCTGAACAAATTCCCGTAGATGAACTGACCCCCATGATGCAGCAATATATGGAGACCAAGAAGCAGTATGCCGACTGTATTCTGTTTTACCGCCTGGGAGATTTTTACGAGATGTTCTTCGAGGATGCGAAAATTGCGTCCAGTGAGCTGGAACTAACCCTGACGGGGAAATCCTGCGGTTTGGAGGAACGTGCGCCCATGTGCGGTGTCCCTTACCATGCCGTGGAAGGGTATCTGGCCAAACTGGTTAGCAGGGGATATAAGGTTGCCATCTGCGAGCAGGTGGAAGACCCAAAGCTGGCGAAGGGACTGGTGAAACGGGAGGTTATCCGCATCGTGACTCCCGGCACCAACTTAAATATTCAGGCCATGGAAGAGTCCAAAAACAACTTCCTGATGTGCATTGCCTACACCCCCACGAAAATCGGCCTCTCCGTGGCAGATGTCACCACAGGGGACTATTATCTCACGGAGGTGGAGGATCTAAAAAAGCTGAATGACGAGCTGATGAAATACGAGCCTTCGGAGGTTATCTGCAACGAAGCATTTCTGGTCAGCGGTTATGATGTGGAAGAGCTGCGGGGCAGATACCATGTGTCGGTCAACACCCTGGAGCCTCATTTTTTTGACGACGACGGCTGCAGGAGGGTTCTGCAGCGGCATTTTAAGGTGAATACCCTTGTGGGGCTGGGAATCAGCGATTTTCCCGTGGGGCTGACGGCTGCAGGAGCACTTTTGCAGTATCTCTATGATACCCAGAAGACAGACCTGGCCCATTTTACCCATATTTATCCCTACCTGACCAACAAGTACATGCTGCTTGACAGCTCCACCCGCAGGAACCTGGAGCTGACGGAAACGCTCCGTGAGAAACAAAAAAGGGGCTCCCTGCTCTGGGTGCTGGATAAGACGAAGACAGCCATGGGCGGCCGGCTGCTCAGAAGCATGCTGGAGCAGCCGCTGATAGACAGAGAGGAAATGGAGCGGCGTCTGGACGCGGTGGAAGAGTTGTGCGGCGACAGTGTATCCAGGGACGAAATCAGGGAATATTTGAATCCGGTCTACGACCTGGAGCGGCTGTTGAGCAAGGTTACATACAAAACCGCCAACCCAAGGGATTTCATCGCTTTCCGCAACTCCCTGGAGATGCTTCCTGCCATCAAATCGGTTCTGAAGGGATTTACCGGACAGGAATTAACGGAGATTGAAAAAGGAATTGACGGCCTTCAGGATATTTTCCAGTTAATCCTGGCCGCTATCGAGGAAGAACCGCCGGTCACCATCCGGGAGGGCGGCATGATCAAAGACGGCTTCGACGAGACTGTGGATATGCTGCGCAGCGCGAAGCGGGACGGAAAACAATGGCTCGCCGAACTGGAGGAACAGGACCGGGAACGGACCGGCATCAAGAATCTCAGGATAAAATATAATAAAGTTTTCGGCTACTACTTTGAAGTGACCAATTCCTATAAAAATATGGTTCCCGAGGATTATGTCCGGAAGCAGACCCTTGCCAATGCGGAGCGGTACACCACGCCCAGGCTGAAGGAGCTGGAGGATACCATCCTGAATGCGGAGGACAAACTGACGACTCTGGAGTACGACCTGTTCTGCAGGATACGGGATTCCATCGCCATGGAGCTGGAGCGTATCCAGTCTACCGCCAAAGCGGTGGCGAAGCTGGATGTATACGCCTCCCTGTCCCTGGTATCGGAGCGGAACCGCTATGTGCGCCCGAAGCTGAACGAAAAGGGGATCATTGACATTAAGGACGGAAGGCACCCTGTGGTGGAACAGATGATCAACAATGACATGTTCATTGCCAATGACACCTTCCTGGACAATAACAAGCACTGTATCAGTATCATTACCGGCCCCAATATGGCAGGAAAGTCCACCTACATGCGCCAGACAGCGCTGATCGTGCTGATGGCCCAGGTGGGATGTTTTGTCCCGGCGAAAAGCGCCAATATCGGCATAGTGGACAGGATTTTCACCAGGGTGGGGGCCTCCGATGACCTGGCCAGCGGACAGTCTACCTTTATGGTGGAGATGAATGAGGTGGCTAATATCCTGCGGAACGCCACTTCAGAGAGCCTCCTTATTCTGGATGAGATTGGAAGGGGAACGTCCACTTTTGACGGACTCAGCATTGCCTGGGCGGTGATCGAGCATATCAGCAATAAAAAGCTGCTGGGAGCCAAAACCCTTTTTGCCACCCACTATCATGAACTCA
>DKVC01000057.1:4328-4449 GCA_002490995.1 Lachnospiraceae bacterium UBA7188
GATCCTGGATGAAATCGGCAGGGGAACTTCCACCTTTGACGGCTTGAGCATCGCATGGGCTGTCATCGAGCATATCAGCAACCGCAAGCTCCTGGGCGCCAAGACCCTCTTTGCCACCCAT
>DKVC01000057.1:4782-16616 GCA_002490995.1 Lachnospiraceae bacterium UBA7188
TTTGCCACCCATTACCACGAGCTGACGGAGCTGGAAGGCAAGATGAATAATGTAAATAATTACTGCATTGCCGTGAAGGAACAGGGGGATGACATTGTCTTCCTGAGAAAGATCATCAAGGGCGGCGCCGATAAAAGCTACGGCATCCAGGTGGCAAAGCTGGCCGGTGTGCCGGATATGGTAATCGACAGGGCCAAGGAAATCGTAGAACAGCTTACCGATAACGATATCATTGAAAAGATTCAGAGTATTGCCGTGGAAGTCAAAGATGTAAAAACGAAAAAACAGCCTAAAATAGATGAAATAGAGCTATCTCAGATGTCTTTGTTTGATACGGTGAAGGATGAGGATATATTGAAAGAACTGATGGAAGTGGAAGTGAACACCCTGGCGCCTATTGATGCATTGAATGTATTGTACAGGCTGCAGAATAAACTGAAAAACCGTTGGAAAGGATAAGAACGCCCAAACTCACCAGTATAGGAAAGGAAAAACAGAACAAAATGAAAGTAAAACCAAGCGAATATCTAAGAGAGATAAAGCCGGTATTGCTCCGCTTAAGGGACCGATTGCTGCAGGAGTATCCCTATGCCTCTATTCTGGCATCGGACTCGGCAGCAAAGCAGTATGCCGTATCGAAGACGGTCACTTCTGTCGGTATGACAGGATGGATGTCGGGACGGGGATTCGTAGTAAAGGTGTATGACGGCTCCTGCTACGGCGAATATTCTTTTAACGAAATATCGGAAGAACAGATAGAAGATATCGTGGCTAAAATCCGGGAGGAATTGTGGCCCATATCCGAAAAGCTTCCCGACTGCGTGAAAAAGAGCGTCTATGCCATGCTGGAAGATGAGCCTCTGGTTTTTTCCGACAGCACAGACTATGAGATTGACCCTCAGGAATACGGTGATGAAGCAATCATCAGGGAACTGACAGCAGCCAGCGAAGCAGGCAGGTCATACAGTGATAAGGTTCTTGATTGCAGGGCTTTCGTCAATTATCAGAAATACAGCAAGCTTTTCCTGTCAAAAAACCGCGATATGGAGCAGAATGTGCTCTGGATGGCGGGCGGATTCAGCGTCATGGCTGCCAGGGGAGAGGAGCTTAAGAGCAGCTACCGCGGCTTCTCCAATCTGGGTGGCGCCGAGCTTTTGGAGAAAATGAAGGAAGAAGTGTGCGATGTGGCGAAGGTTGCTCTGGAACTGTTGGAGAGCGAGCCTGTTCAGCCGGGCGAATACGACTGCGTCTGTACGCCGGAGACCACGGGCATGATTGTGCATGAGGCCTTTGGTCATGGCGTAGAGATGGATATGTTCGTCAAGAAACGTGCTCAGGCAGAACAGTTTGTGGGCAAACAGGTTGCTTCAAATCTGGTAACCATGCATGACGGGGCCAGTGCCGCCAGGGAAGTTGCTACTTACTTTTTCGACGATGAGGGAGTCCTGGCGCAGGATACCGTTGTAATCGACAAGGGCATCCTGAAGGCGGGCATCAGCGATGCGCAGTCCGCCATGCATCTGGGCACGGCTCCCACCGGCAACGGCAGGCGGGAAAGCTATCAGCGCAAGGCTTACACCCGTATGACCAATACGTTTTTCGAGGGCGGACAGGACAGGGTGGAGGATATGATTGCGTCCATCGATTACGGATTCCTGCTGGAAGAGCCCTCCAGCGGCATGGAGGATCCGAAGAACTGGGGAATCCAGTGCATGGTCAGCATTGCCCGGGAGATCAGGGACGGGAAGCTCACCGGCAAAATCTATTCGCCCGTGGTGCTCACCGGATATGTGCCGGATTTGCTGAAATCCATCAGCATGGTATCGGAAGAGGTGAAGCTGGGCGGCGGAGGCATGTGCGGCAAGGGATATAAGGAATGGGTGAAAGTGTCGGACGGCGGCCCTTACATTAAGGCGCGGATACGGCTGGGATAAGGTGAAAGTGTCGGATGGCGGTTCTTATACTCGTGAACGCATTTAATTTCCGTTTTCAGCTCTGGATTGCTGATGCGTTCCACGTTTACTGTGCAGACGGCAATTAATTGCGTTAGTGGGTATACATTGAGGCGCGGATACGGCTGGGGTAACGCATGCTGCCCGAGAATTAAGAAAAGAAGGAAATGAGGATAGCCATAAATGAGGATAGCCATGATTGAGAAAATATTGTCCGCCCTGAAAACAGCCGGGGTGGAAATGTATCAGATAACAGAGACAAAGACGGAAAGCGCAGAGCTGTTCTTTATCCGCCGGTCCCTGGATATGCAGAGAAAGAAAAACGTATGCCAGGCAGAGGTTGTGGTATACAGGGAATTTACGGAAGGCGGCAAGCGCAGAATGGGTTCCGCTGCAGTCCAGGTTCAGGACAGCTTATCCTGGGAGCAGATGGAGGAAATGTTCCGGGACGCCCTGTATGCGGCCGGATTTGTGAAAAATGAATACTATGAGCTTTACGGAAGCCAGAAGGAGAACGTGCCGGGCAGCATAAAGGCATCCGATCTGGAGGGAAGGACTCTGGCGGAAATTGCACATTGCTTTACGGAAGCCCTCTATGCTGAGGACATAGAGACAGATGTCTTCCTGAATTCAGCTGAGATTTTTGCCTCCACGAAGGCATGCCGCATCATCAATTCCAGAGGTGTGGACGTCAGCTACCGGAAAAGTAAAATTGAAGGTGAGTTTGTAGTACAGTGTACCGCCGGGCAGGATGTGGAGACATATCAGGATTTTGCCTATGAAGATATGGATACAAATGCCCTGCGCAGAAAAGTGCGCGAGACCATGGAGATGACCCGCGCCCGTGCAGAGGCTGTCTCGGCGCCGCCGGCAGGGACATACCGCGTGATTTTGAGGGGCGCCTGCGTGGAAACCATTCTCAGCTACTATGTGGACCGCTCAAACTCATCCATGGTCTACCAGAAATATTCCTCCTTCCGGACGGGCTGCGATGTACAGGGCACAGATGTGGAGAAGGACAGAATCAACCTGACTTTAAAAGCCACCGTGCCTTACAGCATGGAAGGCATCCCCATGAGAGACAGGGAGCTGGTAAAGGACGGAAAACTGCAGCTGATTCACGGCGGCAACCGTTTCGCTTATTATCTGCAGATTGAGCCTACGGGAAATTACAGGGGATACAGGGCGCCTGCAGGAACGGTTTCCCTGGATGAGATGCGGAGTGAGCCTTATCTTGAAGTGCTGAATTTCTCCGATTTCCAGATGGATTCCTTCGACGGGCACTTCGGCGGAGAAATCCGGCTGGCTTTTCTTTATGATGGAGAAAAGAAGATTCCGGTCACAGGCGGCTCCATCAACGGAAATATCCTGGAAGCCCAGAAAAGCCTGGTATTTTCCAGTGAAATGCAGGTGGAGAAGAATTTTGAGGGGCCGCTGGCAGTGTGCCTGGAGAATATCAATGTAGCGGGGAATTCGAAAAAATAAAAAAACTTCGGCAACATGAACCATTTATAAAATTTCACCCTATAAAGAAAAAACACTTGACACCCTCACATTTCTGTAGTAATATACACAAGGTTGGTAAAGCTATGGACAGAATATATGAAAAGACAATGCTATTTGATTTTTACGGAGATTTGCTGACGGAGCACCAGCGCAGTGTCTACAGAGATGCGGTATATCATGATTTATCCCTTGGAGAGATTGCTGAGGAGCGGGGGATTACAAGACAGGGTGTACATGATATGATACGCCGCTGTGACAAGATTCTTCAGGGATATGAGAATAAGCTTCATCTGGTAGAGCGTTTTTCCAAAGCCCGGAAAACGATTGGAGAGATTGAACGGCTGACGGTGAAAGCTGAGAAGGATATTGACAGGCAGGAATGTTTGCGGGATGTACGGAGATTGTGCCATGAGTTACTGAATGAACTGTAAAGGAGTTCCGGCTTTTCCAAAATTGCGGCTGACTGCGTCAGTGTCAAAGACGGACGATATCTGCTGTCATTAGAGTAAAAAGTATATTTCAGAGATAAGTGTGCCTGATCAGTATTATAGGGTTTCAGAAAAAAGTATCATAAGGAGTTCCAGGTGGCATTCGAAAGCTTAACAGATAAACTTCAAAATGTATTCAAAAATTTAAGAAGCAAGGGCCGCCTGACGGAAGCGGATGTAAAGGCCGCCATGAAAGAGGTCAAGATGGCTCTGCTGGAGGCGGACGTTAACTTCAAGGTGGTGAAACAGTTCGTCAGGACAGTGGAAGAGCGCGCTATCGGCCAGAATGTGATGAACGGCCTGAATCCGGGTCAGATGGTGATTAAGATCGTAAACGAAGAGTTGATCAACCTGATGGGAAGCGAAACTACCGAAATCGCCATGCAGCCAGGCAAATCCATTACCGTGATCATGATGGCTGGTCTCCAGGGCGCCGGTAAGACCACTGCCACAGCCAAAATTGCCGGAAAGCTGAAGCAGAAGGGCAAAAAGTCGCTTCTGGTAGCCTGTGATATCTACAGACCTGCTGCCATTGAGCAGTTGCAGATTAACGGCAAAAAGCAGGAAGTAGATGTATTTTCCATGGGAACAGAGCATAAGCCCCCTGAGATTGCGGAGGAAGCAATTAAATATGCAGAGAAAAACGGTCATAATGTGGTAATCCTGGATACGGCCGGCCGTCTTCATATAGACGAAGATATGATGACAGAGCTTCAGGAGATTAAGGCCAGAGTTGCCGTACATCAGACTCTGTTGGTGGTGGATGCCATGACCGGTCAGGATGCAGTAAACGTGGCTAAGGAATTTGACGAGAAAGTAGGTGTAGACGGTGTGGTTCTGTCCAAGATGGACGGCGATACCAGAGGCGGTGCGGCACTTTCAGTCAAAGCAGTGACAGGCAAGCCCATCCTGTATGTAAGTATGGGGGAGAAACTTTCCGATATGGAGCAGTTTTACCCTGATCGCATGGCCAACCGAATCCTCGGCATGGGGGATGTGCTATCGCTGATTGAAAAAGCCCAGGAAAGTATTGACATAGATGAAGACAAGGGCCGTGAGATGGCCGGCCGCATGAAGAAAGGGAAGTTTGATTTTGAGGATTACCTGGAAAGTATGAAACAGATGCGCAATATGGGCGGTCTGTCCAGTATCCTGAGCATGCTGCCGGGGTTAGGAATGAAAGGGGCTGATCTGGAATCCCTGATTGACGAAAAGCAGCTGCGTCAGATGGAGGCAATTGTCCTTTCCATGACAAAGGAAGAACGTCGCAATCCCAAAATATTGAATCCCCGCAGAAAGCACCGAATTGCAAAAGGCGCCGGTGTGGATATTGCAGTGGTCAACCGCTTCATCAAGCAGTTTGAACAGAGTCAGAAGATGATGAAACAGTTCGGCGGCGGAAAAAAGAGGCGGGGTGGATTCGGTGGTATCCCCGGTATGGGCGGTGGCAGGTTTCCGTTTTGACACTCCCAATCTGCCAGTCTTGCAGAAACGAGGCAGGCGAATACTATGGTGAACAAGGAGAAATAGAAAATTGCTCCTTTTCATAAGGAAGTGCTTTTCAGCAATTCCTGAATAAAGAAAAATTACACATTGGGCCAAAATGGCAGAAAGAGGTAAGAAAATGGCAGTAAAAATTAGATTAAGAAGAATGGGACAGAAGAAGGCTCCTTTCTATAGAATCATAGTGGCTGATTCCCGTTCCCCGAGAGATGGCAGATTTATTGAGGAAATCGGTACTTATGATCCCAGCACAGATCCCAGCACCTTCAAGATCAACGAGGAACTGGCAAAGAAATGGCTGGCAAACGGTGCTCAGCCTACGGAAGTGGTAGGAAAGCTTTTCAAGGCGGCGGGAATTGAAAAATAGATTCTTAGGTAGTGCCGAAAGGCAGTTCCTTTTCCTGGGAGGTGACTTATAATGGAAGGAGAGCATTCCATGGAAGAAAGACATTCCAAAGAATTAGTGGAAGTGATTGCCAGGTCGCTTGTAGATAATCCGGATGAAGTGAATGTGACTGAGAAAACAGAGGGACACAATACCATCCTCGAACTTCATGTAGCATCCACAGATATGGGCAAAGTAATCGGAAAACAGGGACGAATTGCAAAGGCAATCCGCTCTGTAGTAAAAGCGGCAGCATCCAGAGATAAGAAGAATGTGGATGTAGAGATTATAGGGTGAAAAGAATGAGGAGGAACGAAGGCGGGTTCCTCCTTATTTTATACTGCACACCGTTAAAATTTGCAGTAATCAACAACGAAAGACCGCCAGCCATATATGCTCATCGTGGGCAGATTCGTAAATTCTGGCGGTCTTGAGTATATCATAATTTCATTGGCATGCGGTATAAACAGGAGAAAACAGCATGGAGCAATTTTTTCAGGTTGGCATTATCACTTCTGCCCATGGAGTACACGGCGAAGTAAAGGTATACCCCACCACAGACGACGTTAAGCGTTTCAGACGTCTGAAGGAAGTGATCATCAGAAAGACTCCGTCACAGGAGGCTTCCGGCAATCATCCAGCACCTCAAATAACGTCAAAAGCTTCCGGCATATCCGGGTCCGGGAATGACAGTAGACAGAAAACTGCCGCTGAAGAGACACTGGAAATAGAGAGTGTCAAGTTTTTCAAGCAGTTCGTTATCCTGAAATTCAAGGGAATAGACACAATGGAAGCTGCTGAAAAATACCGGAAATGCTCTCTGATAGTCCCCCGAAGCAAGGCTGTGAGGCTGTCAAGAGATGAATACTTTATTGCCGACCTTATCGGTTTGGAAGTACGGGATGAAGATGGCACGGAAATCGGTATTTTAAATGACGTGATAGAGACAGGCGCGAATGATGTATATGCGATCCGCCTTCATGACGGAAGAGAATTTCTGCTGCCGGCTATCAGGCAATGTGTACTCGAAGTTGACGTCGAGAACGGGTTTATCAGAATACACATTTTGGAAGGATTATTAGACGAGGCATAATGAGTGCAGTGATATTTCATGTATTGACTCTGTTTCCAGAGATGGTGATACAGGGCTTAAGTCCCAGTGTCATCGGAAGGGCATGGGAGAAAAAGGTTATTTCCCTGGACGCAGTGGATATCAGGGATTATACAACAGACAGACACAGAAAAGTGGATGATTATCCCTATGGCGGCGGGGCAGGCATGCTGATGCAGGCTCAGCCTGTTTATGATGCCCACAGAGCGGTGACAGGCGGGAAAAAAATCCGGACGATCTATGTCACTCCTCAGGGAACCCCTTTCACCCAGGCAAAGGCACAGGAACTGGCTGCAGAAGATGAACTTGTCTTCCTGTGCGGTCATTACGAAGGGATTGACGAGAGGGTATTGGAGGAAATCGTAACGGATTACATTTCCATAGGCGATTATGTACTCACAGGAGGAGAACTTCCCGCCATGGTGATGATCGATGCCATTGCAAGGCTGATTCCCGGCGTGTTGGGCAACGATTTCTCAGCGGAGGAAGAGAGTTTTTACAATGATCTGTTGGAATATCCTCAATATTCCCGTCCAGAGGAATGGCATGGAAAGAAAGTTCCGCAAGTACTCTTATCCGGCAATCATCAAAAGGTGACGCAGTGGCGTCTGGAACAGGCGAGACAGCGCACTGCCGAAAGGCGGCCTGATTTATATGAAAAATATCAGGAGAAGCAGCTGTTGATCAGAAAACTTGCCAGGCATAAACGAAACAATATCCATCTGGTGGAAAGCCTGACGAGAGGATGCGCGGAAGTACTGTATTCCGATATCATGTTGGCGGGGCATTCAGCAGAAGAACATACCGCGGCAGAAATTTACTCAGCAGAAGGAAAGCGTATTGCGGCAGAAAGTGTGCTGTTGTATGACCGCAGCTGCAAAACCTGTATGGCTCTTGCAGCGGACATGGCTTCCGGCGAGGCCATAGCTGAGAGACTGCCGGCAGATACAGAACTGATTATAGTATCAGAGCCTTACCTGAAAGAACTCTTAAAACAGCGCGGATACAAGGTTCTTGGCTCATATATCCAGGTGTTGTATACCCGAAAAGAAGCACTGCCTGTAAAGCATAGAGAAATCTGCCGGCTCACCATGGAGCATTATCCATATGTCTGCCGCTGGTACTGCAATGACGGTAAATGTGGTCCTGGTATTGACGATGCATATGTCAGGGAACGGATTCAGGCAGGAGCCATGTACGGTGCTTTCATAGAGGGCAGCCAGGTCGGGTTTGTGGGTATCCATTCGGAAGGAAGCCTTGGCATGTTGTTTGTGGAAGAATCGTTTCGTGGACAGGGAATTGCATCCTCCCTGGAAGCTTATGCCGTAAACCGCATGCTGGAAAAAGGATGGACGCCCTACGGTCATATATCGGCCGGGAATACCGCCTCCGTGAAGCTCCAGGAAAAACTGGGATTTTACAGGGCTGAAAAAAATTACTGGTGGTTGGAAAAAACACTTGCAAATAGCACTTTAATATGCTAAGATTTTAATGTTGTGAAAAAGGTGGTCCTCTGTTACCAGGAGAATTCGTTCCTAAGGACTTTGTTTCTAAAACTTTGTTCGTGAGAACTTCGTTACTGGGAGCTTCATTCTGGAAGATATTGTTGTTGCGGCATTTACGCTGCCATGCAGCATATTCGGAACGAAAAAACGGTATTAAGAACATCCATTAATAAAGGAGGCTCATTATGAGTGACATTATCAGAGAAATTGAGGCAGCGCAGCTGAAGGAGAAGGTTGACGACTTCAATGTAGGCGATACCGTGAAGGTTTACGGTAAGATCAAGGAAGGCAACCGGGAGAGAATTCAGGTATTTGAAGGTATCGTCCTGAAGAGACAGGGCGGAAGCAGCCGTGAGACCTTCACTGTCAGGAAGACTTCCAACGGTATCGGCGTTGAGAAGACATGGCCGGTACATTCCCCCAATGTGGAGAAGATTGAGGTGGTCAGAAGAGGTAAGGTAAGGCGTGCGAAGCTGAACTACCTGAGAAGCCGTGTCGGTAAGAAGGCAAAGGTAAAAGAAGCCGTAAAATAAGCGGACAGGAGGGCAATTACTTGGGTAGTTGTCCTTTTTATGTTTAAAAGGAGTATGGAAGAGTGGCTGCAGTGCCATTTCGGATCAGAATGATATATGGCAAAAAACAAGGGACTCAGTTTTTATAACCGGAAAAAGAAAAAAGTCAATGCGGCTCATGTGAGAGAAATTTTCAGCTGGCTGTTCGGGATAGCAGCGGCCGTCTTTATTGCGGTGGTACTGAACATATTCCTGGGTGTGACCACCAATGTGGTGGGGGTGTCCATGGAACCGACCCTGTATAACGGGCAGCGCATTTATATCAATTCCTTTCTCTATCTGATATCGTCTCCGAAGAGGGGGGATGTGGTGGTATTTCTGCCAAACGGAAATGAACATGCCCATTACTATGTCAAACGTGTGGTTGCGGTTCCGGGGGACAGTGTACTGATCAGCGGCGGTATTCTGTATGTAAACGGTGAAGAAAGTCCCTGGGTGACGGAAAAACTGGCGGATGCCGGAATCGCGGCAAATGAATTTACGGTACAGAACGGTGAATACTTCTGTATGGGAGACAATCCGGGCAACAGCGAGGACAGCCGCTCCCCCAATATCGGGCCGGTGAGGGAGACGGATATCATAGGAAAGGTTTGGTTCCATGCCTCCTGTGAAGAGATGGGCATGGGCTTTGTGAAATAGAGATGAATTATCAATGGTATCCTGGTCATATGACGAAGGCAAAACGTATGATGCAGGAAAATATAAAGCTGATCGATCTGATCATCGAACTGGTGGACGCCAGAATTCCCCTTTCCAGCCGCAATCCGGACATTGACGGGCTGGGAAAGGGCAAGTCCCGGATCGTGCTTTTAAACAAGTCGGATCTGGCGGATGAAGCATGGAATAAGCAATGGGTGAACTGGTTTGAAGCAGGCGGAGCCCATGTTCTGGAGATGAATGCCAGGAGCGGAGCCGGTGTCAGGACGATCAACGGCCTGGTACAGAAGGCATGTGCGGAAAAGATAGAGAGGGACCGGAAACGTGGCATCGTAAACCGTCCTGTCAGAGCCATGGTGGTGGGAATACCTAATGTAGGAAAATCCACTTTTATCAATTCCTTTGCAGGCCGCGCCTGTACTAAAACGGGAAATAAGCCCGGGGTTACGAAAGGAAAGCAGTGGATCCGTTTAAGCGGCAGTCTGGAGCTTCTGGATACGCCGGGGATTTTATGGCCAAAATTTGAAGACAATACTGTAGGAATGCACCTGGCTTTTATAGGTTCCATGAATGACGAGGCCATGATTGTCGAGGAGCTTGCCTGTGATCTGCTGAAGAGCCTGCAGGTTCTCTATCCGGATTCCGTAACCGGTCGTTACGGGATTGCCTGGAAAGAAGAGGCTGCCGTCACACTGGAGGAAATCGCCCGCAGCAGAGGCTGCTTTTTAAAGGGAGAAAGCCTGGATCTGAAGAAGGCTTCCGGTATCCTGCTGGATGATTTCCGCAGCGGACGTCTGGGAAGGATGACACTGGAACATCCTGCCCCGGTTTGAAAATATGCTTACAGTCACCGGAAGGCGGCAAATGTTTTTGAACTTGAGTATAAATCAGGAGAATGAACATGAATAAAGTAATGAAAGAGATGATAAGCACTCTGGTCTATCTGCTGGGTGTCCTGTGTCTGACATGGCTGGTGATCACTTTCGTTGGACAGCGGACGGAGGTAGACGGTTCTTCCATGGAGCCCATGTTGTCCAACGGGGATAATCTGATTGTGGACAAGATTTCTTACAGGTTCCGCGACCCACAGAGATATGATATCATTGTATTTCCTTTTAAATACCAGGAAAATACGTATTACATCAAACGGATTATCGGGCTTCCAGGAGAGACCGTACAGATTGACGAGCAGGGAAATATCTATATCAACGGGGAAGTACTTCCGGAAAATTACGGGAGAGAGATTATACGCGCCGATACCGTGGGCATTGCTATAAACCCCATTGTACTTGGGGAGGATGAATACTTTGTCATGGGTGACAATCGCAATAACAGTACCGACAGCAGGACAGAGATTGTGGGAAATATCAAACGGGAGGATATCATCGGCAGAGCCTGGGTGCGTATCTGGCCCTTGAACAAACTCGGTATTTTAAAACACCAGTAGCATAAGGCTGACAAGGAGAACTGGCTATGAATAAAAAGACAAAGGAAATCATAAGTAATGTGCTCTATCTGCTGGGCGTAGTCTGTGTGGCCCTGTTGATAGTCACCTTTGTGGGACAGCGGACGAATGTAGATGGATCCTCTATGGAGCCCATGCTTACTGACGGAGACAACCTGATTGTAGATAAAATTACATACCGGTTCCGGGATCCGGAAAGATTTGATGTCATTGTATTTCCGGTGGCGCTGGATCACAATAAAAAGTATATCAAGCGGATCATAGGCCTGCCGGGGGAAACCATACAGATAGATGCGGAAGGGAAGATCTATATCAACGGCGAGGTACTGGAGGAAAACTACGGCCGGGAGACAATCAATCCTGACACCATAGGAAGGGCGGCAGAACCGGTGGTTCTGGGCGAAAACGAATACTTTGTCCTGGGAGATAACCGTAATAACAGTTCGGACAGCCGGAAGGAAACTGTGGGAAACGTCAGCAGGGATGACATCATCGGCAG
Source organism: Lachnospiraceae bacterium UBA7188 (assembly GCA_002490995.1). Taxonomy (GTDB): domain Bacteria; phylum Bacillota; class Clostridia; order Lachnospirales; family Lachnospiraceae; genus Acetatifactor. The sequence continues at coordinate 16,426 of DKVC01000057.1, forward strand.
AGCCTGGGTCCGTATCTGGCCTCTGAATAAAGCAGGCTTTATAAAGCATCAGTAGCCTGACGCATATGTGGGCATGAAAATCCTTTGCAGGTATTGGTGTAATCGGTGAAACATCTGCCAGGCAGGATGTATAATGAGTAAGGAAGTGTCTACAAATAACCGCTGCGGGTTTGCTGCAATTTTTCTTGTAT
>DKVC01000211.1:0-3790 GCA_002490995.1 Lachnospiraceae bacterium UBA7188
GAAGGAATCGGGCCGTCCGTCCGAGGCAGGGCAGGAAGGGAATCCGCTGTCCGGAGCAGGGAAGGAATCGGGCCGTCCGTCCGGAGCAGGGCAGGAAGGGAATCCGCTGTCCAGAACGGGGAAGAAGGGAAGGGAAAATATTGGGAAGATATGCGGGATTCTGCACTATCTCTATATGGGAGTGCTGGGAGCGGCGCTCTATTACGTGATTCTGCAGGTTCTGCTGAAGCTTCAGGGAAAGGTGCTGGATACGTATCAGGGAATCAGCGATATGGCTTCGGGGGCGGCTTCCGGAAAGGGAATTTTTGCCACGGTAATTGACATGTACCTGGATTTCTTCCGTTTTTCCCTGAAGGGAAATGTGCTTTTTCAGAATATTTATGCTCTGACGGCATGGGTTTTGCTGGGGTTTGCGGCGCTTGCAGCGGGTATTTTATGGATTCGGCGCAGAAAATACTGGAAGAATCCGGCAATTCTGGTTATAATGGTAGCAGCGGTGCTGGCGCTGCCCGCAGTTACCAATATCATACTGCTGATTTCTCCCGAGGTGAACTACCATCTTCTGATGCGTTACCAGTGGGTGCTGTACGCTGTGGGCGGGGTGGCGCTGGCAGCCGGCTGGGAGGACGGAACGGGGAAGGGCAGCTGGATGGAATGGGCGGCGCTTCTGTCGGCGGCTGTTCTGGTTTTCTGCTATTGCATTACGGATAATATTGCATATTCCAATCTGCACAAACGGTACGAGAAAACCTATGCTTACTGTATCCGGCTGCTGGACCGGATTGAGCAGACGGAAGGGTATTATCACGGCATTCCCATTGCCATGGTGGGGGTGGTGGGAGATGAGCAGTACCCTGTCACGGATATCACGCTGCCAGTGACCGGCGGAATGATCGGAATGAACGGGGACAGCCTGCTGTACAGAGGTGACAATTACCGGCTTTTTATCCGTCATTATCTGGGAGCTACCCTGAATATTCTGCCTGCGGATGCCATGGCACAGATGTATTATTCGGAAGAATATACTGCCATGGACAGTTTCCCGGGGAAGGACTCTATCAGGATTATTGACGGGATTATGTATATCAAGACGGAGAATGTAGTGCGATGACACTTCCTTACGCACCCTGTAAACAAAAGGAAATAAGAAACAGAAATCCGTAACCGTGAAACAGGAGAAAAAATGGCGTTATTATCGATTGTCCTGCCGGCTTATAATGAAGAAGAGAACATAGCCAACACAGCAGGTGTCCTTTCAGGGCTGTTGGAGGAAAATAAAATAGAATACGAGCTTGTCTTCATAAGCGACGGCTCCAGAGACGGAACCTTTTCGGAGATTCAGAAGGCGGCAGTGAGAAATCCCAGGATCAGAGGGGCAGAGTTCTCACGGAATTTCGGCAAGGAACCTGCCATTTTTGCCGGACTGGAGATGGCACGCGGGAATGCGGTTATCGTGATGGACTGCGATCTGCAGCACCCGCCTCAGGTGATTCCTCAGATGTGGAAGCTGTGGCTGGAGGGGGCAGAGGTAGTGGAGGGCATCAAGGAGAGCCGTGGGAAAGAAAGCCTGGGCTATAAGCTGTCGGCGGGGCTGTTCTATAAAGTGATGAGCAGGCTGATCAAGATGGACATGTCCGCATCTTCGGACTTTAAGCTGCTGGACCGCAAGGTGGTGGACGTGCTGCTGACGCTGCCGGAGCGGAATACTTTTTTCCGGGCATTGAGCTTCTGGGTCGGTTTCCGGACGGAGAGAGTGTCCTACGAGGTGCAGGAGCGCCGGTACGGGAAGAGCAAATGGTCTTTTTTCAGCCTGATGAAATACGCGGTTACCGATGCCACTTCTTTCAGCACGCTGCCCCTGCAGCTGGTGACCGTGATGGGGCTGGTGTCTATTTTGTTCAGCGTGATATTGTTTATCCAGACACTGGCGAAGTATCTGTCAGGCACAGCTGTGGAAGGGTTTACTACGGTGATACTCCTGATCCTGATCATCGGCGGCTTCCTGATGCTGAGCCTGGGGATCATAGGGCACTATATCGCCAGGATTTACGAGGAAGTCAAGGGCAGGCCCAAGTATATTATCAGCAGGACAACGGAAGATGCTGAGGGAAAGGAAGCGGAATAATACCGAATCCCTCGGGATTTTGCCATGAAACATCCAAGGGGAAACGTGGAAGTACCTGGCGGCCGCTGAAAAGGGAAGTACTTGGCAGCCGGTGAACAGAGAAATATCAGGCAGCCCGCAGCAGTGAAATTTTAGGAGAAAAGAGGCAGAATATGATTAATTTTAATGTACCGCCATATGCGGAAAAAGCTTACGACTATATACGGGAGTGCGTCAAAAATCAGAAGATATGCGGCGACGGCCCATATACAAAAAAGTGTAACGAATGGATTGAACGTAAGACCGGAACGGCAAAATGTCTTTTGACTACGTCCTGCACTCATGCCACGGAGCTTGCGGCGCTGCTGCTACCGGATATCGGGCCCGGGGATGAGGTGATTATGCCATCCTTTACATTCGTGTCCACGGCAGATGCCTTCGTGCTCCGGGGGGCCGTACCTGTGTTTGTGGATATCCGTCCGGATACCATGAACATGGATGAGAAGCTGGTGGAGGCGGCTGTGACGGAGCGGACGAAAGCCATTGTGCCGGTGCATTATGCAGGTGTAGCCTGTGAGATGGATACCATCATGGAAATTGCAGAGCGCCACGACCTGGCGGTGATTGAGGATGCGGCTCAGGGAATCATGTCCACTTATAAGGGCAGAGCTCTGGGAACAATAGGTAATTTCGGCTGCTTCAGCTTCCATGAGACCAAGAATTACAGCATGGGCGAAGGCGGTGCGCTTTTGATCAGGGATCAGAAGGATGTGGAGCAGGCGGAGATTATCCGCGAAAAGGGAACGAACCGCAGCAAGTATTACCGCGGCCAGATTGACAAGTACACCTGGATCAATTATGGTTCCTCTTATCTGCCCAGCGACATGAACGCTGCCTATCTGTATGCCCAGCTTGAGATCGCGGAGGAAATCAACGAGGCAAGGCTTGCCTGCTGGAACCGTTACTACGGGAATCTGAAGCCCCTGGCGGATGCCGGCAGAATAGAGCTTCCGGTGGTTCCGGAGGGCTGTGTGCACAACGGGCATATGTTTTATATTAAGACTGCGGATATCGGGGAGAGGACAGAACTGATCGATTACCTGAAAAAGAATGAAATTCTGTCGGTATTCCATTATATTCCTCTCCACACCGCACCTGCGGGACAGAAGTTCGGCCGTTTCCACGGGGAGGACAGATATACCACCAGAGAGAGCGAGCGCCTGCTGCGCCTGCCAATGTATTATGGGCTGAAAGAAGAGCAGGTGGATGATATCTGCGATACGGTGAAGAAATTTTACGGGCGTTAAGGAAATGTCGCAGACTCTTCCTTTGCAGCCCAGCGGTGATGGGAGATTGGATGCGGGTGGTGAAAAAGGCGTTTGCCCATGTGGGCGCCGTGATAAAAGGAATGCTTTTCATAGGTTTTACGGTCCAGATTCTGCTGGGACTGGCCTGGATGTGCCGCAATTTCGGGCAGGTCCAGAATTTCGGGGAGCCTGATTCTGCCCTGTATAAGGGCCTTTTTCGGCTGCTTGGGGAAATTCCGCAGCTGATGTATCTGCTGCAGCTCGTGGCGGCCTTCCTGGCAGGAGATTATTTCCTGGGAAGTTTTTCGGGAAGCCTTGTGGAGGAATATTTACGGAATGGCAGGGGGTGGATCCGGAACAAAAATGGCAGGGGGTGGCT
>DKVC01000211.1:4119-5579 GCA_002490995.1 Lachnospiraceae bacterium UBA7188
AAAATGGCAGGGGGTGGCTCCAGAGCAGAAATGGAAGGAGTCGGCTCCAGAGCAGGAATGGAAGGAGTCGGCTCCGGAGCAGAAATGGCAGGAGCCGGCTCGGGAGCAGAAACGGCATGGAGCGGTTCTGGAGCCTGTGGAGGGCGTTGGCGCTGCTGACGTATCCCTTTGCCATGCAGTGCCATATGGCGGTTTTGCCGTTTTCCTTTATGGGCTCCCTGTTTCTGGTGATGCTTTCCCTTATGGTGCGCCTTTTTGCCCGGGGGCGGGTTCCGTTCCAGGGGGAGCCGGCGGTAAAGGCGGAAGAGGCAGCCATGGGCAGGGAAGCAGAAGCCGGGGAGACAGCCGGGCGTGTGGCGGCAGAGGTTGAAGGATCGGTCATTGATAATCCGGTAAAGAGGCGCTGGCAGGTTATAGTGCATTTAGCTCCGGCCGTTGTCTGTGCAGGAATGTTTACACTGCTGTCAGGTGTGGCGGATGCTTCGGGCAGAGAAGAGCCGGGGCGTGGGATTGACGCTGCCATGGCGAGCCGATTTGCCTGGCCCACCATATGGTATGACCAGGGCAGCTGGTCAGATGAGCTGCGGGAGGCCGTGGAGGACGTGCTGTGGGAGGCTTCTTATTATCCGGAAAATATGGCGCTTCTTCAATCGGCGCTGGAAGAGCGGGCAGGAGCGGAAGCTGCAGGCGCATATTACAGGGAGATAGCCGAGGTGGCATGGCGCAATCATGCCCCTATGATCATCCGCCAGATGGGCTGGGACGTATTGGGGTATATGTTGACACCTGTCATATTCCAGCTACAGTTGCGGGGAGAGGCTTACGATTCTTATACAGGGAGAAATTACGAGATAATGCGCGGAAATGAGCCTGCATTGACGCGGAATTATGTGAATTACGGATGCTGGTGGTTTCTTGCAGCGTTTGTGCTTTCTTTGTTATCTTTCCTTTTTTTGCCGATAATGAAAAAAACGGCGCCAGTGAAGGAAGCAGTGTCAGTGAAGAAATCTGTCATGATATGTATTGTCTGTTCCGGCATTCTGGTGGGGCTGCTCACCCTGCGCGGGGCAGGTCTGATGGATTATAAATATACAGCGCTCATCAGCCAGCTTTGGACTCTGCCTGCACTGTTTCATGCGCATGACAGGGGAGTTATTGGAAAATGTCTGCGGGGGTGAGTGTATACTCGTGAACGCATTTAATGATTGCTTTCAGTTCTGGATTGCCGATGCGTTCACCCGTTATACGGTGCAGACGGCAATTATATAAGTTGATGGATATAAACTTTGGCACTTTTGAGGGCAGTGAAGGATTTGGGAAGGTTCCGCAGGGGCGTATGCTAGGGAAGAAGTAATCCGGATACAGGCTGTGTTTGAGAGGGAGCATAAGGAAGTGTCTACAAATTACAGGAACCGCTTCGCGAACCCTGTAATCAAAGGGAAATTGCAGCAGTTATTTTC
>DKVC01000211.1:5804-9424 GCA_002490995.1 Lachnospiraceae bacterium UBA7188
TCCGGGCTTTTGCCTGAAGCAATTACAGGAACCGCTTCGCGAACCCTGTAATCAAAGGGAAATTGCAGCAGTTATTTTCCGACAATTCCTAACGGGAAAGGAGTGTAAGAGAGTGGGCAGTCAACTGTTTTTGCTGGCCCTTTTGCTGTTGGCGGCGCCTGCCGTTATCGGAGGGCTGTTTTACAAAGTGGATAAGCTGGCAGAAAATCTGTTCTTCCGCTGGATCGGCGGACAATTTCTCCTGTGGGCCGGTTTCCAGCTGATCTGTGTACCGCTGATACTGAAGGGAGAGAGCTTCAGCCGTCTGGTGCAGTTGTTTTCGGGATATCTGGCGGCACTGGTGCTTCTGGCGGCGGCGGTGGAGATTCAGCGTCTGGTGAAGGGGAAGAGGGTATTGCGCTTCCCCGGAAAAAAGAAATCCTCCGGCGGGAATGGTGCCTCAGGCGTGCTGCTCTGGACTCTTTTCTGGGGCGCGCTGCTGTTTCAGCTGGTTCAGGCGGTGCGGCTCTCCTATGCGGATACGGATGACGCCTTTTATGTGGCCATTTCTTCCATTACGCAGGAATCGGATACCATGTATCAGGTGCTGCCCTATACAGGCGGCGCCACGCAGCTGGATGCCAGGCACGGACTGGCGCCCTTTCCCATCTGGATATCATTTCTGGGCAGGACGACGGGAATGCCTGCGGTAACGGTGGCGAAGGTGGTGCTTCCGGTGGTGCTGATTGCCATGGCTTATGCGGTTTGCTATCTGTTTGCCAGGATACTGTTTCCTGAAAACGGGCGGCAGCGTGCGCTGTTTCTGATATTTGCGGAGCTGCTGGTCTTATTCGGAAACCAGTCCATCTATACAGCGGAAAATTTTCTGATAGCCAGAAGCCGCCAGGGAAAGGCGGCACTGGGAAGCATCGTGATCCCCTTTCTTTTGTTTTGTCTTTTGCTTCTGTTGAAAAAGATACAGCAGAAGGAGCGGATTCAGGTATCCTTTTATTTCCTCATGGGAGCAGTCGCGATGACAGGATGTCTGTGCAGCACGCTGGGGGCTTTGCTGATGTGCATGGCGCTGGGGATTGCAGGGCTGCTGGGGGCTGTCTGCTATAAGCGGCTGCCGGTGCTGTTTCCGCTGGCAGCCTGCTGTGTTCCCTGTGTGGTGTTCGCTTTTCTTTATCTTGTGATAGACTGACAGGAGGGGTTATGCTGAGTGACGTAACGGCGCTGTTTCGCGATTATATGGGCACGGGAATGATCATGATCTGGTATCTTGTGTCCCTGATTTATCTGTGGATGAAGGAAAAAAGAAGGTATCTTCGTATCTTATTTCTCTATATGCCGGTGATTTTGCTGCTGATCTATTTCAATCCGCTGTTTGCACTGCTGGTGTACGAGATGGCGGAGGATGAAATTTATTATCGCATTCTGTGGCTGCTTCCCGTTACGGCGGTGATTGCCTATACCTGTGTATGCATCAGCGGACAGATTGCGCAGTCGAAACCGGCGCAGGGCAGCTTTTTCCATGGAAGACAGGGGCTGCTGGCAGATCTTTTTTCCCTGTGTATGGCGGGAGCGCTTGCGCTGTCCGGCAGCCTGATCTACACAAGCCCGCTGTTCCAGAAAGCAGAGAACCTGTATCATGTGCCGGACAGCGTGGTTCACCTGTGCGATGCCATCAATGTGCCGGGGCGGGAGGTCATGGCAGCCTTTCCGCTGGAGCTGGTGCCCTATGTAAGGCAGTATTCGCCTGTCACCTGCATGCCCTATGGAAGGGAGGTGACAGTGGATCGGTGGAATCGCTATAATGCATTAAGCGCGGCCATGGAGCAGGAGGTGGCCGATCTGGAGGTACTGGTTCCGCTGGCCAGGGAGGCGGGCTGCCATTACTGCATCCTGCCGGCAGAGAGGGAGATTCTGGGAGAGCCGGAAAGCTATGGATGGCTCCGGCTGGAAGAAACTGACGGATATGTCATTTACAGGGATACCACCGTAGAGTTATGGAATCCGGAGACAGGATTATATCAGTAAATCTCCACCGAAGCCATTGTACCCGAACCCCTGTCTGCGGAAATCCGGCAGGACAGCAGGTTACTTTACCATATGACTGAAGTAGTTGAGTGCGTGTACAAAGCGTTCGGCTACTTTTTTTCTTCCTGCCAGATTCAGGTGCAGATGGTCGGTGAGGTAATCGGGCGCCTGGTCTTCGTTGATGGTACCGTAGAGATTGTCCACAAAGGTAACCATCCTGGAGGAACAGGAGGCATACTGCTTGATGACATAAGTGCTAAGCACATCCCAGCCATAGCGTTGAATATCGCTGCTGATATAATTTCCGTTTTCGTCCAGGCCGTAGGCGTAAGGCGGGGACATGATGATGATGCGGATGTTGGGATAACAGTAGTTTAACAGCTCGATGCCAGCCTCTGTATTGCCGGTAAACTGTGTGATATCTGTCGAATTCCCGTCATTGTACATGGGGTGACCGTCCAGATAATCGCTGCCGTCATACATGGCGACGACCACATCCACTGTGTTCAGGTCAATGGATTTTAATGTGTTGTATACTTCATTGGCCTCCGGGGGAGCACTGTCGCCCAGTACCGCCATGCCCTTTTGGAATTCCGCATCCGTGAAATCATGATAGCCCGTGGCCAGAGAGCACAGCCAGTAGAAATTGAAAATGTCCATAGGGTGTGCCTGGCCGTCCAGCTCGCTGCTTTCCGCTGCCAGGTAGCTGCCGCTGACTGCGCAATTGTAGACAGTGGCGCCGGTCATTTCCTGGATCATACTGGCGAGGTTGTCGCGGGAACCCCTGTCGTCCGCAAAGGGGGCGTTGCCGAATACCAGTATGGAGGAGCCTTCGCCGTAATTTTTGTACAGCGGATTGCCCTCTGAGTCAACCAGAGGCAGGATGATGTCGAAGTTATCCTCATAGGTTCCGGGGCCGTCCTTAAAAATCTCGCTTAAGTCCACATGGACGCCGTAATTCATGATTTTATAGATAATGCCTGCCACGAAGAGCAAAAATACGATCAGGAGAACGATGTGGATATTGACCCGAGAGTGTGAACCGTCTCTCCTTTTTCCGGTATCTTTCCGGGAGGCAGGTACGGGATACCTGTCCGGAATATCCGCAATGCCGTCATTGTCCAGATCTATGATTTCTATATCTGGGATGGAAAGTGTATGCACCTTTTGGCTGTCGGGTGAAGTCTTTCTTTTTTTCATTCGGATCTCCGTTTCTTTGTTTTTTTCTATTTTACTATTATGAAACGGGAAAGTCCACATTATTAATGGGATTTTAGATATTTATAATAAAAAATTTAAAGGTAAAATGCCATGTTAGATGTATTTGCTGTTGAGGATGAAAAGCGCAGGTATACGATATCGGACTTTAATAAAAGAAATGAAGGACATCATTTACGTCAAATTTAACAGAATTTGTAAATTTTGCATGAAAAAATGCAGGTAGCCGGACTTGAACCGGCACGGGGTCGCCCCCGAGAGATTTTAAGTCTCTTGTGTCTGCCTATTCCACCATACCTGCATATCGTATATAAATTATTGCTTCCTCATATGCTCAAAGAATTGCCATGAGGAAAAACTGGATGGAGGTGGATTCGAACCAC
>DKVC01000211.1:9760-13973 GCA_002490995.1 Lachnospiraceae bacterium UBA7188
CTTTGGCCACTCGGGAATCCATCCGTATAAGTATCATTTCCTGACATTATGCCTTATCGGAAGCACTCTCTTCGCTTCCGATAAAAGGCGCGTTTCTTTGCGCCGTATTCAACGATAGGAAGCTGCATTTGCTTTCTATCGTCTAAAATTATAGCATAACTTTCGCATGGTTGCAAGATTTATTTCGCACAATTTTTTGGACGAATATTACGTTTTTTTCTATTTGCTATTTTGACAAATGCGGAATATAATGAAGCTCCAAATGTAAGATTTCTCAGAATTTTTTCATAATTTCAAGGCGATTCAGGTAAGAGGCAATTGCTTTGGTTTCGGGCAGATTGCGGAAAGGGAGGGTATGAAAATGGCGGTAAATTTGAGGGAGGAAGAAGCATATCTGGAGGGAGTTAAGGAGGCGTTGAAGGCGGAGGCGGAGCAGCTGGCGGAGAAGATGCATTATTACTCTGATGCTTCGGGGGAGCATATCAGATATTGCTGGGAGGAGCAGAGCGCATTTGACGGCGGTGAGGAACGTTTTAACCAGATGGTGCTGCAAAGGCTGGTGGATTCAGGGGAGCAGACCAGGGAACAGTTCCGGAGAATCGGAAAGCTGCTGGATTCGCCGTATTTTGCGAGAATTGATTTTCGGGAGGATGGGGAACCGGAGGCGATGAAAGTCTATATAGGTAAATTTTCTTTCTGGAGCAGGAAGGGAGATTATGAAATCTTCGACTGGAGGGCGCCTGTCTCCAGCATGTATTACGAATTCGAAAAAGGGGATGCCTGCTATGATGCGCCGGAGGGAAGGGTGTCCGGTGTGATTGAGTTAAAAAGGCAGTACCGGATTTGGAAGGGTATCCTGGAATATGCTTTGGACAGTGATATCAACATCCATGACCAGGTTTTGCAGCAGGCGCTTTCGGAGAATTCCGACCGCAGGATGAAGGACATTGCGGCTACCATTCAGAAGGAGCAGAACCGTTTGATCCGGAACGAAACAGCGGAGGTGCTGATTGTACAGGGTGTGGCAGGTTCCGGAAAAACTTCAATTGCACTGCACAGGGTCGCCTATTTTCTATATCGGTACAGAGATGAAATTGCGGCGGAAAACTTTTTGATTCTGTCGCCGAATGGTATATTTGTGGACTATATTTCCGATGTGCTGCCGGAGTTGGGGGAAGAGGCCATACGGAGCATCGGGATGGAGGAGATTGCTGCCGGATATCTGCCGCCGGATTTGAGGACGGAGCGGCTTTGCTTTCAGACAGAGCGGTTTCAGGAAAATCAGGACAGGGCATGGACAGAGCGGAATGCGTTTAAAGGGACGGCAGAGTTTGTGAAGCTGTTGGATGAATATTTGAGCTATTGTGATGAAAATTACTTTACGGCCGAGGATTACGCCTTTGAGGGCGGTTTGCTGGAGGCTGAGTATATACGGCGCAATTATGTCAGGCGCAGGGGACTGCCTGTGCGCGAGAGGCTGCGTGAAATCGCGGATGTCATGGCAGAAGAGATTCGAGTGCAGCGTAAGGCGAAGGGATGGGGGACTCATAAGAAAGAAATTTTTGAATGGCTTATGTCTGAATTTCAGTGGAATGACAGTCTGCTGCTGTACCGGGATTTCTACCGGTATATCGGGAGGGAGGAATATTTTGTCCGAAAAGAAGGGACGGAACTGGAAAGTGCGGATATTTTTCCTCTTATTTATGTGAAACTGTATCTGGAGGGTACTTCGGGGAATCCGAAGATTAAGTATCTGATTGTGGACGAGATGCAGGACTACACGCCTGTCCAGTATGCTGTCCTGAACCGGCTGTATCCCTGCAGAAAGACGGTGCTGGGTGATTTTTCCCAGAGGGTGGTGCCGTTTGCGGGGAGTTCCATGGAGTTTCTGAAGGAACTGTATCCGGCGGCGCAGGTAGTTGAGGTGTATAAAAGCTATCGCTCGACTTGCGAAATCATGGAATTTGCTCAGAGGATACAGCGAAATGTAAGGATGGAGCCGGTGCAGCGGCACGGGGAGGCGCCGGCCGTTCTGCAATGCGGAAGCATAGACGAGGAGCGGAGGCGGATATTGGAGCTGATAGCGGAAGACAGCAATGCAGGCGGAAGCGCGAAGCTGGGAATTATCTGTAAAAGCTATGCGCTGGCGGAGGAATTGTATCAGTGGCTGACAGGGAATGGAGCAGAGAGGGAGAGACTGCATCTGTTGACCTATGACAGCGAGGAATTCTATGACGGCGTGATGGTAACGGCGGTATCCATGTCCAAAGGGCTGGAGTTTGACCGGGTGGTGGTTCCGGATGTGGATGATGATAATTATCACAGTGCGTATGACAGGGGACTGCTGTATGTGGCCTGTACCAGAGCCATGCATGGGCTTGTTTTGCTGTATTGTGGGAAAAGGAGCAGATGTCTGGATGAGAGTGAAGACGGTGGGAGTGAAAGCTGTGGGGAGTGAATGCGGCAGGGAGTAAAGGCTGCGAGGAGTGAAGGCGGGGAAAAGGAAAGGAAGGATTCGCCCCGCCTGGGATAAAACGGCTGGTATGGCTTTTTCATATGGACATAATATAAATCTGACATGGATTCCACTCGTCCCATAGGGTTGGGAATACTTCAAATTCTTTAAAGCCCAACGAAATGTAGAATTGGTTGGTTGCATCATAATTGTCATACCTGCCCATCTGGACGGTTTTTACCTGAAGGAAGGAGTAACCCAGGCGCCGGGCTTCTCTTTTTGCCGCCTGAAAAAGCTCACGGCCGATTCCTGATCTGTGATGCTCTTTCAATACTCCCATGACGGCCAGTTCCACAGTATGCCGCCCGGTTTCCTTCAGATAGATAAATCCAACAGGTTTTGTGCTTTCAAAAGCACAGAAAAAGGGCTTTCCTGCACTGCCGGCAATGTATTCCTCCCTCGCGTCAGGAATGCCGAACCAGTCCGTGAGGGATTCTAAAATACATCTTGCAATGTTACTTCTGTCTGTATCACAGGTAATTGGGGTGATTTTGACTGCAGGCATCCGGTACAGCACAAAATCGTACTGTATCACAGGTTCCCCGGTGAGATAGTGGGTTTCGTGGCAATTGCCTTCCGGGTGGGGGACGAAACCGCAGGCCTTCAGCATTTTCCGGCTGGCAGTGTTGGATTCATAGCATCCCGCATACAGACATTCAAGGTGAAAGGTTTCAAGGCAATATTTTGCTGCAAGAGCGAAAGCGCTTGTCCCGTATCCTTTTCCCCTGTAAGGCCTGTACAGCATAATTGCCAGATCAGGCAGTGAACTCTCCGGTGATAGGCTCACAATTCCGATGGATTCCTTATTTTCATTGCAAAGGATAACGGCCAGAAAGCGGGAACGGATTGGCAGGCTGTTGAATTCTTCCGGTGAGCAGGACATTTGGTAGTTGTATCCGTTCCGGGTATCCGGATCCTGCCAGCAGGCATAATAATCGCTATTATCAATTGACGGGCAGTATTCTGCCAGTGATATATCCTGATTCGCAATGTATATTTTTCGGTTCATCGGTGGGTGCCCCTCTCTAAAGTAATGCAGGTGGTATCTTGTAATATCTGCTAAGGAACTGTTGCGACACCTCCTTAATCACTGCCTGGCAGGATTCCGCAGCAGGTGGGCCAGGAGCGCTTCGCAGCCTTCCTTCACATCGCGGTAAGTGGCATCGAAATCGCCTGTGTACCAGGGGTCGGAAATGTCGCGTTCTGATCCGGCGAAGGACAGGAGCTTGTAAATTTTGCCCTCCGGGTCGCCGCCCAGCATACGGTGCATGTTGCGGATATTGGCGCTGTCCATGCCGATGAGGTAGTCGTATTTGGCGTAATCGGAAGACGTAAGCTGGACGGCGCGTTTGCCGTCGCAGCGTATGCCGTGTTCCGCCAGCTTCCGCTTGGCGGGCGGATAGACGGGATTGCCTACGCCGTTCCAGATTTCTTCCGTGCTGGTGGCGGCGGAGGCGATGTGGAAGTCCCTGGAAAGGCCTTTTTCAGCTACCAGGTTTTTCATGAAGAACTCGCACATGGGGCTTCTGCATATATTGCCGTGGCAAATAAATAGGATTTTTATCATTATTCCATAACTCCTTAAATGTTCTGTATTTCTTCTCAAATGCTTGATTTTGCAGGTTTTTTGAACGATTCCGAAGCTGTGTGTTTCCAGAGTATTTTCTCAAATCTTTTCATACTTTCTCATATTTGTCC
>DKVC01000264.1:0-4788 GCA_002490995.1 Lachnospiraceae bacterium UBA7188
AGCAGGTGATGGGAATCGAACCCACGTATTCAGCTTGGAAGGCTGATGTTCTACCATTGAACCACACCTGCATCTGTCTGAGAGCCTCTTTGTATTTCTCCCTCACAACAATAGTTATCTTACAATAAACTCACCGTTCTGTCAAGTCTTTCTTTCAATTTTTCATAAAGTTTTTTGAAGGGTTTTTTGAAGGAGTTTTGAAGGGGTTTTTTTGAAGGCTTTTTTAAAGCTGCTGCCGGTAATACTGCAGCAACAGCCTGACCACCCTGCTGTAACTGATTTTCCCGTCCGCTATTCCGTTCACCTTCAGATTCGTGTCAATAAAAACATCCGCCGCCTTATCCACAATTTCCGTATCAATCAACGCCTTCCCGTTGATGCGCTCCCACTCCTCTTCCGTGACGAATATATTGTCTTCCCAGACCTGTGCGTCCACAGCCACCGGAGCAGCCACAGCCATCGCCTCCTCATAAGCCGCGCGCTCCTCTTTCCATGCCTTATACAGGTCATTGTTCAAATAAACCAGCACGCTCAGATAACCAGCATACTGAAAAAAGACATCCTCTGATCCCACACACGCCAGATACCCGATAAAATTAGCCTCGTCCTCATAGATATATCCCCGCAGATGAGCCAGCTCATGGCACATCGTCGAGGGAAAGTTCAGGATATGCATCACATCATTATAATTCGCCTCCATGGAAAAGGGAAAATAATACCCCTGCATATGCTGCTGGCACATGAAATCCGAGGACAGCAGAGCCTTGGGTCTGGGATAATAGCCGTCCAGCTGAGGATATGTCTCACCCAGCCGGCGCATCATTTCCCTGGCCATGTCCTCCATATCCAGCAGGCTTCCGTCCTGTCCCGTGCCGCCTCCATACACGGCATTGCCTCTCTCATCCCGTTCAATCTCTCCTGCAAGGTGATTGCACTGCTCCGCCACCATATTGTATACTTCAATCAGCTCCACCAATGTATACTCTCCCGTGTCTTCTCCGAAATAATGCTCCGAAAAAGTCGATGCATGGTAAAGAATAAAACAGTTCAGGGTCATGACCAGACAGACAATCAAAACCGTCCAGACAAAGAAGTATCCAAATCCTCTGCTGAAGCGCCGGAATCTCCCCAACGCCCCGTTTCTTCCCGGGAATCCCTCCTTCATCTGCATGTGTACGATACCATCATGCATTGCAGCATCCGTCCAGGCATCCCCCTCTGCATGTTCTGCCTCCCTGGCCATATGTTGCGTCTCTCTGCTCGTATATTGCGTCTCTCTGCCCGTATATTGCGTTTTCCTGTCCGTATATTGCGTTTTCCTGTCCGTATATTGCGTTTTCCTGTCCGATAATGTCCTGTCCCGGTACACAGGCCTCCTCCCGGCTCTGCGGCATATTTTGCGCAGGCCTGCCCATACCCCAATCCCTGCCCATACCACTCCAAGCGCCAGTGCCAGAACCACCAGCACGACACCTGCGGCAAGCATCCACTCTCCCACAGAAAAGGGAAAAAGCCCTGTAGCCCGCCCATACAGATTGACCCAGACAGGAAAAACATGCGCAATATACCAATCCGAAAAAGCGGTACTGTTCCATGCCGCCGCATTCAGCAAAACCACAAGAACCAGAATTCCCGCATAAATCATCCTGCTTTTCCGGAAAACTTTCTTTCTTCTCACATCTGCCATCTCTGCCGCCCATCCTTTGTCTTTGCTGTCAGGAACTTTCGAAGAATAAATTGATACGGTGACTGTTCCATCCCTGAGCAAAAAAAGATGAACACGCTGCCATGTCCATCTTTTTTCGGATACCACTATAGAAACTTCTACTTCATAACAATGCTGTCCCATGTATCTGACGGCACAATGGCAATATACGTTTTACCCGTGTTGAGTTGTATCTCTTCCCCTGTTTTCGTATTGTAATAAACGGTAGGTGAAGTATCCGAACCCTTGTACCATGTTACCTCAACTGCTTTGCCATTCGTAATATAATATCCTTCATTCCCTGAGTTATCAATGATATTATAAACCAGATATCCTTCCCCAAGGCTCGAAAAATCACAGCGCTGAATCAGCAGATTCTTAAATGTAAGCTGCGCATTGTCATGCTGAGGGTCCAGGTGCGGCTCCCCATACTCATAATAGTCGTATGTTCCCTTTTCCTCATTATACTTCAGAGTAGAATCGTTATGCGCAAAAGGCTTCAGCTGGATTTCATTACAGGTTATCGCATCCCCCGTGTCAGACAAATCCAGTTCTTCATTGGAAAAGGTATAATGAGGGCCCTCATAATATTCATTATATTCAACACTGTAGCCCTTGCTGTTAAAATTCTTTTCCAGATCCCCCGCTACGACATATTCCGTATATTCTCTCTTTTTGCCGTTGGCTACCCGTGAAAAAGTACCGCTGAAATTATCACAGTATTTCTTCTCCTTCACCAGATCCATCGCAAAGAAAGGACCTCCGTCATGGCAGAGCACTGCATTCCACTCTCCCACCAGGTAGACATTGGTGGACCTGGTGCTCCGTATGCTTCCAAGCTGTTCAATCCTGCCCCAGTCCTTGACAATCGCCATGAACCGCGTAATCCTGTTGTTCAGGGTACTGTTCATCATCTCATATACAATGTCGGCTTCCGTCAGGCCATAATGTGGAAGAGCAACCTTTTCATTATCCACCATTACCGCAACAGGCCTCTGATTCTTTAACGATTCATCGATCCACTCATTGGTAAGCTCGCTGCGGTACATGCCTTCACGGGTTTCCTCCGGAACCTCCGCCTCCCCATCCGGTTCAGCACCTGATTCCTCAGGCTCCACCGCAGGCTCCTCTGTAGCCAGATCAATCGGCGTTATATCCACAATCGGTGAGGAAGACTCTTCCCCTTCACCCCCGCATCCGGACAGGACAGCCATCGCTGCAATCATCATCGCCAGTACTTTCTTTTTCATAGGCTCTTCCTTTCTTTTCCATTATGGAATGATTTAATGCTTTTGGAATGTTCTTCTTCCATGGAATGTTCTTTTTCCATGGAATGCTTTTCTTCCATGGAATGTTCTGCTTCCATTGTATCCCCATTTGCCCGGCTTTGTCCACAATTTCGTAAAATATTACAAAAGAATTAAGAATTCAGCCAGGCCAGTGCCTTCTCTGCGCTATTTCAGACAGAACACTCTGGCAACAGGTGTGCTTTCGTACTCATGCGCTTCCAACATTACCCGGTATCCGCCTGCTTCCCCTGTGAAGGAAACCACCTTATCATCCCCCATGGCGGTAATCTCATGAACCTCTCCCTCATAGGGAATCCACACCGTGTTCTCCACCGGGTCCGTTTCCTTTGCAAAGGTTTCGATCGCATATACGGTCTCTTTTTTCCTTGTGAAGCCAATGTTTCCCTTCTTATAAGGCGCGCACACGCGGGTGCCGTAAATAGCCTCGCCATACACTGAAAGCCATGCTCCCATCCCTTTCAGCGTCCGGATTGCTCCTTCCGGAAGGCGCCCGTCAGGCTGAGGCCCCACATTGATTGCCAGGTTGCCTCCCTTTACCACGATATCTATCAGGAGATTGATAACCTCTCTGGGTGACTTATATGTGTCCTCATATCTAAAGGAGAAGGAAGTTCCCAGTGTAATGC
The DNA here is from genome assembly GCA_002490995.1 of Lachnospiraceae bacterium UBA7188. Lineage (GTDB taxonomy): Bacteria > Bacillota > Clostridia > Lachnospirales > Lachnospiraceae > Acetatifactor. The sequence continues at coordinate 3,642 of DKVC01000264.1, forward strand.
AGCTTTCCCAGGGAATGGACAGCGGCTTCTCGGGAACACACTGCTCCGGCGTCACATAATTCTCATAAGGTCCCCCTATCGTGCGGTCTGCGCACAACATTCCGGGCTGAACCTTCCTGACCTGCTCAATCACCTCTCCCAGGCGGATGTCCTGCCCCGCACGCTCGCACACCCAGCCTGCGTCAAACCACATGGCATCCAGCCTTCCGTACCCTGTGGCAAGTTCCTTAATCTGATTGTGAGTAAATGTCACAAAACGCTCCCATTCCTCCGGATCTTCGGCAGGACGGTAGGATGGTCCCCTGCTTTTGAATTTCCCCTTCGGCGTATCATCCTTCCAGTAACTGTCCACATGCCAGTCCGCCTTGGAAAAATAAGCCGCAATGCCGATTCCGCGCTTCCGGAAGGATTCAAACAGATGGGCGCAGATATCCGCGTATTTATGTGTGTGGAAAGGGCAGTCCGGGGCCGTAATCTTATAATCGGAATACTGTGTATCCCACATACAGAATCCGTCATGATGCTTTGTGGTAAAAAGCAGATACTTCATGCCTGCTTCCTTCGCCAGGTCAGCCCACTTCTCAGGCTCGAAACGAAGCGGGTTAAAGGTTTTGTTCAGATTAAAATATTCCTTCTTGAACTCCTCCCCCGTTACTTCCCAGTCGATGCCGCCTCTGGACCAGTCGGCATCCGCATCGCTCAGCGCCCAGGACTCCACAATTCCCAGCTGGGAGTATGGTCCCCAGTGCATCATCAGCCCCAGCTTCTGATCCCGGAACCATTCCAGTTTCTTCAGAACCCTGGGGTCTTCAGGCCAGACATAGGACTCCTCTCTGCTGTAATTGTGGACTCCCGCCACCACAGCTTCCTTCTCCCCGGCAGCCTGCCCTTCCTTCACATCCGGTCCGGCAGGTTCCTTCGTTTGCCCTGACTCTTCGTTTTGCAAAATTTCTTCGCTCATTTCTGCATTTCTCCTATCTTGATATTAAGGAAGTGTCTACAAATAACCGCTGCAGGTTTGCTGCGATTTTTCTTGTATTTCCTGACTTTTGCTTAAAGAAGTTGCAGCGGTTATTTTCTGACAATTCCTAACTTTTCAGGAAATGCCGCAAACCCAATCAATTATTTATACTGCGCACCGGTTAAA
>DKVC01000264.1:5164-33613 GCA_002490995.1 Lachnospiraceae bacterium UBA7188
GGAGGCACCACTGTAAATCCTGGCGTTCTGCAGTATACATGCACTTCCTTATGTACGGTCTTAAACCTGTCCTCATCTTAACACAGATTTGCAAAGTGCACAATAACAACTGAAAATGCCGTCTTCAGCCCTGCCCCGGTTCCGTATCCCTGATAATCGGCGCAATCTGGGACAGCATATTATCCACGTCCTCGAACATGGCGCTTTTGGTGGTACCCAGGTTATTCGTCCGCTCGATGTGCTTTATCACCTCCTGATACCGGCTTTTTATCCCGTCAAAGAACTGGCAGATCACCTGCAGCCCCCTCTGGGACTCTTCTATCACGCCTGAAATCTCCGCCTGCACGGAAGCGGCGCCCTCCGCTGCCTCCGTAATCTGCCGGAAGGACTCGGTTGTCCCGTTTACAATGCCGAACCCTGCTCCCAAAGTCTCCTGGGATGTCTGAATACTTTCATTGAGCTGTACCGCACCGGTTTCCACAGCCTGCACGCCGGTGTCCACATCATCGGTCAGCTCCTTAATCTCTCTCGCCAGTTCCCTTACCTTCTCCGCAACCACCGCAAAGCCTTTTCCCTGCTCACCGGCTCTGGCCGCTTCTATGGACGCATTGATTGCAAGGATATTCGTCTCGTCCGCAATGGATCCTATCCTTCCCATACAGTGCTGAATCTCTTTTACCGCCGTCTGCAGATGGTCGAAGGTGCTTTCCATGGCGCTGTAGGATTCCTGTACCTGAGCGGAAACTTTCTGCAGTTCCTCCATCATATTCTGGGCCCCTGTCACCGTCCTGGTAATATCCTCCCGCACCTGGGCAAACTGCCCCGCCGCATCGTTGATGCTGTTAAAAGACTGCCCGAAATCCTGCAGCCGCTCCTGAAACTGATCCGTCTCAGCCAGCACGCCGGAAAAGGAAGTCCCCACCATACCCAGCTCGGACAAGGATTCCACTTCCTTCCGGGCCAGCTCCTTCTGATATTCCTTCAGACTGTCAACTACATGCAGAATCGGATAAAGACTCTTCTCGTTATGCCATACCTGTCCCGGTTTCCCCCGGCCTTTTTTTGAAAACATCATTTTATCCTCCACAACATAATTTATACTCACGGTCAATGACATTTGCAGCTCTAAGTGTATAACGAGTGAGCGCTGCCGCAATGCCGAACAAATTTCCTTATTCAAATACCACACATGTCATAGACTGGTTTACGAAACAGTTGTTGTAATGCTCCCCATATCCCACAAAACCGGCATGACAGCCCAGAGCAGCCATCTCCTTCAGATAAGTCTGCATGTAATTCTGTTCGCTGAACAGCTTATACCGGAAAAGGCAGTTCACGGAGAAAACCGCCGAACGCCTGGGGAAATCCCGGCAGATATTGCGTATGGTTTCCTGCACGACAGCCCTGTAGTCTCCCAGCTCCAGCAGAATCAACACATCTGAATCGTTCACCTGCCGGAAGCATGCCAGGGAATTCCCGCTGACCTCTTTGATGGAAATAATGCAGGTATCGTCTCCGTTGATTTTCCCGAAGGGATTCTTGAAGGTCTGAGTCAGAATCTGCTGGTCCGTCACATGAAGGATGTCCTTATATACCTGCTTTGCCGGCATTCCGTTCAGGGAACCGATCATATTTCTGGCTCTGTCCGTATTGGAAGCGATAAACCGATAACTTCCATACTTCCGGTAGATATTTTCTTTATAAGTCTTAACGCGTCCGTTCAGATTGCGAACGATTCCGTATGCCGCCGCATCCTGATAGATCCTGCCGTTGGCAGACACTTTTCCGCCGTCTCCCGTACCGCCCACCAGCTGGATTCCGTTCTTCTTCAATACCGAGTAAACCGTAGTCAGCACACAGGCGTCATTTCCGCTGCAAAAATCGATGCACACAGTATCCCGGTTCGTTCCGCCTGCCTTCGCCACGTCCTGTTCCAGGCGGCTGATATACTTCACCGGCATGACAGACACCTGCTCCAGTACGTTTGCCGTCGCCTTGACTCCATCTGAAAATGCAATCACTGCAACTCCCTTTTCCACGACTCCGGTGTCGTATCCCATCCCGATACACCCGATGCTCGGAATCCCGGGATAGATTGCCTCCAACGCCTTCACATGCGCCTCAAACTGCGCTTCATTTGACAACAGCATAATAAACTGGGGACTGCTTAGCCCGCGGACCGCCTCTTTCAGGTCTCCGCTCCGGCTCATACCATAAAACTGCCTCATTCCGCTGTCTTCCTCCTGTATTCTTATATTTTCATACCTGATAACCAGGCAAACGCAAGACTGTACGAAAGTGTCTGCGACAATTCCTGAGAAACTGCTGCGGCATATGGCATAAATTATACCTTATAGCGGGCTGGGACGTCAACCTTTATTCTGTAACTGCCGATAACAATAATGAGTTGGCAGGGTGAGAAGCTGACCATAATTCCCGGAATTTTTCCATAAGGAGGGCCGTCCGATGAAGATACTGGTAAGCGCATGTCTCTTAGGTGAAAACTGCAAATATAACGGGACAAACAACTATAACGAAAAGGTAGCCGAATTTGTAAAGGGCCACGAGGTGATCACGGTCTGCCCTGAAGTTCTGGGCGGCCTTCCCGTTCCCAGAGTGCCTTCCGAGATCGTCGGCGGAACGGTTATGACCCGGGAATGCGTCAGTGTGGATGAGGAATTCCGCAGAGGCGCCCACACAGCGCTGAAACAGGCTCTGGATGGACAGGTCGATATGGCCATCCTGCAGTCCAGGAGCCCCAGCTGCGGAGTCCTTCAGATCTATGACGGCAGCTTCAGCGGAAAGCTGATCGAAGGACAGGGCATCTTTGCCCGGCTGCTGAAGGACGCCGGCATCAGACTGGTGGATGCAGAAGAGATTTCGCACCTGCTTCCTCCATGCTGAATATGTTTTGGTGAATATGTTTTTTCGATAAAATGTTTTCGTACTTATTGTCAGCAAAATAACAATATGGTATGATGACACTGTATTGTATCTCATAAGAGAATAATAACAGGAGGAAACGTACCATGAAAAATGAAAAGACCTATGAACTGGTGCTGATGGCACTGTTCACCGCCATTATTGTCATAATGGCATTCACACCGCTGGGATATATCCCGCTTGTCGTGATCAACGCGACGATTATTCACATCCCCGTTATCCTTGGAGCGCTGTTTCTCGGACCGAAGAAAGGTGCATTTTTAGGATTCGTATTCGGCTTCACAAGCTTTATCAACAACACATTTAAGGCGGTCACACCCTCGGCATTTGTGTTCTCGCCTGTCCTTGCCGCAAATGTAGTGGGGGTATCCGGCATTTTCAAGAGCCTCTACATCTGCTTTGTGCCAAGAATCCTGGTGGGCGTGGTTCCGTATTTTGTTTATATCGGCCTGCGCGGTTTATTAAAGAACGGGAACAAGACCAGCCGCACAGTGGTCAACCTGGGGGCGTCCGTTATTTTGTGCGTGGCTTTTTCCGCATTTCTGAAACGGATGCTTCAGGATAATCTGAGCGCGGGCACCTGCAGCGTAATCAGCATTACCGCGGGAATTGCAGCAGGTGTGATTCTGTTTGCCGTCCTTACATTGTCCATGAGAAAGAAAGCATCGACTAATATCGCCCTGGCCTATGCGGGGCTTGCGGGCGCTTTCACCAATACTTTGCTTGTCATGAGCGGCATTTTCATCTTATATAAGGATGCCTATGCCCAGGCGCTGGGTATCGCGGGGGAGGCGGTATTCGATACGATCATGGGAATCATCAGCTTCAACGGCGTGGTGGAAGCCGTGGTTGCCGCCATCATTGCCGCAGGCGTTGGCATCGCATTATTGAGGGTCAAACCCATTAAGGCAGCAAATACATCAAGGCAGTAAACATGCAGATAAAACATGCTTTTCGTTTTTGAAAGCGCACAAGTTTATTTCCGGCAGTTTCTAACCCGCACAAGCCGGAACCAAAGTTTTACCGCGGGGAAAGGAGTTTTAAGAGATGATTTTAGCAGTGGATATCGGAAATACGAATATCGTAATCGGATGTATCGAGCAGGAAAAAATTTATTTCGTGGAAAGGGTATCCACGGATACTTCCAAGACAGAGCTTGAGTACGTAGTGGAGTTCAAGACTCTGCTGGAGCTGTATCGGATTGAGCTTAATGAGATTACCGGATGCATTATTGCCTCTGTCGTCCCGCCGCTGAATAATGTGGTGAAAACTGCCATGGAGAAGCTGTTTCATCTGACTCCCCTTCTGGTGGGGCCCGGCGTTAAGACAGGGCTGAATATCCTGATGGACAATCCCGCCCAGGTGGGCGCCGACTTAATCGTCAATGCGGTGGCAGGACTGCAGTATTACGGCGCCCCCATCATTATGATCGATATGGGAACCGCCACTACCATCAGCGTAGTTGACGAGAGGAAGAATTACATCGGCGGCATGATTCTGCCGGGCGTCAAGGTGTCACTGGATTCCCTTGTAAACCGCACGTCCCAGCTCCCCAGGATCAGCCTGGAACCCCCGAAGAGGGTAATCGGCAAAAATACCATAGACTGTATGAAAAGCGGCATTATCATGGGACAGGCAGCCTGCATAGACGGCATGATCGAGCGCATCCGGGAAGAACTGGGATATCAGGCAGCCGTAGTCGCCACAGGAGGCCTTGCGGGCAGCATTATCCCCTACTGCAGGCAGAAAGTGATTCATGACAACGAATTGACCCTGAAAGGGCTGAATATTATTTACCGCAAAAATACGGAGCAGGAATAAGATAAGGGAGAAACGGATATGCTGCGCGGAAAACACATTGTGCTTGGCGTAACGGGAAGCATTGCCGCATATAAAATTGCCTCCCTGGCCAGCATGTTAAAAAAGAAGTCGGCGGATGTCACTGTCATCATGACACAGAACGCCACAAATTTTATCAATCCCATCACCTTTGAGAGCCTGACGGGCAATAAATGTCTGGTGGATACTTTTGACCGGAACTTCCAGTACAGTGTAGAGCATGTGGCTCTGGCAAAGCTGGCTGATGTGGTCATGGTGGCGCCGGCTTCCGCAAATGTGCTTGCCAAAGCCGCCCACGGTCTGGCGGACGACATGCTGACCACTACTCTGCTTGCCTGTGAATGCCCGAAAATATTTGCGCCTGCCATGAATACGCGGATGTACCGCAACCCCATTGTGCAGGATAATATAAAGACACTGCAAAATTACGGCATGGAAGTAATCACCCCGGCAACAGGCTATCTGGCATGCGGAGATACGGGGGAAGGCAAGATGCCGGAGCCGGAGCTGTTGCTGGAATATATTATTAAGGCCCTGCGGCCGAACGACATGCAGGGAGTCAAAGTGCTCGTCACAGCCGGCGCCACCAGAGAGAAAATCGATCCGGTAAGATATATTACCAATCATTCTACCGGGAAAATGGGCTATGCCATTGCCAGAGCCGCCATGATGCGGGGCGCACAGGTGACTCTGGTCAGCGGACAGTCAGAGCTCACACCGCCGCCCGGCGTGCATACCGTCCAAATCGTATCTGCGGCGGATATGGCAGACGCGGTCAAGGCCCGGGCGGAGGAACAGGATATCATCATCAAGGCGGCTGCCGTGGCAGATTACCGTCCGAAGCATTCCGCCGACGAAAAGGTCAAGAAAAAAGACAATGAGCTGACGCTGGAGCTGGAACGCACGGAAGATATTCTGGGCTTTCTGGGAGAGCATAAACGAGATGGACAGTTCCTGTGCGGCTTCTCCATGGAAACGGAAAATATGATAGAGAATTCCCGCAAAAAGCTGGAGAAAAAGCATCTGGATCTGATTGTGGCAAATAACCTGAAGCAGGCAGGCGCCGGGTTTGGGACGGATACCAATATTGTGACACTTTTGTCAGAAAATGAGATGGTGGAACTTCCGCTTATGAGTAAGGATGAGGTTGCGGATGCACTGCTGGACTATATTCTGCAGCACAGCTAAAGGTCTTCTTGGGCAATAATGAGGAACCAAAAGACGGAAAAAGAAAATCACAAAAAAGAGGAAGCGTATCGATCTTCTGTAATCAATACGCTTCCTCAGTTCTCTTCACTGTCCAATGGACTTTACCTCCTTATTCAATTTTTCTTTTTCTCCCATTTCTGCCGTTGTGCTTTCCCACCTTCTTTTGTCTTCTATGTACTGTAACGTTCTGTCTATTCAGATATCCGTTACATTTGAAGTGTACTCACACCCTTTGTAGTTGATACAACTTAATTATTTATGTTGTTTTTGTATGGAAGATATTTTTGTTTTCCCTTGTTGTAAATTCAGTATAACGCATATCTTGTTATTTGTCAACACCTTTTTCATATTTTTTCAATTATTTTTAACACTGTTTCTCTATGTTGAAATTGTCTGATTTTATTTAACATTCAAACCAAGGCAGGCAGCCCTTTTCTTAAAACTGAAGTATTGCCGCTCCGTAATAAAATCATCCCTGGATATCGGTGCCGTAAAACAGAAATCCTCCTCCCCCATAGCTTTCATGGCAGCCTGCTTTATGGTCATCTCACCAAACTGGTAAGGTGCATCCATGTCTCTCATAAAGTCAATATCAAAAGCATTATTATGGTCAAACAGAGGATGACAGCCCAGGATATCCATGGTTTCCGTGTCATAGAAAAATCCCCAGTTCTGCCTATGCCTGTCACGGTTGCTGATCAGGAAGTCCACAATCCACATTTTATAGATGCTTTCCCTGTCAATCCGGAACATCTCTTCTTCCGGGTTCAGCCCGTTTACATTGCAATAGGAAATAAACTCCATGCCTGTCAGGATTGCTTTCGTCTCCGTAGTCATGCAGGGGCACATGCAGACATATTTTCCTTCATCCACCCCCGCTTCGTAATGTACATGCTCTACATTCATTTTGTCCAGCAGGTTGGAACACATTACTTCAATCCGGGATTCCGTATTCCCGTTTGCCCCCAGCTTGTAAAGCCACAGCTTCCCGTCCGGGTGACGTCTCCAGGCCTTTGCATAGACTCCGTTGGTGGTCAGCTCAGGCGTTACCATGGAACCCTGCAGCGTCAGTGATTTCCCGTGCAGGGCCACCTGTGCCACCACTTCATTCAGCGGATTCTGCTTCACGTCCACCTTGCTCCAGCAGATATCTTCATCCTCCTCAAACCTGAGCCAATAGGGATCCGATACGGATGCCGCCCTGCAGGTAAGGGCAATTTTGACGCGCTGCTCATCCGTGCCGACCTGTTCGAAATGAAACAGATTATAAATCCACTTTGCATTGGCACGGCTTAACAGCAGCACACGGTTTGCCAGCCAGCTGACAACGGCCTCTTCATTCTTCCTGGCCGCAATCACAGACTGTGTCATGTCGTAAGCAGATCTGATACTGCGCGGATCCGGTATCTCCCGCAGTTTCCCCCTGATCGGATACGGCAGGTAATCTTCGCTTCTCACCTCATACTGCAGTGCGCCAAAGTCCACCTTCATAACTTCCGTATCTTTCCTCATAATCGTAAAAGCTTTCACTTCATCCATGCCTGCCGTCCTTGTCCTCTTCTTACACTTTACAGGAAACAATTTCATTTTATAGCCTTTGAGGGGATATGGCAAGACGAAAATTACAACCGGCAAAAAAGCTGATGTAAAGCCTTCTGTCCTGAGGTATGGCTGGATGATATTCTGAAACAAAATACCCTGTTTTCCTTTTCAGACGAATGAGCGCTTCTATAATGCAAATCAAGAAGACGGTATACAATGGAAGCGGAAGTGCAGGGTGCAGCTCGCCGGTTTTCCTGGCATTTCCATAATGACAGAATAGGAGCGCATTTCCTGAAGCATACATAATATTCACTGATAATTACAGGCCTGGGCCTCCCACATCTCCTTATAAATTCCGCACTTTGCCAGCAGTTCCTCATGACTGCCATCCCCCCACGATTCTCCCCTTCTCCATAACCAGAATACGGTCCGCCAGTCTGGCCGAACCAAACAGTGGATTTTCCGCATCCGTTCCTTCCGGCAAAAGCGTAATGCCTCCCCCTCTCAATCCTGAACGACATGTCTTTCAGCACATCCGTTTCCGTATCCGGATACCTGAAACTGACTCCGCGGAATTCCAGCGACTCAAATGAAAGATTTTCCGTCAGTCCTGTAAAACTTTTCTCTTCTGCGTCTGTGTACACAGGCATGTCCATCACGGTCCCGAACTCCTTTAATGCCTGCCCTCCTTTGGCCAGTTCCTTCACGATATCCGGAAACTGCCATGTAATAACCTGCGTCATGGACATGAATGCCGTCACCAGGGAAATAAAGATGCCGATTGATGTATCGCCCCGCACCACCGGCCCCAGCAATACCACTATAACGATTATGGAGATACCGATAGCGGCATATCCTCCTGCATTCGACCATAAAAACCACCAGAATCTCGCTTTTCTCTCTTTCGCTCTCGCTTTCCGGCTCTCCTCCAGAAACCTGTTATTTATTTCCCCGGCATAGCGAAACAGCATCCGTTCATTGGCCATGGCACGGTTTCCCATAATCTCTTCATAATAAGAAGCCCTTCTCCTGTGAAAGGTCACTTCCGCGTGGGCTTCATACTGCTTCTTTCCGCCTTTTACCGCAAACCGGCCGAATAAAGCCAGCATTCCGGCAACGATGAGAGAGATCCAAACCGGAGCATATGCCATCAAAACGGCAAACAGACTGATGTTCGTGGCAATCAATCCCCATAATTCCAGATTTTTTTCAAGAATCCCTGAAAGAACCGCTTCCGGTTCGGCCGCCACACGGGACAAAAGATCCTGCACTTTATCATTCTCTATATAGGAATACGGCAGACATGCTATCTTCTCTGTCATGGATTTCTCAATAACCGGATAGACACGCCCCCTTTGTATGACACGGAAGAAGGAATACAGATTATTTCCGAGCGCCTGCAAAAACGAAATGGCAACCAGCATGGACGCGCTGAAAACTGCCGGCTGCCATCCCATGGCTTTGACTGCCAGCGCCCTGTCCACAAACTGTGCGCCCACTATAACGGACAGAAACGGCAGCATTGCAGCAGCTCCTTTTAATAAAAACATTGCCAATGTCACAATCGGTGCATGCCGGACATAAACGGCAATGATCTTCCACAGGCTGAATTTATACTTGCACCCCAAAGCATTTGCCGCCCATAATCTATGCCGGATGAGCGCCTCAGCTATGCAGAACATGAAAATACAAATGATTACGCCCACAAGTATACCTCTGCTATCCAATTTCTGCCCCCCTGCGGAGCATCTCCTCCGCCCCGCAGCCGAAAAAGCAAGTCCAGGAATCTTTAAATTCCCTGAATTCCGCTGCACAGTTCAAAACGGCAAACAGCATGGCCAGCTTCCTGCTTTCTGTCAGGTCATATATCGTAATCTGGCGTCCGTCCACATCCACTGTCTCTGTCCGGAAGAGTCCGCTCTCCTTCAGTTTCTCTCCCAACAGGGCTTCATCCTGTATCCCGCATCGTCTGCACAGGGAACTCAACGTAAAATGGATTATGCAGCTCCTACAGATTTCGGCCAGAGCCGTCCGGAATTCCCTGTCCCCCAGCAGAGCGAAGACTGCCTCCAGCTCATCCTTTTCCAGAAGGCTGTGCCATCCCTCTTCCGGGCGCTTCATAAGCAATGCACCCAGTTTTTCCCGATAATATATACTCCCGATCAGAAACATTTGCCAACGAAAATGTATAACGAAAGACCGCCAGCCGTATTTTTGCCATAAGCAATATGGTAAATTCTGGCGGTCTTGAGTATACCATGCCGTGGGGACACAGGACAGTGGTTCTGTGATCATCGTTTTCCTTCAGGTCTTTCCTGTACTCGGCTATATACCGGCGGAATGTCTCCGGGGGCTGCGGGTCGTAGGCGCAGGCACCTACCTCCTGAAGCACCGCCTCGCAGCAGTTGCCAAGCACCTTCCGGGGATCCCCCCTTTTCTCCCCGCCTCCCCTGCCGAACAAATCGTCAATCCGGCATGCGAAGAAATCCGCAAGCACCGGGAGCAGGCTGATGTCCGGCATGTTGATATTGTTCTCCCACTTGGAGACGGACTGGGCGGACACCCCGATGAGGTCCGCCATGGCCTCTTGTGTCAGGTTTCTTTTCTTCCGCAGGGCGGCAATGTTTTCTCCTATTGTACTCATGTGTACCTCCTGTTCTGCTGTACTCAAAACCGCCAGAATTTCAAATGCAATGCAAAACGGCAGTTGAATCTGTTCATGAGTATCATAACAGAATCTGCCCGTATTATCCATATACTGTCAGGCGGGGAATCCGCGCAGTTGGAATGTTTCTGTTGGTATGCTAGGTTGGTTTGCAATTCCGAAATTCCGAAAATTCCCCTTGCAATTCCGGTCTTATTATGTTATTCTAACCATAGGCAACGAATTCAAATCCAACGGTTTTTTCTTCATGACTTCTATTGTGTCGAACTTCTTGCTGGGCGGGAGCCTGTATCCCACGTAATTGAAACTTATAAACCAATGCAGGAAGGGAGAATTTCCTTTCCTACAGCGACATTTCTGCATCCGGGAAAGGAAAGATAAACGTATGAAAGAGAACGAAAACCAAAAAGGGGAAAAACAAAACGTTGTGGTCAGGGAAGAGACTCATCAGGATGTCCATCCGATCGCTTACCAAAACAAGGATATCACCAGCAAGGTACTTGCCGAAGCCTTCAAAGGAAAAAGCTTCCGGGTATATGGGCTGGATCTGCCTGAAATCAGGGTCGTCCTGCCCACCAATATACCGGCTGTCAGGGTAAACGAACTGCGCCTGGACAATTTGTTTGAACTTGCGGACGGCACCGCCGCTATAGTAGACTACGAAAGCGATTATAAAAAAGAGGATAAAATCAAATATCTGAATTACCTGACCGGGATCGCCAACCGATACCTTGATGAGAAAAGGGACTGCCCACGGCTGCGCATGATTGTCATATATACAGGAGATATCAAGAGAAAACAGGTATCTCCCGAGTATGATATCGGTGCCGTCAAAGTAACACTGGAACCGGCTTTCCTGTCGGAGCTTGATTCTGACAGAATTTTCCGACAATTGAAACACAAAGTGGAAAAGAAAGAACTGCTGGAGGATGAGGATCTGATGAAATTGATCATCATGCCCCTTTCCTACCGGAAAAAGGACGAGAAAGAAGAGAAAATCCGTGAAACCGTAAAACTGGCGACGCAAATCCAGGATCGAAGCCAGCAGCTTTTTACACTGGCGGGAATACTGGCCTTCACGGATAAGCTGATTGATGAGGAAACCGCTAATAAAATAAGGAGGACGATTGAGATGACTAAAGTTGCAAGAATATTTGAAGAGGAGAAATTACAGGCACTTGCTGAAGCAGCGAAAGAAAAAGAGCTGGCTCTCGCTAAGGCGGAGGAAGATAAAAACCTGGCTTTCACTAAGGAAAAAAAGGAATCTGTGTTCAAAATGCTCAAGAAGAACTACCCTTCTGAAGAAATTGCTTCTATCATTTCAGGCTTTACTGTGGATGAGATTGACACAATGCGCAGGGAAATAAGCGCCCAGCAGGTATAGGAAAAAACGTCTGCCCTATACGCGGGACCGCCAGGATTCACCAAACTTTTTATGGCGAAATTACGACTGACAGGGAAAGTGGGATGTAAAAATATAGAAGGGAAAGGGAAGGGTTGGTTTTTTCTGAATAAAAGTTTACAGTATTTCTCCCATATGTTACAATCTAAGTATAAGTGAGTATAATTTCCGTACAAAAGAACAATATAACAAATCAAGGAGAGTTTTGCATGCCCAACGGAAATACGATACAACGGAAGCACAAGGATACAGTATTCCATGACCTGTTTTCAGACAAGCGGAACGCTTTATCCCTGTATAATGCTCTGAACGGCACAGATTATGAGGATGCCGACAGTCTGGAGATTGTCACACTTTCTGATGCGATCTACATACATGGAAAAAATGATGTATCTGTGTTATTCCAGAATCAGCTGACATTGTGGGAGCATCAGAGTACTTTGAACTATAACATGCCACTGAGGGGACTGATTTATTACGCCCATAACATTGACGGAATCCTGAAATCCAAAGGTGTAAAGCTGTATGGGAAGAAACTGGTAAAGATTCCCGCCCCTGATTATTATGTACTTTACAATGGACGTGAAGACGCGCCGGACAGGCAGGAACTGAAGCTTTCGGATGCTTTTCTGGTGCCGAAGGAGGGATACGAATGGACAGCGCATATGCTGAATCTCAACGGCGCGGGCAACCAGAAACTGTTAAAACAATGCCCGGCTTTGCAGGGATATGTGACGCTGATAGTGTATGTCCGTGAGTATCAGAAATCAGGATACAGTTTGTCCGAAGCCATGGACAATGCAGTCAGCAGGTGTATAGAAGAAGGGGTTCTCAAAGAGTACCTCCTGAAAAAGAAGTCGGAGGTGAAGCTTATGTTGCTTACAGAATTTGATGAAGAGGCGTTTGCAGAGGCGATGAAAGAGGAAGGAAGAACAGAAGGTGAAGAGCGCGTGAATCAGCTTTACACCAGATTGGTTAAAGAAAAAAGAACCAAAGATCTGGAACGGGCTATACAGGATAAAGAATTCCGCAGTATACTGTATCAGAGATATGGCCTGTGACAGCATTTATGGATTTCCCTGACTTTAATTTTTACATGGAAACCAGCCAGGTACTTTCCCTGAGGCATCAATGTAAATCCTGGCGGTCTGCAGTATATATACCGCATATCGGTCAGCGGTAAACTTTCTTTATACTTATACTCAAAACCGCCAGAATTTATACTCGCGTTCAACAACATATGACACCAGCAGTGCTTCTATTGCCAAAAATCAATGCTCTCATTTCCTTAGTAACTGTCAGAAAATAACTGCTACAACTTCTTTAGAAAAAAGCCAGGAAACATAAGGAAAACGGCTTTCAACTCGTAGCAGTTATTTGTAGACAATTCCTTACTCCCTCTCGACAGCCTCCGTACGGTAAATGAATTTCACCTTACCGTCCATGCTGTCATCGATACCGGCGAAGGATTTGTAATTCTTCGAAACTTCGGATATTTTGCGCAGCCTGTTGAAAAGTCCGTCCAGGTCGCCGTCCACGGCATCCACCAGCTTCTGAATGCCTTCCTCATTGAACTGCGTCAAACCGTCGGAGAGCTCCAGTGCGCCGTCCCGAAGCTGCGTAATGCCGTCCGTGAGCGCAGGGGCGCTTTTCTTCATGGTCAGGATTCCGTCATACAGCTGGGCGGAGCCGCCGTACAGTTTGCCGGATCCGTTCTTCAGCTCGCCGATTCCTGCGGATAAGGTACCTGCGCCGGAAGCCGCTTCCGCCACACCTGCCGTGTAAGCCTGAAGCCCCAGGTAGAATACATTGTAATTATCCAAGGAAGCTTTCAGCGCAATGACGGATTTGGCGCCTTCCGACGCGGCTGCAAGCTTGCTTTGTACCTCCTCGCCTGCCATATTTTCCGTGATCGCCTTCTGTACCTGCAGCTCGGTGTTGGCGGCGACGGTTTCCTTTAAGGCATCGCTGCCCATCTGCGCGTCAATGTTGGACTGAATGGTGGCTTTTATCTCATCCGTTGCCATCTGCTCTTCCACTTTGGCGGGTACAATGGTCTCCATCTGTTCGTCTGTATTGGACTGGACAGTGGCTTTTATCTCGTCCGTTGCCATCTGTTCTTCCACCTTGGCAGGTACGATTTTCTGCATCTGTTCTTCTACATTGGAAGTAATCTGGGCTTTTACGGCGTCGGTCGCCATCTGCTCTTCCACCTTGGCATCTACCACTGATTTTACATTAGCGTCAATCTGGGCTTTTACGGCATCACTTGACATCTGGGCTTCTGTTGCCGTATTGATCTGCCCTTTCACGGCTTCGCCGGACATCTGTGCCTCTATCTGGGCATCCACCTGCTTTTGTACGGCTCCGTCAGACATCTGAGCTTCCACGGCGGCATTTAACTGTTTCTGTACCTCATCTTCAATCCGGGCTTTTACAGCTTCGGAAGCCTTCTGCCCCTCAATGGCAGCCTGGACAGCCGACTGTGTCTGCGCATCAACTTTTCCGGCGCCAACGGCAGCTTCATAGGCGGCGGCATCCATGCCCGTTGCGCTTTTAATTACCTGCGCGGTTACCTGGCTGTAAACAGCAGCAGTTACTTCTTCCCTTATCTTCGCCCCGGCTGCTTCTTCCACCTGCTTTGCCACCTGCTCTTTTACGGCAGCATTAACCTGTCTGGTCACTTCCGTTTTCACTGCTTCCCTGACCTGCCGTTCCACTTCCGCTCTCACTGCCGCCGTCACCTGTTTCGTGATTTCCTCTTTTCCGGCAGCTTCCACTTTCTCCATGACTGCAGCCCGTACCGCCGCTGTCACCTGTTCCGTTACCTGGGGTTCGGCGGCTTCTGTCACTTTCGCCGTCACCTGCTGCCTGACCGCCTCTGTCACGGCTGCGGTTACCTGCTCCCTGGCGGCTTCCTCCACCTTTGCCGTCACCTGTTCCCGCACGGCGGCGTCAACCTTGGAAGCCACTTCTCCCTTGACCACATCCGTGACCTGGGATTCGATATAAGAGCGCTTCTCCTCCACGGCATTGGTAACCTGTGTCAACGCCTGCTGGTACACGGCGTCCTCATCCAGGGATGCAATGGTATTGTTCAGCACTTCCGCGTAATTTTCTACCGTCATCTCCGGAACGTCCAGCCCAGCCGCCACCAGCTGTGTGCGGGCAGTGGAAAGCAGTGTGTCGAAAACCTGCCTGGCCCCGCCGTTGAGCTCCGCGTTTTTGGAGGAAAGGGTATTCAGCCCCTCCTGAAGCTTTGCGGCTCCGTCCGCAACCTGTGATACGCCGCTGTCCAGGGTACCCACGCCGTTTTTCAGTTCTTCCGCGCCGGAGGCAAGCTTATCGATTCCTTCTATCAGCTCGCCTGACTTCTCCAGCAGCGTGCAGATTCCGTCATAGAGCTGGTTGGAACCGTCCATCAGCTGCTCCATGGCATCGGTCATCTCATCCATGGAACCCCTGAGATCCTCCAGGTCATCCTTATCCTCCAGGTCAATCTCGCTGAAAACATCATTGGAGGCGATGGTTGCCGTCATTCCCATCTCGAAGTCCTTCACATCCGCAGTGATTTCCACATAATCAGGAACCTCCAGCTTCTCCGCGTCGATGTCCAGATTTTCCTGAAGCCCGGGGAAAGCAAGCCCCGCCACCACGGTGCGGCTGCCGTCGTTCAGCAGTCTACCATTGGTAACCTCCACATTGGTGAATATCTCATCATCGAGAATCATGCCTGTCATCATGGCGAAAGGGATATACATTTTCGTAGGTACACCGTCTAATTCCACGGTTTCATAGAGGTTATTCGTGTAATCGAAACGGATTTTTACCTTTCCGCTTTTTCCGGCAAGCTCCTCGGGGGTTATGTTTTTGCCATCCAGTGTGTAGCTGACGGAAAGCGTGACCGGCAGTTCTTTGTCGATATTTCCCTGGTAATAGATATCATTCCCCTGGGCATCCCATACCTTGACATCGCCGGTTTCATCCGTATAGTGCAAATCGTCCCTGACATTCTCAATATCTGTCAGCTCTGAAATATCGTTAATTGTGCTGTCACCCGCCGCATTCTTCAGCCAGTCGCTGACGATGATTTTCTGCACGGAGCCGTCGGCGCCTGCCAGAATGTAGACGGTTTCATCCTTTGCTGCTTTTGTCTCTTCCCCTCCGGAAGACTTTTCCCCTGCGGTGCTCTCTGCCGCATTGGACGCCTTTCCCGTGGTTTTTGTTGTTTTATTGGAGGTTGTGTTGGCTGCAAGGAGCATGTTTACCGGAGCCCCCGCTTTTCTGACGACTCCCATTCCGGCATCCGTTCCCTGGTCCACAATCTCCCGGATATCCGTCATGTCCCCTGCCCCTGTGGTTTCCGCTTTGTCATCGGCTGTCTGTACTACAATCTTATCGCCGGATGTCTGCGCATATACCACCACGCCGGCCTGCCCCAGCGCCAGCGCCGCGCAGAGGGCCACTGCCATCATCCTGGCTTTTCTGCTTCTCATGCTTTCGTATGTCCTTCTTCCGTCATTACCGTTTTTCATATTCCTGATTAAGTTCTGAATTATCTTATTTTTCATGATACCGTTACCTCCGTCATTCTATTTTTGGTCTTGTTATTGGTCTTATTGTTTGTCTTGTCCCGGCTGTGTCCCATGCCTATGGTGGTCACACAAATCAGCCCGTCGCAGAGCCTCAGCAGAGCCGGAAGGATAAATACGACGCAGAGCATACTCACTACGGCTCCTCTCGCCATCAGCATACACATGGAACTGATGATATCTATATTCGAGTAAACCGCCACACCGAAGGTTGCCGCAAAGAGCCCCATGCCGGATACGATAATGGACGGGATGGAACTGGAAAGGGCAATTGTCACTGCCTGTTTCTTATCCTTTCCGTGAACGCGCTCTTCCTTATACCGGGTGGTCATCAGGATTGCGTAGTCTACGGTAGCGCCCAGCTGAATGGTGCTGATGCAGATAGGGGCGATAAACGGCAGGCTCTGTCCGAGATAGTGAGGCAGTCCCAGGTTGATGAAAATCGCCAGCTCAATTACGGAAATCAGGATAAAGGGCAGGGTCACGCTCTTTTCCACCAGTGCAATGATAACGAAAATCGCAATGATGGACACTGCGTTGACTACCTTAAAGTCGTGGTCCGTGGTTTCTATCATATCTTTCATACAGGGGGCCTCGCCGATCAGCATGCCTCCCTCATCGTATTTTTTCAGAATGCTGTTCAGTTCATTGATCTGGTCATTCACCTCATCGCTGGCCACTCTATATTCCGAGTTGATGAGCATCAGCTCCCATTTGTCGCTTTTCAGGATACTTGTGACGGATTCCGGCAATATTTCTTCCGGCACCAGGGAACCGATAACGGATTCCAGGCCCAGCACATATTTGACTCCGTCAACGTCTTCCATCTCGCGAATCATGCTGCGGACATTTTTCGGAGAAACACTTGTATCAAGCAGCAGCATATGCGTAGACGCAATATTGAATTCTTCCTGCAGTTTGGAGTTGGCTATCACATATTCCATGTCCTCCGGCAGGCATTCTCCCATATCATAGTAAACTTCGCCGTTGGTTTTGCTGTATCCATAATAAGCAGGCGGAATCAGCACTGCAAACACTGCCAGGAATACGGCAAACACTTTCACGGTTCCTTCCGCAAATTTTCCCATATTCGGGATCAGGGAGCGGTGCTTGGTGGCCTGCAACGGTTTATCCAACACCAGGATCAGGGCGGGAAGTACGGTGACACATCCCAGGACGCCCAGCAGTACGCCCTTTGCCATAACGATCCCCAGGTCTCTGCCCATGGTAAAGGACATGAAGCAAAGTGCGATAAATCCGGCGATGGTGGTGATGGAACTGCCTACCACACTGGCAAGGGTTTCCTGGATGGCGGCCGCCATGGCTTCCCGTGCACCGCTCTTTTGCTGTTCCCTGTCGGCGGCTGCATCTACGCCCAGCCTTTCTCTCTGCTCGTTGTAGCTGTGCCACAGGAAGATGGAATAATCCATGGTGACAGCCAGCTGCAGCACTGCGGATAATGCCTTGGTGATATAGGAAATCTCACCCATAAAGTAATTGGAACCCAGGTTCAGCAGAATCATGATACCGATGGAAGCCAGGAACACGAAGGGTACCAGCCAACCGTCCAGCAACACCAGCATGGCGGCACATGCCAGGGCTACGGCGATGCCCACATAAATGGGTTCCTCTTTTTCACACAAATCCTTCAAATCCGTCACCAGCGCGGACATCCCGGAGACATAACACTGTTTCCCGCAGACCGCCCGGATTTCCCGGATGGCATCCATGGTAATGTCTGCGGATGTGGAACTGTCGAAGAATACGGCCATCATGGTGGAGTGGTCTGTATTGAATTCTTTCCAAATCTTATCCGGCAGAAGCTCTTTTGGCACGGAAAGGTCCATCAGAGAGTCGTACCAGATCACGGTTTCCACATGCTCTACCTGTTCAATCTGCTCCTTCAGCTTCGATACATCCTTATCCGGCATATCTTCCACAATAATGAAGGAAAAAGCCCCTTTGCCAAACTCATCCATCAGTTCGTTCTGCCCGATTACGGTATCCATATCTTCCGGCAGATAGTCCAACATGTCATAATTAATTCTGGTTCCCGCCATGCCCAACAGGGACGGAATCATCAGCACGAATGCCAGAATCAAAATCGGAATACGGTATTTCACCACTGCTTTTGAAAAACGCATAATTTCATCATCCTTTCTTTATTTATAGTTCCACAGAGCATTTCCTGTCTTAAGGAAGCGTCTACAAATAACTGATACGGGTTTAGAGCCGTTTTCCTTATATTTCCAGGCTTTCCCCTAAAGAAGTTGTATCGTTATTTTCCGGCAATTCCTAAGGAAGTGTCCGGGGATCGTCTGCCTTCATATCTCCTGGTATTCGCTTTCAATGACATCCGGGCGCTGGTGCTTCACAATCTTGACTGTGCTGACTACCACGCACAGATTCAGGATTCCTTCCGCCAGAAGCGAGACCCCCAGCAGCATGGTCAGCACATGCGCGCTTTCCACAGGCCGGAACACTAACAGCAGCCCCACAAACCCGGTCAGCACCGCCAGCAGTAATATCAGCCACCATGCCGCGATGCCGAACCGTTTCGAGTCCATAGCTATCTGTACCTTGAACAGCCCGTCTGCCAGTATTGCGATTCCCAGGGCGATAAAAATGAAATTCATTACATTCGGTGACCTGATGAAGACAATCACCCCCAGGGCAATCAGTAGGATGCCGAACTCCAGATCGTACTGGAACGCCAGCCTGAATAAGTCCCTGGAAAAATATCCCACCAGCTTGATGCACCCAAACAGGATCAACGCGATTCCCAGCCCCCGCCCGATTACTTTTACAGACAGATCCGGGCGAGCTATGAACAGGATTCCGACAATGCAGAATACTGTTGACATTACGATGTAGCCTGTCTTCGCGATCCTCATGGGTGTTACGGAACGCATCTTCATAATCCAAACCTCCTGTTTTCGTTTCGCAGATGCCCATCCGCTGCCCATTGAGCATCTGCTGTTTCCAGTTCCGCAGGAACCTTACCTGTTCCTTATGCTGACAGTATAGCAGAGAAGCTTTGTCCCTGGAATCGACAGAAAAAGCCGTCTGCCCAAAATCAGGGCAGACGGCGGTAAGTGACTGAAATTTGGGCATTTGGGAAAAAATGCCTAAAAACCTCCCACAGGAATATAAAATAGAAATGCCGTCTCTCCTGTTTTAAGAGAGACGGCTATTCCTTCTTGCCATAATACATTTTGGTATACTGCCAAATTACTGTGCAGCGTCAATTTGAGCCTGAACTTGTTCCATTATGGTGTCGAAACCAGATGCACGCAGTTCTTCCATCATCTTCGGCACTGTTTCCTCTGGATCTGACGTTCCTGTCAAAAGCCCCTTCCTATAACGCTCGATAATCTCATTACAGTTCGCCAGTTCACCTTCGAATTCGGTTGTGTCGATAGAGATACCCAATACAGGAGACGCAACCGCCGATTCATTCAGAGCCCTCACTTCATCCCACTGATTCTCTTCCACGTCATCAGTAAGCGTTACATTGAAGAAGGTTCCCTGGGTATAGCCTGCCATAGACCAGTCTGTATTGATCTTGTGAACCCTGCCTTCTGAATTGTACTCAAAATTCTCGCCCTCAAGACCGAAATACAGGGCATCCCTTACATGGGAATCCGTATTTACCAGTTCCAGTAACTGCAGAGCCTTTTCCACGTTCTTGCAGCTTGAGGAGATACAGTTCAGGGAGCCGCCTACTGTGCTGAATGACAGATGCGTATCGCCCCACTGAGATACTACTACTTCCTTTTCCATATTCGGTCCCCAGACAGTCTTCGCTGCCAGCGGCCATCCCTGGGCAACATAGCACATTCTGTACTTCGGAGCCTCGCCCAATGTCTCAGCATCCTGGTTGATGATGCCTGCCTTATACCACTCGTGCAGTGTCTTCAGGTCAGCCATAATATCGTCCTGCTCGTAAATACTGACTGCCTTCTTGGTAGAATCATTGTAAGATACGCCGATGCCGGGTAAGCCAGCGCCCATTCCGTCATACTTGTCAAGGACAGCGCCCAGGCCGTCTGACGCCAGGATGAATGGTTCGGAACCCTCCCCGTCCTTAATTTTGGTCAGGGCATCCGTCAGAGACTGCAGGTCATGCATGTTCTCATAGTCGATTTCATATTTGTCTACCAGCTCTTTGTCCCATATGAAATACTGCGTTGCGGAACTGTCCTTATAGGTAGGCACCGCATAAATCCCGCCGTCTATAGATACTGCATCCCAGTAATCCGCAGGAATGAAAGAATACAGTTCCGGACATGTACTCTGCAGAACCCCTGAAATGTCTGCAAATGTATTCGTCCTTACATCGCTGGCATATGTTCCGGAATCGGTGAACAGGATGTCAAATTCGGTGTTGTTCTTCGCCAGGATGTTTCTTCTGTTGCCCCAGTCATCCCACTTAACCACTTCCACATCCAGGTGTACGCCGATCTTCTCTTCCAGATAAGCATCTAACTCAGCTTTCCAGGCGTCGTAGTTGTCCGGCATGCCGTTACCTACCATTGCCCACTTGATATCTACCACTTCTCCGGACGCTGCCTGCTGCTCTTCCGACGACTCTTCAGACTGCTGCTCTTCCGACTGCTGGGAGCTTTCCCCGCTGCTGCCCTGGGCGGAACTGTTGTCCGCAGGTTCGCTGCCGCAGCCTGTCAGGCTTCCTGCCAGCATGGTACCCACCGTCAGAAGGGCCATTACTTTCAGATTTCTCTTTTTCATTACCAATTCCTCCTAAAATGAAATATTTGAATATTGTATCTTAAAATCTCCGCCGGGGCTCAGCCTTTTACTGCACCCACGGTAAGCCCGGAGATAAAATACCGTTGGAAAAACGGATAAACACATGCAATCGGGACTACAATCAGGATTGCAATTGCCATGCGGACTGTCTCGGACGGCATGGACTGCTTGTATTGCGTCAGGCTGACCCCAAGTTCGGGGTGGCTGGCAAAATACTCAATACTCTTCAAGATATTATTCAGCATCGCCTGCAGGCCCACCAGCCTTTCTTCGTTAATATACAGGGATGCCTGGAACCAGTCGTTCCAGTATCCAAAAGCCAGGAACAATCCGATGGTAGCCAGCACCGGCTTGGAGATGGGCAGCACAATCCTGATAAAGGTCTGCAGCTGGGACGCTCCGTCTATCTCCGCCGATTCTATAATGGAGTCCGGAATCGTCGTCCGGAAGAACGTCCGCGTAATGACAATGTTAAAGGAGGATACCGCCAGGGGGACGGTCAGTACGAGGAACGTATTCCGCCACCCCAGGAAGTTTGCAACCACCACATAGCTGGCTACCATGCCCCCATTAAATATCATGGGAATGAAAATCACCCAGGTAAAGAACTTCTTCAGCTTGTAACCCGGCCTGGAGAGCACATACCCCATTGTAGTCGTCAGGATAAGCCCCAGTATGGTACCTGCCACAGTCACGGTCACGGAGACAAACAACGCCCGCAGAATCTGTGCCCGCTCATTCCACATAAACTTATACGCCGCCATCGAAAAAGAATCCGGTATAAACCGATAGCCAAACTTCGCAATGGACTCTTCCGATGAGATTGATATCATAAATACGAAGACAACCGGCAAAATACATATTGCTGCCAAAATGACGAATAAAATGTTAAAGCCAAGGTTCGTCCCCCACTTAATCCTGTTAAGATGATTTTCCTGCCCTGCTATCTCTTTCTTTGCCATTTCACCCTCCTGTCCGCCTAAATAAGCGCGCTTTCCGAATCAATTTTGGATACGATATAATTTGCAGTCAGGATCGTAACACAGCATGCCACTGACTGGAACATGGACGCCGCCGCCGTCCTTCCGATGGACACATTCGACTGCAATGCGTTATAGAGATAAGTGTCAAACGTGGACACCGTAGTATACAAATTGCTCGGTACTCTCTGCGTAACCTGGTAAAACAGACCGAAATCGGAGTAGAATATCTTGCCTACGTTCATGATAAACATCATAATGGCCATCGGCTTCAGGCTGGGCAGTGTTATGTATTTTGCCTGTTGGAACTTTGTAGCGCCATCAATCATCGCCGCTTCATACATGGATGTATCAATTCCTGTAATCGTAGCCAGGTATACCACCATGCCGTAGCCGGTACCTTTCCACAGATTCATGAACACCAGGATGAACGGCCAGTACTTTGGTTCGGAATACCACATGACATTATCGCCGCCGAAGGATGTGATCATCTGGTTCAGAAGCCCCTTCGTCGGGTTCAGGAAAGCGTAAACGAAATAGCTTACCACCACCCAGCTCATAAAATGGGGAAAGAACATCATCGTCTGATAAACCTTTGACAGCAGCTTGCTGTAAAGCTGGCTAATTATGATGGCCAATGTAATCGGAATCACCGTGCCAAGGACAATGAAGACAATATTGTAAAGAACCGTATTCCTCAGCAGCATAGCGAAAGCATTGGATTTAAAGAAAAATTCAAAATTGCCGAAACCTGCCCACTCACTGTGGAAAAGGCTGTATAAAAAACCATGCCCCGGCGATACCTTATAGTTTTTAAAAGCAATAATCAAGCCGAACATCGGCAAATAGGAGAATACCAAAAACCAGATAAAAGTGGGAAGCCCCAGCAATGTCAGCTCCGTGTCCCCTTTCGTCCACCGCGCCTTCTTGCCCCCCTTTTTCTTCGTCTCCTTGCCCCCTTGTCCGGTTTTCAGCATTTTTTCTTCTTTTTTCAATTTTCAGCACCACCTTTTTTCATTTTTTCGTCATTTTACACACTTTCCGCTCTTTTCAGCTGTTTTTATTATAATTTTTCACATTGGTTTCAAAAAGTCTATATAGGATTCTTTATAGTATAAAAAGGAAACAATATCCTTTATTGACCTCTGAATGCCATCCATACATCTATCTGACGCTGAAGCTCCTGCTGCAGAATCCCGATTCCTGCCTGTTCCAGTTCGTCCTGCAGCCTGGGCAGGAATTCCTTTGGATCCACGGTTCCCGTCATCAGCGCGTTCTCATATTTCCCGCATACCTGGCTTACATTGTCGCATTCCGTGGAGAAACCGGAAAGATCCGGAATAAATCCCAGAATCGGAGATTCTATGGCAATGTCGTTAAATTCCTGATACAGCTCCCATTTATCCGGATTCTCCCCCGCCACTGTTTTCAGGATGAACCAGTTCCCCTGGGTATAGGCCACTCCCCGGTAGTCGTTGTTCAGGTATTTTACCTGCCCGTCTTCATTTAAGATGTAATGAAGTCCCTCCACTCCATAGTTCAGCAGATTGCGGACATCCGGATCCGTATTTACCGCATTCAGGAAAACCGCACATTCCTTCGGATGCTCCGTCCTGGCGTTAACTGCCATGACTCCCCCAAGGGCAGACTCTGAAGTCACTACCAGGTCGCTGACCTGTTGTGCCACAATCGAATAGTCAAAGCTGGATGAAAAACTGACCTCTGATTCGGGTCCGCCGCTGGCGAGCCGGAGGAAAACCTTTTCCCCCTTAAACCTGGAAAATGCGGTCCTCATGGAAGCATCCTCATTGATATATCCTGCCGTATAGTATCTGTGGAGCGTATTCAGAAGGTGTTCGCAGTACTCCGTCTCAAATAAATTTACGACTTCTGCAGAGGCATCGTCCGTCCGGATTACCAGCGGAATGTCGGTATAAGTCACGTACTCATAGCCTCCCATAGACGCCAGATTGACATGGCTGTTAGACAAAAAGAACGGAATATATTCCGGCTCCTGGCTGAAAACCGTCCGCAGCAAAGGTTCCAGAGATTCCAGGGTAAGGTATTTTGTCACATCAATATCGTACTTTTCCACCAGCTCCCTGTCATACAGAAGATACATGAGCACAGCAAGTTCCTTATTGGTAGGGATACCGTATATACATCCGTTCACCGTGGCGCCCTTCCAGAATTTACTGTTGACCGCCGCCCAGGTGTCCGCACAGCTTCCCTCCATATACGGTGTAAGATCCAGCCAGTTTCCCGCCAGGGCGTTCTCCAGATAATTTTCCGTCCAGGCAAAGGCAATGTCGAAATTTCTGTCCGTACTGAAGAAGGAAGCCAGCTTTGCCTCATAATCATTCCATCCTATCTTATTGTAACTCACCGTAAAGCCGTACCGCTGCAGCAGAAGTTCATTCAGCGCTTCTTCCACCTGCTTCAGGCCGGCATCCGGCTCGCCTATGGTGTAGTAAACCAGCTTAACCGGCTCCTCACTGTCGCTCGTATACTCAGCCACATACTCATCCTGCTCCTCTTCTCCGGCGCATCCTGCTGCCAGAAGAACTGCCATTGCAGCGGACAGTATGACAGAGCTTCTCCTATATCTTCTCATATGTCCCTCTTTCCCACGGCTTCTCCCCCTGCCTCGGATTCAGGTGTGCCTGCATTTCCCTGTTCTTCCTCTGCCTCGTTTTCCTCTGCCGCGTTTTCTTCCGCCCTGCTTTCCTTCGCAGCCGCTGTTTCAGGAAATTTCTCTTCCTTTCCTTCCATATGCGTATTTTCCGGCAATTCCATTTCATCACAGACTGCTGTGCACGGATTCTTCTCCGTCTCCTCCATCCCACGCAGCGCCTTGGGCGAAAAACCATAATATTCTTTGAAATGTACATAAAAATTATTCAGCTGGGTATAACCCACCCGGCCGGCAATGACTACAATTTTGTCTCCAGTAGTTTCAATCAGCTTTTTCGCCTGAATCATGCGATAGGCCATCAGATATTCGGAAAATCTCATCCCTGTATCCTGCAGAAAAATCCTTCCGATATATTTACTGCTCATACAGAACATTTCCCCAATGCCCATCAGTGACAATGAGCTTCTGTAACTCCCTTTCACTATCATGATAATTTTATTGGTAATTCTGGAAAGAGTTCCGTACTCCACCTTCAGCACCGGATCCACATCCGGCGGATCAACCTGCCGCTGGGGCAGCCTGCCTTTCAGCTCCTCCACAATCGCCCGCTCTACAAAACGCTCCAGTTCCTTCTCATTGATGGGCTTTAAGAGATAATCCTTGGCAGCGGCCTGCATGGATCTCTGTACATATGTAAATTCGTCATAGCCGCTGATCATACAGCACACTGCCTTAAGGCCGGAAGCCCTTAAGTGTTCCACCAGTTCATAACCCCAGCGCCCGTCCCCCAGTTTCACATCCATCAATATAATGTGAGGCCTTATGTCCAGCGCTTTATTCACCGCTTCCTCATAAGTAGCCGCCGTCTCAATCTGATTTATCCCATATCGCCCCCAATCAATCAGATACTGGATATTCTCCCTGATATCCTTTTCATCGTCCACTACCAGCAGCCGGTACATCTGTCAGCCCCCCTTCTTTAAGCAGTACCTCAATACACACCCCGGAGGGTGCATTATTCCGGATCGTCATCCTTACCCCGTCCCCATAGTACAGCCGAAGTCTGTAATATACATTCTGAAGGCCGATCCCTCCCGTACCTTCTTCGTCCTTCATGCCTTCCTCCGATGTAAAGTGTTTGTTTAAATATTTCAGCTGTTCCTCATGAATATATCCCATATTATCAAAAAAGGTGAGACGGATCCCTTCTTCGCATTTCTCTCCGGTAAATACGATAACCTTGATTCTCTCATCCTCCCTGAAATTATGCTTAAAAAAATTCTCCATAATGGGCTGCATCCAGATCTTGGGTGTCAGGATACCCAGAAGCTCCTCCTGCACGTCACAGTGATACAGAAACTGATCGTCATAAAGAAAACTCATCAAATCCAGGTACTGTCTGGTGATGTCAATCTCTTTTTCCATGGTAATCACAGGCTCCGTCTTTACAATATTGCGGTAAAGCAGGCCCAGATTCGCCGTAGCCTGGGCAACCTCCTTATTCTGCACCCTGAGGGCGCGCAGCCGTATCCGTTCCAGTGTATTGTACAGGAAATGAGGATTCAGCTGAGAACTCAGCATCTGCATCTGTGTCCGCTGCTGGCTGATGGTCAGTTCGTATTTCTGCTGAATCAGGGTGTCCAGATACTCGTACAGTCCGTTCAGCTGACCGGCAATAACGGCATACTCATCGCTGCGCTTCCCCACCTCAATACAACAGAACGAGCCGTCTCTGGCAGACTCCATGCTGTGCAGAATGTCCTGGAGAAACCTGCCATCCGAAGAAAACTGCCGTATATAGAGCATCGTAATCAATATAAATCCCAGAAGTATCCCAAAAAACAGAACCCGCAGTTCTTTTATCTGTGCCTGCATATACACGCCGGTCTTACCCGCTGCCACCACCAGGTAAGAATACTTCTCAGAGGCGTTCACCGCATAAAAGTATTTTCCTATACTGTTTGCCGTCAAAGTAGCCAGCCCCACATTTCTCCCAGACTCCGCAACCTCGTCAAAGCCCACGTCGCCGTCCAGCGTATCTCCCAGAACTTTACCCTTTCCCCGAATTTCCAACCAGACAGCAGTTTGTCCATTCTGGCAAAAGGCTTTCTCAACCGGGACAGTCACATCAATGATAAAGGATATCTTCCCCTTGTACACAGAATCCTGATAAATATCCTTTGTATAAGCATAGCCTGTACTGCACAGAATCTCCCCGGCCTCAGGTCCGATCATTTTGCATCTGGAATATCCCTCCTGGCTGTATTCCATACACATGATATTCTCATTACAGTAATAGAGAATATACCGAACCAGATAATTACAATCCGTAACCAGATTGTCGCATGTACTGAGATAATTTTCATAAGCCGTATCTCCGCTGCGCAGCCTTTCTGCCGTATATTCTGCCGGCGTAGCCCCGAAAAAATTAAAAAAGTCTTTCCTCAGAACCGGGCTGCTGTTCAGCCGGATCAGGAAGTTGTCTATCGTGACGATTACACTGTCCAGTTCATCCTCCACCTGAGAGAAAGCCCTGTCCATATGCTCAGCAAAAAACTGCTGCCCGGCTATCCGGGCATTCGTATAACGATTGGAAATAATAAAGAAGAAAAACACAATTACAATGAGCAGATATACCAAAAAAGTCCGCCGATATATCTTTAATTTCAGGAAGTTTGTCGCTTTCATCCCAGCTTACTCCCCCTTATAAGTAATTATGACAGTAATATTCTACACAGCGGAATATTTTTCCGCAAGTAATTATATCCTTTCCATACTATAAAATATCCAATTACGCATATCTTTATAACATATGATTTCCCGGCAGCTGTATGTTTCAGCAATTCCCGAAGAACCTATGCCTCCGCAGGTCCTGCTATCCATTGCATTCCGAAATCCCGAAAATTCCCCTTGCAATTCCGTCCTTGTTATGTTACTCTAATCACAGGCAATGAATTCAAATCCAACGGTCATTCAAAGACCATACGGTCTTTTCTTCATGACTTCTATTGTATCGAACTTCTTGCTGGGCGGGAGCCTGTATCCCACGAAACTGAAACTCATAAACCAACGCAGGAAGGGAGAACCGCCTTTCCTGAAGCATTATCTCCGCATCTGAGAAAGGAAAGGGGAAGTGTATGAAAGAAACCGAAACACAAAAAGCGAAGAAACAAAACACAGCAGCAAAGGAAGAAACGAAGAAAGAAACTCACCAGGATGATCATCCGATCGCTTACCAGAACAAGGATATCACCAGCAAGGTGCTTGCCGAGGCCTTCAAAGGAAAAACTTTCCGGGTATATGGGCTGGACCTGCCCCAAATCAGGGCCGTCCTGCCTACCAATATACCGGCTGTCACGGTGAAGGAACTGCGCCTTGACAATCTGTTTGAGCTTGCGGATGGTACTGCCGCCATAGTAGACTATGAAAGCGATTACAAAAAGGCGGATAAGGTAAAATACCTGAATTATCTGACTGGAATCGCCAACCGGTACCTGGCCGAGAAAAGAGACTGCCCTCAGCTGCACATGATTGTCATATATACGGGAGATATCACAAGGAAACAGGTATCCGCCGAGTATAATGTCGGCGCCGTCAAAGTGACATTGGAACCGGCTTTCCTGTCGGAGCTGGATTCTGACAGAATTTTCCGACAATTGAAATCCAAAGTCGAAAAGAATGAACTGCTGGAGGATGAGGATCTGATGAAATTTATCATCATGCCTCTTTCCTACCGGAAAAAGGAAGAGAAAGAAGAGAAAATCCGTGAAACCGTAACTCTGGCGACACACATCCAGGACCGGAGACAGCAGCTTTTTACACTGGCGGGAATACTGGCCTTCACGGATAAGCTGATTGATGAGGAAACCGCT
>DKVC01000264.1:33892-50480 GCA_002490995.1 Lachnospiraceae bacterium UBA7188
AAGCTGATTGATGAGGAAACCGCTGATAGAATAAGGAGGATGATTGAAATGACTAAAGTTGCAAGAATATTCGAGGAAGAGAAACTGCAGGCGCTGGCTAAGGCGGCGGAAGAGAAAAAACTGGCTCTCGCTAAGGCGGAGGAAGAGAAAGAAACGGCCCTGGCTAGGGCGGAGGAAGAGAAAGAAACAGCCCTGGCTAAGGCGGAGGAAGAAAACAAGCTGAATCTGGCCAGGGAAAAAAGGGAATGTGTACTCAAGATGATCAGGAAGAGTTATCCTTCTGAAGAGATTGCCTCCATCGTTTCAGGCTTTACTCTGGATGAGATTGATGCGATGCGCAGGGAAATAAGTGCCCGGCAGGTATAGGAAAAAGCAGTCTGGTCCGCAATGTGTGGGCGCTGTCGCAGGTTCCGTTGAAGACCTAATTCCGGACAGCGCCCCGCAGACATGCCGGCGGAGCGGCTCAAAACTCCTTCTTCTCCATAATCCCAATGCTGATCCTGCAGGACAGCAGCAATATAACCACACCGACGACAATGCCGCCCAGGGCAATTGTCCCGGTCCCCATCGCTGGAAGCTTCTCCAATGCGGCGTCCAGATCGATATGCATTGATTCGGCAAGCTTCGCCCCCAGGACGACCACCGCAAAAATCATCCCCATGGTAATTATCATAACGATTCTGCCTTTCTCCCCTCCGAATTTCATATGGAAGGGAAGAAGGACGGAAAGCAGCAGCAATGCAAATGGCAGCAAAGCCAGAGACATCATGAGGCTGTCCCTCACCGGGGCGGTATTCCTGACCGCTCCTGCCACGGTTGCAATCACCGAGCCCAGCAGCCATCCGCCTCCGTTCAGCAGCAGACCGAAAATATATTTTTCCACCACATAGCCCTTCCTGCTGACCGGCAGGGAAAGTAGAAACGGATAGCCGTTATCAAATTCATCATAGCTCATGGTGCTGGTTGTAAATGTAACGCCGATTAACGCCAGATATGTGATAATAAACGAAGCGTCCTTAATATACGCTCCCATGCCCATTGCAATCACTATAATCATCAGTATGGAATTCTTCATATTTTTCATCAGCCTGAAATCTTTGATTAACAAACCTTTCATAATGCAGCACCTCGAATCATCATTGTAATCACTTCGTCAATGGTTCCCTTTATTATCGCAAGCTTCGGATAATTCTCCAGATAATACTGCTTCTGGTTGGTCAGGCAGCTGTAGCCGAAGCTTTCCTTCTTACAGCGCAGGATATATTGCTTATCCAGGGCCTCGTATTGCCGTTCGTCCATTTTCAGCACGGCGTAATCGCTTAACAGTACATCCGTATCCTCATGAAGGACAATCTTCCCCTCATGTATCATGTATACATCGTCACAGAGTGTCTCCAGATCCCCGGATATATGGGAGCTGATCAGTATAGATCTGTCCTCATCCTTTTCCATGAACTCCCGCAGCAGATCCAGCAGTTCGTCTCTTGCCACCACGTCCAGTCCCGAAGTGGGCTCATCCAGTATCAGCAGTCTGGCATTGTGGGAAATGGCTGTTATGACTTTCAGCTTTGCCTTCATGCCTGTGGAGAATTCCTTAATCTTCTTGTTGTCAGGCAGACCGGCTTTGTGGATCTGCTCCAGGAAAAAGGCTTTGTCGAAATCCTCGTAGAGACTGTTCAGGACAGGAGCCGTATCCGCAACCGTCAGATACCCGCTGAAGCCGGAATCCGACAGGACGACTCCCAGCTTCTTCCTGTCCTGCGCATCAAAGTCCCTGATATCCTTACCCAGGATGCGGATACTGCCGCCGTCCGGCCGGATCAGCCCCAACGCCGCCTTGAAAGTGGTGCTTTTCCCTGCGCCGTTCTGTCCGATGAGCCCGGTGACGCAGCCCGGCTTCACCTCCATGGTGCAGTCCAGTGAAAACGATTTATAGTCTTTTCTCAAATGCTCGATTTTTAACATTTTCAACCCTCCAGAATCAATTCGAACAAGCTCCTGATATCCTCGTCGCTTATTCCGTATCTCCTGCCCTTTTGGACAGCCATCTCCAGATCCGCCTCCAGCTCCTTCTTCTGTTCCTCCAGCAAGAGCTCCTTATTCACCGCTGTCACGTAGGTTCCCTTGCCGTGGACAGTGGCGGTAAAGCCTTCCGCTTCCAGGCTGTCGTAGGCCTTCTTGACGGTCAGTGCACTGATCTTCAAATCCTTTGACAGTGTGCGGACGGACGGCAGGCTGTCGTTCTCTTTCAGTTCCCCGCTGCGGATCATGGCCTTGACCTGGTCCCCGATCTGCTCATAGATGGGAACCATGGACGAACTGTTTATTATAATGCGCATTCATGTTTCCTCCATTCCGGTTCAGCCGCCGCATGTCAGCGCGCAGGCTGAACTTTCCTTTCTGTTATCGCTTAGGAATTGTATAGAAATAACACTTCCTTACTTATCCGGATGTAAACAGTATATAACAGCTTGTAACTGTTGTCAAGTGTTATATACTGTTTATTTTATAAAACACTGTAAATCTTTGAATGTATTGAAAAAAGAGGCTGTCGCAGCAGCCCCTTTGTCACCTTTCGTTACTCATTTAGTTTCCAACCGCCATTTCTCCGGGAACCGGTTCGGAACAAAAGATTTTTCTCCTTTAACCCTTTCATGGCATAACGAATCCCGCTATTTGATAATTCCAACATCTCTGCCAGTTCCTTTTGTACAAGTTATTTGGAGGCAGGCATTTCCTTACCCTCGCCGCTTCAAACTGCGCTCCACCATCTCTTCCGCCATCCCCTTCCGCAGCTCACAAAGCCTCCTTATCTGCTCCGGCATGTCATCACGCATTCCGCTGCTCATCCATTCCATAACCATGCCAAAGCATTCGCACTTATAGAAACGGATCAGCAATTCCCTGTCCGAATCCGCAATCGGCTTATCCGCAAAGGCCACATTCACATAAGAGGATACCACATGCTGGCAGACCTTCCAGAGATACTGCTCATAAATATCCCGATTCGCGGAATTGTGGATATGCAGGATAGCCCGGCGGTTTTTTCTGGCAAAGTCCATTGCCACATTGAGGGCCTGTTCTATGGAATCAATGGAGGGATATTCTGCGATGATCCGGTCGGCTTCCTCCGTCACGATTTCCTCCACCAGAGCCGGAATGTCCTGAAAATGATAGTAAAAAGAATTCCGGTTGACCCCGCATTCTTCCACAATATCTTTTACGGTAATCTGGCTCAGGGGCTTTTCATTCAAAAGTTTGATAAATGTACTCTTGATCGCCATTTTCGTAAAATTAGGCATCGTTCTCATCTCCTCAGATTTCTTTCAATCCACACTCCCGCGCGGGGAGCGACGTATACAGTATAATATAAAGAAGGCACTTTTTCAATATTTTTGTCATTGCACACTTACTTTGTTTTCCACTTGCGCTGTCAAACCGTCCATTTGCGCAATCGGTATAAAGGTTGCGGCGATTTCTCCGATACACGGAATAGATCTTTATCTTTCCGGTTACAATGGGGTATACGGCTTTCATTTTCGGCAAACCTCGGAGGAGAAGTACAAAACAGGTGGGAAAACAGTATGAATCCAATAAAAATCGCAGTCTGCGATGATGAACAATACATAAGAAGCTATCTCATCTCGCTGATACAAAAGCAGCAGTTTGAAACGGAAATCACGGAATACGCTTCCGCCGCTGCGTACCTGTCAGACACGGCAGAATATGACCTGTTATTTCTGGACATAGAGCTGGGTAATTCCTGTCCGGAACATACGTCAGCTTCGGACGGGCAGGCGATTTTTCCCATAAAAAACACAGTGCTTCACGGCAAAATAAACGGCATGGAGCTGGCCAGAAGAATCAGGGCCGCGGAAGGATGCCCACAGCCCCTGATCATCTTCGTCACCGGCTATGAAAGCTATGTGTACGATGCCTTCGATGTGGATGCCTTCCAATATCTGCTAAAGCCCATCGATGAGCAGAAGTTTGCAGAGGTTTTCCGTAAAGCAGTGGAACGGCTCACGGCAAAAACACGGCAGCAGCAAAAGAAACTGGTCATTCAATATGCCGGAACCAGCAGAGTCCTCCCCCTGAGCGAAATTTATTATATGGAAAGCCAGGGTCACAAAATCGTGCTGCACCTGAGGGACACTACCCTGGAGTACTACGCAAAGCTTGGAGAGTTGGAGCAGGCTCTTCAGGGGCAGTTCTGCCGCATCCACAAAGGCTTCCTGGTGAACCTGGCCTATGTGGAAGGGTACAGCAAAGCTGAGGTAACCCTGGCAAACGGCGACAGGCTGAATCTGTCCAAATATAAATACGACGGCTTTGTGAAAGCGCACCTGCGCTACATACGCTCGTCTGCGTGATATACCTGTGAACGTATTCATTTGCCGCTTCGTTTCACACCTATAAGCATATTTATTTACCGTTTTCCGTTATCAAACTGCTTATGGCAAAGTTACAGCCGGCGGTGTTGAGTATAACAGATCACAGAAGGGAGAGAGTCTATTGAACGAGGCAGGCTTTGCTCTGTTTTTTAAGCTGCTCACAGGCGCCGAATGCATCCTGTACGCCGTCCTTATGGCTGTCTTTTTCCGCTCCTTTATGACCGGAATACAGGAAAAAAGGCGACTTCAGAATAATACGTTCCTCATCTTCTTTATTTATACAGTCATCTATCTGTTCAGCCTGTTC
Organism: Lachnospiraceae bacterium UBA7188; assembly: GCA_002490995.1. Lineage (GTDB taxonomy): Bacteria > Bacillota > Clostridia > Lachnospirales > Lachnospiraceae > Acetatifactor. Next base: position 38,594 of record DKVC01000264.1, read on the forward strand.
CCATGGTTCTACGGCTGGATGCATATGATATTGATTACCGGAATATTGATACGTCTTTCCGGTTTCCTTGGAATAGAGCGGAACTTTGTCTTTCTTCTGAGCGTCCTGTTTTACTGTATCAGGAACCTGAGCATGATGATGATGCGAAGCCTGGATTTTTTTACGGATCATTTTTTTCTGCGAAACGCCGATACGCCGGAACTGGTTTTCCGCAATGCCGCGCTGAATCAGCTTCTCGTCGATACTCTGCAGTATCTTCTCTGTTTCCTGCTGCTTCACATCGTGGAACGGCAGCTGAAAAAAGGCGGAACCGGCCTGCACATCCGGGAATTGTGCTATCTGCTCCTGACACCTGTGACGGCAATCCTTTTTGCCAATATCCTTGTGCGGCTTCTGGTGATTGCCAATGACAACCACATTTTCCGGCTCTATGAGCAGTATCCGGCTTTTCTCGCCATCGTGCCGGCAATGGCGGCTCTGTTCTACGCGGGCATTCTGGCTGCCATAACCGCATATCAAAGAATCCTGACACTTCAGGATGACAGGGAAAAATACTTCGTGGCCAAACAGCAGCTATCCGCAATACAGGAACGCATCCGTGAAGTAGAACAGTTTCATGACGGCATACGCAGAATGAAGCATGAGATGAAAAATCACCTGACAAATATCAAGGGTCTGGCGGAAAGCGGCCATTATGAAGACATGGAAACATACATTGCCAGAATGGATGACAGCATGAAGGTATTTGAGCTGTCCATCCACACCGGAAATGCAGTGACTGATGTTATCATAAACGATCGCCAGAAAGCCGCTGCCGCAATGGGAATCGATTTCCAATGTGTGTTTCTGTTCCCGGCCTCAGGCGGTTACAATGCCTATGATATCGGCATCATACTCAATAACCTGCTCCAGAATGCCCTGGAAGCCTGTGCTAAAATCCAGAAAGGCCCAAAATATATCTGTCTCTCAGGCAGGCAGAAGAGGAAATTTTTCCTCATTGATATCAGAAACCCCTTTGATGGGGAAATCACTTTTGATCAGAATACCGGTCTCCCGGTTTCCACAAAGAAAAAGGACGGCACGGAAGCCTTCGCATCCCTGCACGGCATCGGTTTGTCCAATGTTAGGCGGGAAGCTTTAGAATATATGGGAGACATGGATATTCAAATAGAAAACAGTGAGTTTCATGTGACTGTACTGTTACAGGAAAGGGGGAGGAAATGAAAATGTCTCAATGCCCGGACTCCACAGGAGAAGGCACGCGTGATTCCAATTGATGGCGGAATCACAGAATATTGACACTGAAAACAAATTTCCGCTTTAGCGGACCGGAGGTGTAAAATGTACATTCATGATCTAGGAGTCAAAGAAATCAACCAATATTATGCGCAGCATGGCGGCAGAAGAACCGCCCTTATAACAGGCTTTGCCAATTACATGGAAAATGCAAAGACCGGCAGAATATCAGCACATACAAGCTCCCGTATTACAGCGCATGCAAGCTCCGCATCTGCGGCAAACACGGCAGATGCCGGAAATTCTTCCAAAACCGGAATAAATACGAGAACTGCCAGACAGACAGCATTTGGTTCAACCGCACAGGCTGCCCGGCAGACAACATCGGGAACAACCGCGCAGACCGCCCGGCAGAGCGCATCGAAAGCCCAATCTGATACAGAAGCCGCCGGCAATTCCACCGCAGGCAATTCTCGCAGCCAGGATTACTGCTGTGACAAATGCCAGCTGACCCAGCAGCTGATGCTGAGGATGATGACTAATAATCTGTATACACAGAGCGGACTGGGCTATTCGGCAATGGGTTCCGGCGCGTTGGCGGCTTACCAGAGCCTGTCCAAATACTTCGGAACCGGTTTGTTCTCGTAACACCGTGCTTATCAATTATTTTCCGACAGTTCCTGACTGAAAAATTTACGGCTATGCCCTGCCGCCGGGAAACCGGCAATGGCGGCAGGGTATAGCAATTTTTAAGCACAGGAATCATGATTTGGGATTCTTTTCCGTTCACAAGCTTCTCATATGCTTTCCCCTCACTGATTGCCGCATGCCGACTCTGCCTGCCGTTATACACTGCCTTTATGGAAAATACAAATATCATAGACTGACTTGGCTCTAATTTTCTTGACGATATATCTAAAATGGAATATGATAAAAGAAAAACGAAATCACAAGGAAAGGAGCGTATTAACAAAATGATTCTAAAGCTGAAGAAAAGCGTGCGGAAACAGGCAAAATGCGTACATAAGGAGACGGAAAAGCTTTTTAAGACACTTAAGAGCAAGGATTCTTCCGCAACCTTCGACACCAACGACGTGCTGATCAGGATGGACCGGATCACAGACGAGCTGAAGAGCCTCCGGGATGTCATCAATCAGGAGAAGGAACAGGCTTATATGGAGCGGATGGGGGATATCACGAGGCAGAAGCCAAAGGCATCCGCTAAAAGGATATAGCCTGTGTTTTGCTTAAGCGGACAAAAATAACTGCTGTAGTTTTCTTTTGATCACCGGGGGAGGCGCGGGACGGTTCCTACAGCGGTTATTTTCTTTCGCATACAGGGTTCGCGTGCTGGGCAGCACCTTGTTTTTGTGCAGTATAGCGAAGATGTACCGATTTTTTAAAAAAGTGTTGACATATTATGGCAAAAAGCTTATACTGAACCAACATATAAAGGTGGCTGCACTTGAATAATCATGGTAACCCTAAAATTCGAAGGAAAAATATTCGTGCATTGTAACAATTTATAATAACGAGTATATAATATATAAGAGGAGATAATTATGTTGCCTGCAAATAATATGTTAAATTCCCTATTAGGGAAAAATATTACCCAAGCTGAAAAACAATACAATGATTACAACGATGATCATGATTTTAGTAAAGTTTTAGAATTTTGTAACGGAAATACAGTACATAATAATATTATAAGATATTCTGATGGACAAGAGAAAATTTTCTCGTTTGAATCTAAGGGAAAAGAGGAAAATGGCTAATTACAACCCTTCAAATACCTACAAATATTTATATGATTATATTATAGGGGATCTTCTTTCCCAAATATGCACGAACGGAAGTAAATTCTGTATCAAAGATGAGACAACTCCTTATATTATGGGCAAAAAATTTGACGAATATAAAGAACGCGCATCAAAAAATATGAAGGGTAACCGCCTGGACAGACATAAAATAGCTTCCTGTATATGCGGGGCAATCATTGAGGCAAAACCTCTACAGGGATTCAACGGAGCAAAGATTGCACCAAATGCGAATGAAATATTGGCATTGTGTGTTGGTGTCAACGTAATAAAGTTTTATATGATGTATGATTTACTACACAATTTGGATATTCCAACATCGGACAAGCATAGAATCCGCGAATATCTTAAAGAAAACTTTGAAATGGAATATCCCTCTATAGAAAATAATATCTGCGATACACAGGAATATCAAAAAAATCTTTATAATGCCTTATACTGGAGCCATTCAGTATGCACAGCCGTTGGCAGGGAATGTTTTAAATATGACATTTGGGCATATTCTAAAATTTTTTATCATTTAGAAATGTTTAATAAGAACAATTTCCAAAAAGTATATCAGTCCTATGTAAAAATGGATACTGTATAAAAAGTAGTTGCAACACTTCACCGCCAGCCCTGTATGCTCGCCAAAGACACATTAGTATACTGCAGACCGCCAGGATTTACATTAATGCCTCAAGGAAAGTACCTGGCTGGCGGTCTGCAGTCGGGCTGCACTGTAAGTTCAACCGGCGTGCAGTATAAATTCTGGCGTTCTTGAGAATATCGCAGCCGCCTCTACTGCGCCGCCTCCGTCACATAATACTTCGCCTGGGCGTGCCACATTTCCGCATACTGCCCCTGCCGCTCCAGAAGCTCCTCATGGCTCCCCCGCTCCACAATACGCCCGTCCTCAAACACCACGATATCGTCGCAGAACCGGCAGCTGCTCATGCGGTGGGATATATAAATGCTGGTTTTATCCTTCACCATCTCATGAAATCCAGCGTAAACCTGCGCCTCGCTGACGGGGTCCAGCGCCGCGGTAGGCTCATCCAGTATCACAAAGGGCGCATCCTTGTACAAGGCTCTCGCCAAAGCCAGCTTCTGGGCCTCCCCGCCGCTGATATCCACGCCGCCCTCCCGGTCCTTGAACAGGAGGGTATCCGTTCCCTGAGGAAGCCCTCTGACAAATTCCTCCGCCCCGGCGCGCTTCAGACAATCCGCAATCCTGTCATCGTCCCTCTCATACCCTGCCGTGAGATTCTGCCACAGCGGGAAGGCAAACAGTTTGAAATCCTGAAACACCACGCCGAACAGCTCCCTGTATTCCTCCTCCCTGTACTTGCGGATGTCGATGCCATTTAAGGTAATCATACCTTCCGTGGGCTCATACAGCCTGCAGAGCAGCTTAATAAAGGTGGTTTTGCCTGCACCGTTCTTTCCCACCAGCGCCAGCTTGTTCTTCATGGTAAGCTTACAGTTTACATGCTTCAATATCATCTCTTCGCTGCCTGGATAGCGGAAACTCACATCGCGGAATTCTATCTCATATTCTCCGTCCAGACGTTTTTCCACGGGAATGGTGCCGGTGGCATGGTTATTCTCCATATTCATCAGTTCCAGGAAATCCGCCATATAGGTATTGATCCGCTTAATCTGGGTGTTATACCCTATCACTTCCTGGAATCCGGCCGAAAGCTTTGCCATGGCGCCTGTGTACTGGGTGAAAGCGCCTATGGTAATGGCTCCTGCCAACGCCTTTACCGCCACAAAAAGGTAATTGAAAACGGTGAAAAAACCGCTGTTCAGATCTCCCCGCAGTCTGCCCCTGATTTCCTCATCGCACATTTCACCGTAAAACTTATCAGATTCCTCATTGTATTTTATGATATTATCCATCAGCATTTTCTTCATATCATAGATCCGGATGACCTTAGCCGCCTGCAGATTCATCATAACCCGCGACAACAGGTAAGTCAGTTTCATTTCCATTCCCGTATGATCCTGGAGATACTTTTTCGTGTTCCTCACCATGCCGGCACCGGCCCTGATCCTGGCGGCAATCGTTGCGCCCAGCGCCAGGAACAGCAGGAGCACGGATACCGCCGGCTGCGCTGCCAGAGCCAAAAAAGAGTCTTCTCCTGCAGGGCGGCTGAAACAAAGTACGCCTATCATGCCCATTGCCGTGACGATCTCCAACAGTCCTGTCAGCATTCCCTGGTAACTGTTCACCACAGCCCCCAATCCCCCGTACATGCCGGCGGTACGCTCCGAAAGAAATATCTTGTCCGTCACACGGGGCTGTTCCATGGTCTCGTAATCCAGAGAAGCAGCCTTCTCCCGCATCATGACGGCAAAGGCAAGTGCACAGCGCTGGGAAGACCTGGCATAGGCTTTTGCCACCAGCTGTCCGGCTATCCCAAAGAGCAGCTCTGCAGCCACGATCAGGCATCCACGGAAAAATCCCTCCGAATACCGGGCATTCAGCAGCAGGTCAATAAATCCGGCCGTAAGATACAGCCCCAGATAAGCGCCTGCCACATTGATCACTGCATTTATAATCCGCAGGGGAATGGCAGAAGAATCCACTTTATGCGCGATTTTCAGCAGGGTGAAGCCTGTCTTATGATGCTCCAGGGACTTGCCCAGCCTCCGGAGAACTCCCCCTTTTTCCGTTTTCTGGCTTTTCATAAAATATCACCTCGTCCTTCTTCATAGTATGTCTTATCGGAAGCAATCCCTTCGCTTCCGATAAAAGGCGCGCCCTCTGCGCCGCATTCAACTATAGGAAACTGCTCTTGCTTCCTATAGTACTGAGCCTGAGTATGGAACATGGCCGCATACGCTCCCTGCTTCTCCATCAGCTGTCTGTGGCCGCCCTCTTCCGTGATCTCCCCTTTTTCCATATATAAAATACGGTCACAAAATTTGGTGGAGCTGAGCCTGTGAGAAATAAAAATACTGGTCTTTTCCTTCGTCATTTCATAATACTTATCATACATCCTGCTCTCCGCAAGCGGGTCAAGGGCGGCGGTGGGCTCATCCAAAATTACTACGGGTGCGTCTTTATAAAGCGCCCTCGCCAGCATCAGCCGCTGAAGCTCTCCGCCGGACAGAGATATGCCGGAAGCGTCAATATCCTTATTCAGGCTGGTCTCCTCCTTCTTCGGAAGCTCCTGAACCCTGTCCCACAGATCCGCATCCTTGAGGCTCTGTTCCAGCTTCCCGCGGCTGGTATCCTCTTCCGCCCTGCAGGAGACATTGTCGGCCAGCGGAAAGGAAAAGGCAAATACTTCCTGGAATACCACCGCAAACTCCTTCCGGTATTCCCCCTGAGAAAGCAGGGTTACATCCTGTCCGTCCAGATAGATTTTCCCGGAAGAAGGACGGTACAGCCCGCTGATCAGCTTGATCAGGGTGGATTTCCCGGCGCCGTTCATCCCCACCAGGGCAATTTTTTCCCCGGGCTTTATGGTCAAGGTCAGGTCATGAACCGCATCCTCCCTACATCCTTCGTAGCGGAAGGATACATGCTCCAGGCGGATTTCGTGGAGTTTCCCTGGATTGGAGACAGCCCGGGAGCCTCCGAAGCTTTTTCCCGCAAATTCCAGAAAGTCCCGGTAGCGGTCCATGTAACGGTTATTGTGCACAATCCCGGTCAAAGCCTGTGTCAGGGAATTCATCCAGTTCCCGAAGTTCGCCACGATTCCCACATAGAGCAGAAATGCTGCCATATCAATCCTGCCCTGGACCATCTGATGAATCAGATAGCCGTACACCAGTAAATCCCTTGCGCCGGTGAGAAATGTTCCGAATATGGAAGCATTGATAGAACAGTTCCTCTCCCTGCCGCTCCAGTAAGCCAGCGCCTCTGTCATCTGCCTGAATTCTTTCCGAAACCAGTCCCACATGCGATAAAGCCGCATATCCTTGCCGTTTGCCGGAACCAGCACCTCCCGTTTGAGATATTCATAACCGCGGCTGACCTTGACGTATTCTTCATCATACTTTATGGTCCTGCGGTCTGCCAGCACATTCACGGCCATGATCACCCCGGTCACCGCAAACAGCAGCAGAAGCAGCCAGTAATTCATCCTGCCAATGATAACCGAATAAACAATAAGTCCGACCAGGGCGATAACCGCCTTTTCAAATTCCCTGAGGAAGGCTTCAATTCCCGTATCGTTTCCATAAAAGATATTTCCCCTGGCGCTTTCCACCTTGTCCTGCCCTCTTGTACTCTCAAATTCCTGAAAATCTGCCGACAACGCAGCTTCGAAAAGCTCCTTTCCCCTCCCAGCGCGGAATAAGAACCTTGCTGTCTGACAGATTCCTGATAAATATCCCTTTATTACCTGCAAGGCCTGCAGCAGCAGCACATAGCCTGCCAGGCACAGAAAAGTCAGCCCGGGCTGCCAGCCGCTTCCCAGCAGATATACCACTGCGCTGGGCAGAGCCATGGCCAGGAAAGGCTGCAATACGGACATACACACATCCGCCCCCCAAACCGCCATATATCCGGCTCCCCTGTCCTTCACAAGCCATGCGTGGGCAATCCAGAGATTTTCCCACAGAGGATAGCGATTGTAATTTCGTTCTTGCTTTGTTTTCTTTCTTTTTCCGCTCATGTCTTTTTGTGATGCTTCTCTCCCTTAAATTTTTATTCAATACCAAATACCCCATGTTCCCGGTCCATCAGAAAATCTGCCGGTTCTGTGTCCTGCTTCCCGGCTCCAGGCTGTACCGGGTCGTCCGCCCGGAAGCTTCATCAATCTTTTTGTTCACTCTTCTATATAATACTGCGCCTGCATCATGTACAGGTCATAGTACAGTCCCTTCTGGCCAATCAGCTCTTCATGTGTCCCCATTTCCACAACGTTCCCTTTCGAGAATACCAGCACATAATCGCAGAACCTGGAGCTTGCCATTCTGTGGGAAATATAAAGGGTCATTTTGTCCTTGATCAGTTTATCAAAATTATGGTACAGTTCATATTCAGCCTTCGGATCCAGTGCCGCCGTCGGTTCGTCCAGAATAATGACAGGCCTGGCCTGGTACAATGCCCTGGCCAGCGCGATTTTCTGCCCTTCTCCACCGGACGGCTCGAAGCCTTCCGTATCAAAATCTTTATGTATGCCGGTCTTTATCCCGTTGCCTAAACGGTTCATCTTCTCGCCAAATCCGCTCTCTTCCAGCAATTTTACGACAGTCCCTTCCTCGCATTCCTGTCCAAACAAAATGTTTTCCTCAATGGAAAAGGAGAATAATTTGTAATCCTGGAATACTGTGCTGAACAGTTTCATATAGCCATCCAGCGCATATTCCCTGATATTGACACCGTTTAGCAGGATCTCACCTTCCGTGGGATCATATAACCTGCAGACCAGCTTGATCAAAGTGGTCTTCCCTGCCCCGTTTTCCCCGACAATCGAATACCGCTTATTATTTTCCAGTTTGAGGTTAATATTCCGCAGCGACCAGCTCTCCTGCCCGGGATACCGAAAGGACACGTTCCGGAATTCCAGGGTTTCTATTTTCTCCGGCACAGGCAAAGTGCCGGTATCCATGGTGCCAGGGACATCCAGGTATTCCCGCAGCGCCTCATAGTACCCGCTGAACTGGCGTATACTGGCAATGCTGCCCATAGTAGTATTCATCGCGCTGCTGAAATTGTTGATTGCTGATAAGTACATGGTGAACTCGCCCACGCCAATCCTGTCCGTTGTAACCTGCCAGCATAATACGGCATAGGAAAAAACTGTCTGCATGAGATTCGTAAGGGCAGCGACATACTGGCCTTTTGCGATAACCCCCATCTGTTTCTTATAGAAAATCTGGGACGCATTGAGACTCGTGCGCACCTTCTCCGCAAACCAGCCCGCAATTCCCAGCAGACGGATTTCCTTGCCGTAAGAAAAATCTTCCATCACCCCAATCAGGTAATTTGTGCGTCTCTCCACTGGCGCTTTCTCTATGGAAAGCTCGGCAAAGGAACCCTTTACCCTGGAATCCACATACGCATTGAGCAGAACCAGCAGCACAAGGAATATGACAATTGCAAAATGCAGATGGACGATAATGCCAATGATACCGATAAAGGTAATGATATTACCCATAATCTGAAACGCCTGATCCATTACCTCCCCAAATCCCTGCCCGTCTGCAAACAAAAATTTCTTCGCCTTCTCCTTTGTGTCCAGGAACACCGGATCCTCCAGTTTCTGATAGTCGCATACCGCGAGCTGCCGCGCTATCATTTCCTGGAAATCCACAAACAGCGCCCCCTTTAAAACGATACATTCCTTGCGCAGCCAGGCGCATACGGCATTATTAAAAAGAGACCCTGTTACCATGACCGCGACATAAGCAAAAATAACGGACATCCTTCTGCCGCCTAAGAGTTCATCAATAATCTGCGCCGGGATCACGATAAGCATCAATGGAACCAGGGACGATATTAACTGCTGCAGAAAGGAAAAAATAATATACTTTTTCCTGAATTTCCATGTGAATTTGAATAAATATACGATGCCGTTCATTTTATACCTCCGCATATGTAAAATTATTTCCCACCTGGCAGAAAGAAGACTTCAGAAAGACTACTGCTATGTGGGTTAAGGATACTATAAAGAAAAAATCCCCCGAAAGGAGGATTTCCGCACGAAATGTTCATTTTGAAGCACGAATTGCACAGGAAGCTACAGTTTACAGCGGCAGCGTCACCTCCGCCGCGAAGATGCCCGGTTCGTTGGCCAGTGTCAGATATCCGTCATACTTGTCCGCCAGCGCCTTGACCCGCTTCATGCCCAGCCCGTGGTTCCCCCGCTTTGTAGAAATATAATTTCTCTCATTGAAATCCAGCTCTTCTTTCGCGGAGTTCTGGACGGAAACATAGAGCTGGGATTTATTTACCACCATATAGATACGCAGAAAGCGCTGCTGCTCCGGAATCTTTTCGCAGGCCTCCAGTGCGTTATCCAGCAGATTCCCCAACAGCACACACAAATCCACATCCTCTATGGAAAGCGCTTCCGGCAGAATAGCCTTGCAGTTCACCTGGATTCCTTCCTGCTCCGCCAGGGACAGCTTGCTGTTTAAAACGGCATCAGCCATAATATTTCCGGACTTTACATAGGTATCTACCTTTTCCAGGTTCTGCTCCAGATCGGAGAGATATTGCTTTATCTCTTCCAGCTGCCCCGCGGCAATCTGGGCTTTCATGGCCTGCAGGTGATTGTGATAATCATGGCGCCAGCCCCTCATGTTCAAGTAAATTTCCTTCACTTCCTCATACTGGTGGCTTAAAATATCCCTCTGGAAACGTTCAGTTTCCGCTGCGAAACCCCGATGCCAGGAAAAAAGCGTCCCCTCTAACGCCAGGAACAAAAGCAGCTCCAGTGCCAAAATGCCGACAAGCGTTTCCTTATCCGCCACCGCCCCATTCTGCCATACATACATGCCAAGAAGCCCATATATCCCCAGGTTCACCAAGCTGCTCCCAGCCCGCAGATATCCTCTTTCCGCTGCAAGCATCAGCAGAAAAACCACCATGACCCCTCCGTTTAAGAGCACAGCCGATTCCGGTGTCCTTCCCAGGGCACACAGGGCAAGCACTGCTCCCGGTACAAGCGGTTTCCACCATTGCTGCCTGAAAGGCTTTGCATCATAAAACAACATGTACAGAAAAAGGGTCAGCATGATCATCAGCCAGCTTCCGAATACCAGCCAGTTTCCGTGAGTCAGCAGGTTTCCAAATGCCAGCCGGTTTTCGCGAGCCATCAGGCTTCCGAATGTCAGCCAGTTTCCGCGAGTCAACCGGCTTCCAGACTCCAGCCAGCCCCCGGCAGTTCCAGCCGATGCCAACCCCGTCAGGGAAAGGATTCCTGCAGCCAGCAAAGGGCACAATGTAAGCCCCCACACCACGACCCTCTTAATATATCCCTTCTCCAACTCGCAAATCTGTTCTATATAATACTGATACAGCGCCAGCCATATCAGCCAGATACCAAACTGCAGCATATCCTTTTATCCCTCATATCAGAAGCTCTGCTTCCGGAAATACCTCATATAGGCCTGATTCAACGTCTCCCACTTTCCTCTCGCAACAGGCACCAGCATTTTATTTTCCATTCGGATTTCCTTCTTCCCTATTCTCTCCACATATCCCAGATTGATATCATAAGACCTGTGGGGCTTGAAAAAGGCATCCTGGCATTCACATTCCGTCAGTTCCTGCTCCAGCTGCGAAAGTCCGGTTTTACACAGAATCTTTGTGCCGTCTCTTTTCCAGATAACACTGTCGTGCCCATCGCTTTCCAGACAGCAGATATCGGATACATACACCTTCTCCACCTCCCCGGCGGAAAGCGGCGCCAAAATCGCCGGCCTGCAGCGCATCTGCTCCTTCGCCCTGTCCAATGCCGCCCAGAGCTTTTCCCTTTTCAGCGGCTTCACAAGGTAAGAAACCGCCTCCAGTTCGTAGCCTTCCAGGGCAAAGTCCGGATTGCCTGTCACAAAAATGATGCTGATCCGTTCCCCCATCCTGCGCAGTTTGCGAGCCAGTGCAATGCCATCCATTCCGGGCATCTCAATATCCAGAAGGAGCACATCGATATCCTTTTTCTCTTCCCACGCAAACAAGAAGGCATCGGCGGTGGTATAGTTTTCTGTCCGGCACACCTCCTGCTCTGCCTTTGCCCAATCTGCCACTTCTCCTGTCAGCTGATTCAATGATACCTGTTCGTCATCACATATCGCTATATGCATTATGCCACTCATCCTGTAAGTTATTATCTGCGCAGAAAACTATCTCATACTATCCGCCATATTGTACCAAGCCGCTACGCGGC
>DKVC01000159.1 GCA_002490995.1 Lachnospiraceae bacterium UBA7188
TATTTGTAGACACTTCCTTATTATCTGTAAGCAATAATTGTAGTCAATGCTTTTCTCTGCTCTTCAGCAGGCTCCTTCAGTTTCCCGCTTTTCAGAAGCGCCTGGAGGCAGTGCACCAAAAACCACCCATCCGTACTGAATATCGACTGCAGCTCATATTCCTCCACTTTCCTCAAGTGGGCGGGAACGGCTTCCAGCATGGCTTTCCTGTAAGGTACCACAAACTCCTCAAATGCAAGCCGGTATTTCTCCCGGATCCGTTTTCCCACAGCCAGAAGCTTTTCCTGTATCTCCCTGTTTTCCAGAATCACAATCTGCCAGGATGCCTTGAAATCCCCATCGTAATCGCCGTTGGTTTTCACATATCCCTGCTCTGCCAGCCATGCATACTCGTCTTTGGACAGTCGCTCCTTTGCCTCTCTTGCATAGAGCGAAAGAACCCTTTTGTCCTTCTCCGAATGGTGCACTCCCGGCACCTCGCGGTCAGACCATTCACTGTCAATCTGCCACAGAATCCGTTCACTGTCCTCATTCCAGTTCCACATGGGACCGGACCAGTTCGACATATATACGTAATCATCCGGCAGCACCAGGTTGTCAGGGAGTACCGTCACCATCACAATGTTCTGCCCGCCGTCCGGACGGATGGTGGCAACCTCCTCAAAGGTTATGTTTTTACTCTCATTCTCTGACTCCTCAGCGGACCAGGCTGCAATGTACGGAATCAGAGACCACATAAGGAAATTGCGGTCAGCTCTGGGTGTCTCCGTCAGCAGAACAGGTCCGTCCGTCTGCCCGCATGCAATAGCCGGATCCTCCAGGAGCCCTGATGCCATAAGTTCATCATACAGCTCATTGGCAAACAGCCCTGCCACCTTTTTATACATTTTATCCTTCATGGTGAGAAGCTCTGCCGTAGGTTCGCTGATAATAAAATTAACGATATACTTGTCTTTCTGTAGCTGCAGGAAACCGTATTCTTCCAGATATGCCGCTTCCGTTTCCACATATACCGGGGATACGCCCAGGTCGTCTGCAATTTCATTGATTGTCTTCGCCGTATTGCGCACACTGTAGCAGATATTCTGGGACAGGGCGGAGTGCAGAAAATCTTCCGTGGCCTTTGTCCCCGCACGGCCGTGGGTTCCAATAGAATCAAAACGGATCGGATTAAATTTCAGTTCGCCGGATTTTCTCATAGTGTCCATACCTCTCTTCAACTCTTTTTTCGCCTCAAACAAGTGCCATTTGACAGTACCGAGAGGAATGCCCAGTTCCCGGGCAATATCTGCCTGTCTGCGGTTTTCAAAATAATACGCAATCACGATTCGCCGCTGCAGACCGGAAAGATACGCAATTTCTCTCTGAAGGCTGCGAATGGAGTCCGCGCTGTCGTCCGGCCCAATCTCAGCCCCCGGGTCTACCAGTACTTCCGCCACTTCGTCAAGAGAGACTCCCGTCATGCCCTTCGCCGCATCACGGTAATAATTGCTGAGCGCATTGTGCGCCACTGTCCAGATAAACTTCCCCGTGTCCCCGATATCGTCCCTCGCTAAAAGCGCCCGGAACGCCTTCATCACAATCTCCTGAGACAAATCTTCCGCATCGGGAATGCTTTTACACCGCTTCAGGGCAAACCCGAAAACCGGTTTCAGATATTCTGTTATAATCCTCTCTGCGTCCTGTCTGTTCACTTGTCTGTACCTCGCTGCCAAACCTCATTGAAAGCTTTCACTTATATAGACACGGGAAACGAAAAAGGTTGGAAAAATTACAGAAAGAATTGACCGTTTTTTTCATGGGAGCCTCCTTCACCTGATGCCGAATCGGGCGCAATATTCCAATACGATATCACGGAAATGTTCATACTTGAAGCCGTTCTTAATATCGGTGGGATCCACATAGGCGCCAGCCTGCAGATTTTGAATGATAGCTTCCGCCACAAAGCATTCAAAAATATAATCGTTGGTAAACCCTTCCTCGATATCTACATCCATCCCCTCATTGATTCCGCGGATCGCATGGCGGTAAATCGGGTTCTGCTTCCCCAGAAGCTCTCCCATCCTTGCAAGGCATTTCACTCCTGCCGCCATATCGGAAAATGTGATCTTCCCTTTATAGGTCAGCGCTTTCTCCCCACCGCTCAATATGAAATCTACAGTGGTGCCCAAAACGCTTGCCAGGTCAGGCAGTATGGCTGTATCGGGCAGAGCTTCCCCGCGCTCCCATTTACTGACCGACTGAAAAGTCACGCCTAAACGCTCCCCTAAATCGTTCTGTGTCAACCCTTTCTCTTTTCGCAATACAGCAATCTGATTTCCCACCTTTTCCTTATTCATCCATATACCTCCCTGCCCTCTTCATACAACAATTGTCCTTAGAAATTGTTGGAAAATAACTGATACAACTTCATTTCCTTATTATCTTATAACAACCGGCGGAATTGGGCAATAACGCGCTGTTTGAATCTTTTGTACCGGATACTCAACCTGCGCGTGAGTGTATGGAATATTATATTTTGCGATTTTCATGGGCATTGTCCGTTTTTACTGTTGTTCAGCAGACTCCAGGCATCTTCTGCCGTCTTTGCGTAATATTTCTGGAGTTTGTCCGCAATGGCTTTCTCATCCGTCCCGTCGTCACGGTGTGACTGGATGAAAATGCGGATTCCCTCTTTCTGCTCTTCCTCCCGTCCAGTCTTTTCGCCTTCCACCCTGCTGTCTTCCATCATCTCCCGGATCGCCTGACACATATTATATCCTTCTCCTTCCTTATATTTTTTCCTGTTTTCCATAAATCCCTTTACTCCCATCAATATGCCCACCGTACCGGCGGTCTCCTCATCCATCTGTCTGTACACCGGATTCTTCTCCAATAAACTGCGCAATGCTGCCTTATTCTTTCTGAGCGGAAGTAACGCGAACAGAATCCCCAGAGATGTCTGAAAGCCTGCACCGTCCGTAGGTTCATTGGCGCAAACCAGACGCATGGGATAATCCGCAAACCACTTCTCCCATTCATGACGTTCTTCTCCGGGGTCTGTCATTCCGAAATCTATCATATCTTTCAGGCAGCGCGGTCCGTCCCATTCTTCCACACCATGATACAGGCACAATGTATAGACCGGCGCGATACGGTCTTCTTTCCGAAACTTTCCCAGACGCTCTCCGGCATTGGCATAGACTTTCTTTTCACCGGATAGATCCGCCTCCTGATTTTGCCTCTGAATCCGCCGAATCTGCTGCCCGTACTCCCTGCAGTCATACTCCATGATACGCCAGGGCATACAGTACGCAATATCATACTGCGCCTCCACAGCCAGAATCCTCAGCCATCCGCCCGACTCCAGCCTTTTCTTGATGTCACGTATCCTCTGTCCGCTTTGTCTTCCCTTTCCGCTTTGTCTGCCCCTTCCGCTTTCTCTTCCCTTTCCGCCTTTTCCGACCTGCCCGGGCTGTCCGTCCTTTTCATCCGGAACCGCCACATATACTTCGGATGCTTCCCTGAGCTCCTGCGGATTTACCACCTGCATTCCCCCAAAGTAATAGTAATTAAACAAATCGGCAAAGCGCGCATTGTCTTCCAGATAAGTCAGCAATGCATCATTTTTCTTCCCCATAATGCTTCCTCCTCTTTTTCAGCAGGAAACACTTATAACAGCACTGTCCCTGCTTTTTTCTTGTTCTTTGTCCTTTCAAGCTTCTCTCTTCTCAGTGAAAAACAGCAGAAACGCTATTAAACCTTAGAAATACTGAAATTGAGATTTCGTGAAACGCATTTTCCACATTATTAGAATAACTCACATATCAGGGATTGTCAAGCAATATTTGGTTCTTTTCAGGGTTCCCTCTAAACGGCAACAGGAGCAATGGCTTTCTTACCTCTGCTCCTTATGGATTGCTGCAAATATTTCCCCGAGAACTGCCCTTGATATTTACCCAGCACTTGTCTCCGATATTTCCTTACGGTAATACTGCGCCTGGGCCGTCCACAGCTCATAATACTTTCCGCCTGTCTCCTCCATCAGGGATTCATGGCTGCCTCTCTGCACCACCCGCCCTTCATGGAACACCGTGATATCCCCGCAGAACCGGCAGGAAGACATGCGGTGGGAAATGTACACCGTGGTCCTGTCCGCCACCAGCTCATTGAACCGCCTGTAAATCTCATATTCCGCCTTGGGGTCCAGCGCCGCCGTGGGCTCGTCCAGCAGCACAAAGGGCGCTCCCTTGCACACAGCCCTGGCCAGCGCAATCTTCTGGGCTTCCCCGCCGGATACTTCCACGCCGTCTTTGTCGAAATCCCGGTACAGGACAGTCGACAGGCTGTTCCCATGGCTCTCCAGGAATTCCTCCAGCCCTGCCTTCCCCAGGGCATCACGCACTGTATCCTCCTGATAGTTTTCCGACACTGCCACATTTTCCCCCAATGTAGCCGAAAACAGCTTAAAATCCTGAAACACCACGGAGAACAGGCTCAAATACTCCTGATAGTCATAGCGCCGGATATCAATTCCGTTCATGGTAATCATCCCTTGCGTAGGGTCATACAGCCGGCACAGAAGCTTGATAAAGGTAGATTTTCCGCTGCCATTCATCCCCACCACAGCCATCTTCTCCCCCACCCTGAATTCCAGATTGATATCCTGCAGGGCATATGTTTCGCTGCCCGGATACCGGAAAGATACATGGTCGAATCTGATTTTATACTCGCCGTCCACCCGCTTCTCCACAGGCAGGCAGCCTTTATGCATCTGGCTGGGCGTATCCAGGAGTTCGAAATACCGTTCCAGGTAATCCGCGTTGAACCACAGGCTCACGATCTCCTGCCATCCCATGCGGAGATTCTGAATTAAATTAGCAATGCTCTGGGTATACTGCGTCATCCCTCCCAGGGTAATCCTCCCCATAAGCGCTGCAAAACCGGTAAGGCAGTAAGTCAAAGCCACCGTAGCCTCCTCCGCAAACTTCGAAACCACATCATAAGGAATGCCCCTGGCGGAACGCCTGTCCAGAGCCCTGTCATTAAAATGGTGTGTGGCCATCAGCCTGTCGATCATCAGTTTTCCCAGTTGATAGATGCGGATTTCCTTCCCTCTTTCATAATCGTTAAAATAATCCAGATATCCGTCCCGCTGGACACAGTTTTCGCTGATGGAGCGATTGCACTCCAGCCAGGTCCGGCTGTGCATCGCCCCGCATTTCCCGCTGACCCAGATTCCCAATATCACCAGCAGCACGAAGAAAAACGTCAGAATCCCATACTCCCGCATCTGCTCAAGGAACTCCCACACCATAGCCAGGGACAGACCCACGCCGGCTAAGCTCCCCAACAAAGCAGGCAGGCTATAACTCAGCGCCTGCAGATTTTTGCCGTCATTAAAGGTTTCCCGTACAACCCGCTTCCAAAGCGTATGTATCCTTTCCTCCTCCAACACGCTGTAGTCCAGTTCCATGAGTTTTTTCCCGAAAATCATGTTTTGCATCTGCCCAAACTCATATCCCTTGTGATCGGCCAGCGTAAAAACAAACTGCCCGATAAACCTCAGCGCCACATTGCCCCCCAGCAGCAGGGCAGTATACGCAATAAGCTTTTCCAGGGAACGGTTCCCCAATATCTCATCCAGCAGCCTGGCGGAAAACCAGATCCCCCAGTACGGGTAACAAATGTCCACCAGCCATCGCAGGATTAAGAGCGCCGTATAGCCCCCTGCTTCGCTCCACATCAGCCTGAATGCTCTCTTATAAATATGCAGGACCTTTCCCAATTTCCCCTTTTCCCTTTTCTTCCCTTCTTTAACGGCTGACATAGCTGCTCACCTCCCATTCCGGTTTCATGTCCGATGTAAAACCTTCTGTCCTGTCGTTCTGATAATAATGGCTCTGTATCTGGAACAGCTGATAGTAGGCGCCCTTTTTCTCCATCAGTTCCCTGTGGCTGCCCTGCTCCACGATCCTGCCGCCCTCCAGCATTAAAATCCGATCACAGAACTGCGTGCTGGATAACCGGTGGGAGATAAACAGGGAAGTCCTTCCCCGGGTCAGTTCATTGTACCTTAAGTACAGCTGATTCTCCGCAATAGCGTCCAGGGCTGCCGTGGGCTCATCCAGCACCAAAACGGGCGCCTCCCGGTAAATGGCCCTGGCCAGCAGGAGCTTCTGAGTCTCACCGCCGGACAGGTTCACCCCTTCCTTAAACATCTCCTTCCGCAGATAGGTATCCATTCCATGTGGCAGATTCTCCACCATATTTTTAAGCCCCGCCTGCTCCAGACATTGCGCCACACGCTCTCTGTCCGCATCTACCGGGGCGCAGGCGGCAACATTTTCCACGATAGTGGCAGGTATCACACCGATATCCTGAAATACCACGGAAAAAAGACGATACCATTCTTCCAGGGGGCAGCGGGAAGCCGGCTTTCCATCCAAAAAGATCTCTCCCCTTGAAGGCTCATACATGCCGCAGAGCAGCTTAATCAGCGTGGTCTTGCCCGCGCCGTTACATCCCACCAACGCCACCTTCTCCCCGGGCCGGATCACAATATTTACATCTTTTAATGTCTCTGTCTCCGCTCCCGGGTAGGTAAATGACACATGGGAAAATGTAACCTCAGGGGCTTTTCCCGCATACGCCGCTCCGAAACCGCGTTTCACGTTGTCGGCGCCGGCTTCATCCCCGGAGACGTACTCGCCCCTGTCCGCCTGAACTTCACCTGCTCTTTCCGCCCTCCTGTCCTCAGGAACCCTGTCCGTGCTTTCCGCCCTTCTGTCCTCAGGAACTCCGTCCGTGCTTTCCGCCCTTCTGTCCTCAGGAACTCCGTCCGTGCCTTCCGCCCTCCTGTCCTCAGAAACTCCGTCCGTGCTTTCCGCCCTTCTGCGGGAATCCGGCATCTCCATCATTTCCCGGTAATCGGAAACAGACAGCTCACTTTCCCGCAGAGCCTTGCCCGCAGCTGCTACCTGGCCTAAAGAAGAACTCAACGACAGAGCCAGCCCCACATACAGGATAAAATCATCCGGCTGCAGCCTTCCAGTCAGCACGCCCCAGATCAGGAAGCCGTACACAGTCACTTCTTTTACCACGGTTACAACACGCCCCGCACCGTCGGACGCCAGCATCTGCTTCCTCTGCCTTTTCTTCCACTGTCTGCGCTCCTGAAGCAGCCTGCTATACTTGGGAAGCAGCCATTTGTCCGCTGCGTACAGCCGCAGCTCCTTCGCATAGGAATAATTCCCCAAATGCTCCGAAATGTAATTAATCTTCCTCTCAAGAGGCTGCCAGGAATCAATATGTTTCTTCTCCCAGGCAATGGGTCTCTTATCCAGCTGATACTGCAGCCAGGTTCCCGCTGCCAGCACCGCCACCACAATCGGATGCAGCCCTGCTATCACCCCGGAAGAAATGATAACCGTAACCAACAGATGCACAAAGAAAAGAGAATTCCAAATGCACACCCTGGCATCCCTGTCCCAGTGGAGATAGAACTGCTGCGCCCGGGCAATCTTATTCTTATAATCCGGATCCTCCAGGTTGCTGTATGCTGTATGACATATCTTGTACAATATTCTTTCTTCCAACACATGCCTGTATTTCAGCCCTGGATTATTGAGCAGCTGATCCCCTACCGTCTCGATCTCACTGAACAGAAAATAAAACAGCTCTATCCCCAACAGTGTGCCCACAAGCCGCTGAACCGATACCTGCTCCATGACCAGCGACACCGCCACTTTGGGGACGTAGATCTGCACATAGTAGGAAACAATACCTCCCACCAGTATCATCGTGACAAAGAGAATGTTCCATTTGCTGTTCTTGAAAAATCCTTTGTACAGGAACCAGTAATTGCTGAAAAGGCTATAGTGTTTCTTTTCCTGCTGTTTTTTCTCTTTTTCCATTCTTTTTTCCACCTCTTCCATTATCCCGTTAACACACGCGGCATTTCCTAAGAAAGTGCCTGCGGCAATTCCTTAGTATAAAATCCGCACAGCCATGGTATCTGACCTCCCGATTACCGGAAAGACAGATGCGAAATCTTTTGGAGGAAGACACCCAGTTGGATGCCTGGCAGTGCGGAGGTTCTGCAACTGTTTTTATTGTAACATTCTTTTTTCGTTTGTGTGGAATTTTACCCGAATGGTATGTGTGGGAACCTGAATTGCGTAAGGAAGTATCTAAGACAATTCCGTAGGAAACACCAGAAACTTTAGTCCTCTATTTTTTCCAATAACAGATTTAGGAAATTTCAATTTTAACACAGCATCTTTACTTTCGTTTACCATATAAGGCTCCATGGCCTCCGGAATTTGAATTTCCACCGTTTTATATGTCATATTTCATCCACTCCTTTCGTAGGAACTGTCAGAAAATAACTGCTACAATTACCTTTTGATTACAGGGTCCGCGAAGCGGTTCCTGTAATATGTTCAGGCAAAATCCTGTAAATACAATAAAAAATGCCATAAACCTGTAGCAGTTATTTGCAGACATTTCCTTAGGAATTGTCGGAAAATAACCGCTGCAACTTATTTAGGCAAAAGCCCAGAAATACAATAAAACTCGCTATGAACTTGCAGCGGTTAT
>DKVC01000277.1:0-2570 GCA_002490995.1 Lachnospiraceae bacterium UBA7188
ATTTATTTTGCGGTGGATTTCCTGAAGGCGAATACGAAGAGTCTGTTGGATTCCGATTTTGAGGATCGGAAGTATGTGGATACGAAGGATAAGAATGTAGTTATTATCGGCGGCGGGGATACGGGGAATGATTGTGTGGGTACTGCTGTCAGGCATGGGGCGAAGAGTGTGGTTCAGATCGAGATGATGCCTAAGGCGCCGGATACCCGCGCGGAGAATAATCCCTGGCCGGAGTGGCCAAAGGTGTGTAAGACGGATTATGGTCAGGAGGAGGCGATTGCCTTGTATGGGCATGATCCCAGGATTTATGAGTCTACGGTGAAGGAATTTCTGAAGGATGAGGATGGAAATCTGACGGCGGTGAAGGTTGTGAAGTTATCCTGGGAGAGGGATGCGGCGTCCGGAAGGATGAATAGCAAGGAAATTCCGGGCAGCGAGGAGATTCTGGCGGCGGATATTGTGTTGATTGCTGCCGGTTTTCTGGGAGCGCAGGCCTATGTGGCGGAGGCTTTTGGTGTGGAGCTGGACGGGCGGACGAATGTGAAGACAGGTGTCGGGAAGTATCAGACCGTTAAGGAGAATGTGTTTGTGGCTGGGGATATGCACAGGGGGCAGTCTCTGGTGGTGTGGGCTATCCGGGAAGGCAGGGAAGCGGCACGGGCTGTGGATGAGAGTTTGATGGGGTATTCTGGGTTGGCGGTGCAGTGAGGAAGGGCTTTCTTATAAATGACTCTTTCAATCAGCAAAAATGTATAACGCAAGACCGCCAGCCATAATTTTGCCGAAAGTGATTTGGTAAATTCTGGTGGTCTTGCGTATAAAGCAGCGGTTGGAAGGGAGGCCGATATCTGTGTAATTGGCCATCTCGTACTTGCGAGGTCTGCGTCGCTGCTTCCCTGGATAGTATTCCACGAATTTCTTACATTATCAATAGTGTCGAAGAAAGTTCATAAGAAAGTTACGACGTTTGCGTCGCAAGTTCGAGGCGGAGGGGCAGAGATTGCGTATAGCCGCTGTAAATGTTGGTTTTTGGATTACCGTCATCTGTCGATGTCCAATACCCTTTTCAACAGGGAGATTTTTTCTTTCGCGGCTTCCGCACTGTAGCCGTCGGCGTCTTCCGGGGCCAGGATTCCGGGAGCGGTAAAGTATTCAAGGCATTCCAGCATGGCGTTCCCGAAGAGCCGGATATTCTCTTTAAGGTACGCAGCCAGATCCCTTCCGCTCAGTAGATTGCTTCTGCCCAGGTTGTATTCCCGGCATAACTCAAAAGTTGACAGTTGCTCCGCATAATGCAGTGCAAAGGCGTCCTCGCCCTTTGTATAATACCGATATATCAGGTCGCGCATTGCTTTTAGCTTCAACGTCGCGTCGGAGCTGGTCTCGAGGATCTTCAGATAAATCAGGATTGCCTCGTCCAGGTTCTGGGGATGTTCCTGTATGGTTCCGGTCAGCGCCCAGGCAAGACGGTACAGCAGCTGATCGTTGACGGGATATTGCACAAGGTCGAGCCGGAGCTTTGCCACAGCTTCCGCGTATCTTCCATCCGCTATCATGCCATCGGCGGCAAGGCACAGTTTCTGGATGTTTTCCGTTCTTTTGGCGGTGTCCACTCCCAGCAGCTCATCCGTGCTGGCTTGAAAATAATTGGCCAGGGCGGGCAGAAGCGATACATCGGGGTAGGAAATGTTGTTTTCCCATTTGCTCACGGCCTGTGAGGATATCCCCAGGTATTCCGCTAATTGTTCCTGGGTCAGGCTGCGCTTTTTTCTGAGTTCTTTTAATGTAGTTCCAAAGTTTTCATATTTCATTTTTTTCTCCTATTCCAGATTTTTTCTGTTGAACCGGTTCTGGGATGTATTATACAGGAAGATTCCCCGCAAAACCATAGACTGCCTGTGGAGAACAGGGCTACTTTTGGTTGGAAATCAGAATTGAAAGCCATGCCGGAAAGTGGTAAGATATGGGAAACAAAAGACAGCGGAGGGGTGGACGAAATGGAGGTATTATGTTCTACAGGGGCGTTGATCGGGCGGCCCAACGGCAGGGACTACCATTTATTGGAAGAGTTGGTCGGAAGGCTGTCCTGTGATGGCTTTGAGTTCATGATGTATGATTCGTGGTATGGAGAACAGGATGAGATTGTGACATTTCTGCGGAAGCTGGGACTGCATATCCCAGTGATGCACTGTGAAAAGCGCATCGGCGAGATGATCAGCATAGGCGGTGCGGAGGGAAGCGTGGAAGCGTTCCGGCTGTTTGAGATTAACTGCAGGATGGCCAGGGCTTTGGGGGCGGAGAAGCTGGTGCTCCATCTCTGGGATGGGCTTACCTCTGACAGCAATTTTGAAAATAATCTGGAAGCCTATGGGGAACTTTCCAGGATAGCAGATGGGTACGGCATCATGATTCTGGTGGAAAATGTGGTCTGTAACGTGGCGAGTCCTTTCGGGCATTGGCGGCAGCTGGCGGAGAGGTATCCGGATGTCCGTTTTGTATTTGATACGAAAATGGCGGCCTTCCACCAGGAGGAGGGGCTGCTGTATCAGCCGGAGTATGCATGGCTCTGG
>DKVC01000277.1:2910-8884 GCA_002490995.1 Lachnospiraceae bacterium UBA7188
GGAATGGGCGAAGCTGCGGACGCTTCCCATCGGGGCGGGGCATGTGGATTTCGGCCGATTCTTTGACTGCGTCCTTAGAAGCGGCTATGACGGAACCTTCACGGTGGAAGCCACAGCCTTCGGACAGGACGGCAGGGTGGACACGGAGATGCTGAACGGGTGTTTTGCGAAAATCAGGACTTATGTGGGGAAAGGGTGATGGTCCCTGATCATGTCAAGGAGAATGGATTTTACACATGGAAATTGATTTTCTGATTACGGAGGGGAAGAGAATTAGGATGGTATCCTTCATCTTTCGTTGTATATGGCGATGCTGCTGTAAAGACAGGAAGCTTTTCGTCTCGCATTGCACGAGCATTCACTTGCTGTACATTATTCTGCTGAAGTCGTTGGATAAGGAACTGCCTGTAAACAACTTGCACAAGTTTATGGTAAAATTTATTGATTTTACAAGTATTTTTGAGAACCCTCCCTTGACGGAGCTATAAGAGGTTTGTATAATAGGAGTACATTTTAAACAGATTCAAGTGCGGAGACCGTTCATGGATAAACAAACGTGGAGCCAGCTTTCTGAAGGGCTGATCAGGTTGATTTGACAAAAGGCGGTAAATGAATGCGCTCACGAGTATATCATCAGAAGAATGGGAAAGCGGAGTATGGGAAGTAAAAATGAGGAGGAACAATCTGCAGATAGAGAGAAGAGAATATAGCGCCGGTGCAGTAAAAATGTCCTTCTGGTTCATGGAATTTCGCAAGGTAGTGGGACTGCTTGCCTCCGGAAAAAGTTTCGATGAGGTGAGAAAGCTGAATCGTGAGGAGAACCTGTTTTCTGCTCCGACTATGCTTCGGGCAAATCAGATATACAGCACGGTTTCCGGACGGATAAAGATGTTGGATGAAAGTTTCTATCAGATATTTCTTGCCAGTGACCTTGCCACACAAAAGCTTTTTGCATTGGTAGCGGCGATGGCCTATGATACCCTGTTTTTTGATTTTGTATATGAAGTGATTCGCGAGAAGATGATTATTGGGAGTAACCAGCTTGCAGACAGCGATGTGAGGATTTTTTTTAAGAATAAGCAGCAACAGAATGATAAAGTAGCAGTCTGGACAGATGTGACCCTGACCCGGCTGGGCCGTTGCTATAAGACCATGCTATATGAGGCTGGAATGATTGATAAGGCCAAAGAGGATCGAAGGATTTTGAAGCCGATTTTAGATTCTAAGATACAGCAGTGGCTGGAGGAACATGATATGGTAGTTTTTATAAATGCACTGACAGGGGTGAGATGATGGCAGACTTGGAGACAAGACTTGACGAGATGGAAGCGGCTATCCGAAAACCTGCTTTCAGGCAGAGCAGCGGCAGAGCCAATGAGGTAAATTATTGGGTGTTCGATTATCCTCCGGAAAAAGAACTGGAAGTTCGGGAGCGGATTGCGTATTTGAAAAATAAGAACCGAAAAGAGACCGATGGATTTGAACTGGTGGTGTTCGACCTTTATGACATCATCATTGATTTTTTGGAAAGAAAGAAGTATCTGGAAAAATGCTATGATTTTGAAAAAAAGCACGGGTTGGATCGCATTGCCACGGCGGTCAACAATTCTATGAAAATAGGCAATGAAGACAATTTGATTGTCCAGTATATCCGGGAACATACACCTGAGAGCGCAATTGTTTTCCTGACAGGGATTGGAAAGTGCTATCCGATTTTGCGCTCGCACAAGATTCTCAACAATCTGCATCAGGCTTTTGTCCGCGTTCCGGTAGTGATGTTCTTTCCGGGAACCTACAATGAGCAGGAATTGATTCTCTTTAATGAGATTAAGGATGATAACTATTACCGGGCCTTTCGGTTTGTCCGCTAATAAGTGCAATCGGCATGTCAGAAAGTTCACAAATGATGGGAGAGAAAGAAATGTTGCTGAAAGAGATGTTCGCCAAGAAAATTGACCGTGATATTCAGGGAGTCATTATTGTCGGTCAGGGGGAAGAGACAAATGTTTCTCAGGAACTGGAAGAATACGTGGTGACGCGGGAATTGCAGAAGCATTTCGCGGATTTCTTTGCGGCGTATAAAAAAGGGATAAACGGAACCACTCCCAAAATGGGGGTATGGATATCCGGCTTCTTTGGGAGCGGTAAATCTCATTTTCTGAAAATCCTGTCTTACTTGCTGGGGAATAAGCAGATTGGCGATAAACATGCGCTGGATTATTTTACCCAGGAGAAAAAGATTACAGATTCCATGGTGTTGGCTGATGAAGCTGGCAGCGGATACGCCTGCGGATGTGATTCTCTTCAATATTGATTCCAAGAGCGAATCCACCAGTAAACAGAACAAGGACGCCATTGTCAATGTGTTCCTGAAAGTGTTCAATGAGATGCAGGGATTCTGCGGTTCGATGCCCCAGGTGGCAGATCTGGAGCGCAGATTGACGGAGGAAGGGCGCTTTGAAGAGTTCCAGGCGGCTTTCAAAGAAGAATATGGCGAGACATGGACAGATTCCCGTCAGGACTTTGATTTCATTCAGGACAGCGTAGTGGATGTATTGGTTCAGATGGATTTCATGAGTGAAGCCGCGGCGAGAAACTGGTGTGAAAAGGCAGCAGAGCCTTACAAAATCAGTATTGAAGACTTTGCAAAACGGGTGAGGGCTTATATCGGGCGTCAGGGGAAAAACCATCATGTGGTGTTCCTGGTGGATGAGATTGGGCAGTACATCGGCGATGATTCCAAGCTTATGCTGAACCTCCAGACAGTGACGGAGGAACTGGGAAAAGAGTGCGCGGGCAAGGCCTGGGTCATTGTGACCAGCCAGCAGGATATTGATTCCATCACCAAAGTGAAAGGCAATGACTTCTCCAAGATTCAGGGGCGCTTCGATACCAGATTGTCTCTGTCCTCGGCCAACGTAGATGCCGTCATCAAGAAGAGGATTCTGGACAAGACTGAGACAGCTGCACAGTCTCTGCGGCTGCTCTATGAACAGAAAGCAACGATTATCAAGAATCTGATTGTCTTTAATGATGGGGTAGAGAAGAAATTGTATTCCAGCGCGGAGGATTTTACGGCGGTTTATCCCTTTGTGCCTTATCAGTTCAATCTGTTGGCGAGTGTTCTGACCTCCATCCGGACTCACGGTGCGTCCGGCAAGCACTTGTCGGAAGGGGAGCGTTCCATGCTGGCGCTTTTCAAGGAGTCGGCAGCGGCCCTGAAAGAGGGGGAGATGGGAATTCTGGTTCCCTTTCACCGATTTTATGATGCGTTGGAGAATTTCTTGGATCACAGCCATCGTGGCGTCATTATCAGGGCATATGACAATCATTTCATCAATCCGGAGCATAAGGAGAGGGATGTATTTGCGGTCAATGTCTTAAAGACCCTGTTCCTGATTAAGTATGTGCTGGAAATAGAAGCCAACATGGACAATATCACAAGCTTGATGATTGAGAATATCGATGACGACCGCATCGAACTGAAAGACAGGGTGGAAGAAGCCCTGAAAGTGCTCACGCGGCAGATGCTGGTTCAGAAGAATGGCAGCATATATGTGTTCCTGACGGATGAGGAACAGGAAATCAATAATGAGATTGAAAAAGAAAATGTGGAGATGCCCGAAGTCATCACAAAGATTGCGGAGATGATTTTCGAGGATATCTTTACGGATAAGAAATATCGCTATCCGGCATTTGGCGGACGTTATTCATTCGGATTTCTGCAGTGGGTGGATGACCGTCCGTACAAGTCAAACCAGATATATGATTTTGGCCTGCGCATTCTGACACCATGGTATGATGGCGGTACGGATGATGCCACCCTGCGGATGATGTCCGGCCAGGGAAGAGAGGTCCTTGTATTGCTGCCCAATGATGACGAGTTCCTGACGGAGATGCGGGTTTATTTGAAGATTGAGCGTTTTCTGCGCAAAAATACTTCCACGCAGCTGGCGAAGTATGAAACAATCAAAGAAGCTAAACGAACCGAGATGAGGGAGCGCAATGGCAACGCCAAGCTATATCTGACGGAGGCGTTGAAAGAGGCGGTCATCTATGTGAATGGAGACATAGCCCGTTTGGGGGCAAAGGAAGTGACCAGTCGGATGAATGAAGCCATTGGGCGGCTGGTGCAGATTGTCTACCATAAACTGTCCTATATTGATGCGGCAATGGGGGAGGCAGACATCCGGAAGATGCTGCACGTCAGCAATCAGCTGTCCCTTGGGCTGGAAGGCGGAACAGAGAGCAATGTCCACGCGCTGGATGATGTACAGGCGTTTATTGCGATGAATTCCCGCAACCATATGAAGACCTCTATGAAGACGGTGAAAGACCGTTTCATGAAAGCGCCTTATGGCTTTGTGGAAGATGATGTCCACTGGCTGGTGGCGCGTCTCTTCAAACGCGGTGACTTGTCGTTCACAGTGAATGGCGTGAATGTGAGCCTGAATAACAAAACGGAAGAAGAGATCATCAGCTTTATCACCAAAAAGGCATTTGTGGAAAAGCTTTTGATGGAGGAGCGCATCCGTGTCAACGAAAAGGATAAGAAAGCCGTCCGGGATGTGGCGAAGGAAGTCTTTCATACCAGCCTTTCCGCGGAAGATGAGGACAGCATGATGAACTCTTTTCAGCGCTATGCGCAGAATACCGTTGCTGAGATGGAAAAGTTGGAGTTTTACTATAAACAGTATGATTATCCGGGCAAGAAGATTTTGGCAGATGGCAAGCAGCTGATGCAGTCGGTCATTCAGATTTCGTCCGCCTTGGAGTTTTTCGGAGCAGTCTCTAAAAGAAAAGATGATTTCTATGATTTCGCTGAAGATTATGAGCCGGTGAGGACTTTCTTCTCCGGGGAGCAGCAGCAGATTTTTACGAGAGCGCTGGACATGCTGGCAATCTATGATGACAGCAAGACTTATATTGTGGATGAAGAGCTGGAATCCATCGTAGCGCAGATGCGCACCATAGTGCGTCAGGAAAAGCCTTATGGCAATATCCCCAAGCTGCCGTCCCTGCGCGAAAAGTTCATGGATGCTTATACAAAAATCCTGCAGGCGGAAGAAACGCCGGTTCTGGATTCGATTGATCAGGCCAGAGGCCGGGTGCTGGATGTGCTGATGACGAAAGAGTATGCGGCTTCTAAACAGGATAGATATCTGGAATTGTTCCGTGAGATTCAGGAGGGGGCAGAGCATTGCAATAATGTGTCCTCTCTGCGCAGCTTCGCGGATAAGGCGGATGCCTTGAAACTGCGATTGCTGACGGAGATGGATTCTTTGGACGCGCAGCTGAATCAGAAGAAAGCGATGGAAGAGGCTGGCCGCCAGACTGAGACGGAAGGGAGGGATGGAGTGCAGGCGTCTCCTATGGTGGAAGAACCGAAGCTGGAATATAAAGTGCGGAGGACGAAAAATGTGTCTATTAAGAAGATGACAGGCACAGCCTCCTGGCGGTTGGAAAGTGCTGAGGATGTTGAGGAACATATTGCGAAACTGCGGCGGACTTTGTTGGAACAGCTGGATGAGGGTACGATTGTGAATGTGGAGTTTTAAGAAAGGCTGGTTTAAGGACGACAAATCAAGGGAAAAGAAAAAGGGGAACAAAAGTAATGATTGAAAATAGAAATGTAAATATCATAACCGATGCGGAGGGTAAAAAGCTGGTTCTGATAAACGATATCCGCTTCAAAGGGAAACGACAGATTGATTGGAGCGACGTGAAGCGGTATCTTGAAGGATATGTCGGGGACTACTACGAAATCGTCGAAAATGCGGAGCGTATTTTTATTGGAAATGAGCTGCCTGAAGAATACACAGAATCTGAAAGTCGGAAAAGCCTAATGGGGGCAAATGCAAAAGCTAAGGCAAATGCTGCCACTGCAATACCTGAGCTGATTCAGATAGCAGCTAACCCGGTTTTTGAAGAAAACCGCAAGGAAAAACATAATAAAAATGCGAAATATGGCTGG
>DKVC01000273.1 GCA_002490995.1 Lachnospiraceae bacterium UBA7188
GGACGGAGACGGGGTATGCGATTTGTGCCGGAACCCTGTATATCGTGAGAACAGTGTGGCGGCAGGAGCCGGAGGAAATTGCCACATATCGGACGGGTACTGCACGAACTGGAACGACGCGGACGGAGACGGGGTATGTGATTTATGCCGGAACCCTGTATATCGTGAGAACAGTGCCGGGAATGAGGAGCAGGGCAGCGGAAATGCGGCATCTCAGGACAGTGGCAGCGCAGCGGGGAGCCAGGGGCAGAATTACGGCGGATATGGTTCCGGATGTTATGACTCCGGTTATAATGGCTGCGGAAACAGCCGTCAGGGACATCATGGCTCAGGGCATCACGGAAGCGGTCATCATAGATAACGGAAACAGGAAAGAGCGGCGGCAGCCTCAGGGATGCAGCCGTTTTTTTCGGTTTCCGTGTTGGCGGAAAATAGGAGGACACTTCCCAGTTATTTTTCGGCAATTCCTGGCAGGAGAAAAGTCTGGAATAGCATGTGCAGGTGAAACGCAAGGGTAAGGGGTGATGAAGTGATGCGCAGCGAGTTTGAAGTAAACCGCGCAGTGGAGCAGTATTCCGATATGATACGGCGCATTTGCCTGTGTCATCTGAAAAATGCTGCCGATACGGAAGATGTGTTCCAGACTGTTTTTCTGAAATATATGCTTTACGAGGGAGACTTTGAAGATGCCGGGCACGAGAAGGCCTGGATGATCCGTGTGGCTGTCAATGCCTGTAAGGACTATCTGAAAAGCCTGTTCCGCCGCCCCACGGTATCTCTGGATGAGCTTGGGGAGGCAGCGGCAATCCCGCCCGAACAGCATGAGGTGCTGGACGCCGTCCTTGCCCTGCCGGAAAAATACAGGGATGTGATTTATCTGCACTATTATGAAGGATATTCGGCTGCGGAAATCGGCAGGATTTTGAAAAAGAAAGAAAATACGGTCTATTCGCTGCTGTCCCGGGGCCGGGCCATGCTGAAGGAAACGTTGGGAGGTGATTTGTGATGCGCTCATCCGATAGGATTCATGATGCTTTTGGCTCGGTCAAGGCGGGTGAAGAGTTGAAATCTCTCACAAAAGAGTATTTGAAGACAGCGCGACAGCGGGAAAACCGGCGGAGAAGACGGGCAGATGCCGGAAAGCCGGTTTTTCGGCGGGCATTTGCAGGCCTTTGTGTCATGCTGGTTCTGGCTCTGGGGAGCGGCGGTTATTTTCTCCTGGGCATACCGGTTTCTTATGTCAGTATTGACGTAAATCCGTCAATCGAGCTTGCGTTGAACCGTCTTGACCGCGTGATAGCGGCAGAAGCGTATAATGCGGACGGGACGGAGATTTTGGATGCCGTATCGCTTGGAGGAATGCACTATACCGAGGCGATTGATCGGCTGGTGGAAAGTCAGGCAATGCAGCCTTATCTGTCAGAAAATGCAGGACTTATCTTTACGGTCGCTTCGGACAGCGGTCAGAGGGAAAATGCGCTGCTTACCGGAATTGAGAGTACTTCCGGATGCCGGGAGCACGGGGGACTGGGGTATGGGGCGGATATCAGTGCCGTTCAAGAGGCCCATGAAAGCGGCCTGTCTCTGGGGAAATATGCTGCCTGGCAGATCCTGCTCCAATATGACAGCTCCATTACTACAGAAGACTGCCATAATATGACCATGTCAGAAATTCATGGCCTGATTGAGGAGCATGAGCATGGGGAGCATGACGGAAGCAGCGGGCATAACGGGAGTATGGAACATGGCGGGAGCAGCGGCTATGGCGATAATACGGAGCAGGGGGTGAATGGCAGCTATGGCGGCGATATAGAGCAGGGTGTGGATGACAGCTGTGCCAGTGATATGAAGCAGGGTGTGGATAGCAGCTATGGCGGCGATATAGAGCAGAGCGTGGATGACAGCTGTGTCAGTGATACGGAGCAGGGGATGGATGGCAGTTATGGAACGGATACCGGATATGACGGTTACGGAGAGCATGGAAACGGAGGCCACGGGACAGGCCACGGCCACAGCCATGAGTAGAAGCCTTGATTTTCTCTTTTCAAATGAGGAAAAAAAGTGTATAATCATGAATCATGAAAGAGGAAAAGAATGAATTTTTAGGGCTCCTGTGCAATTTATATCTGGTCGTACTGCTGGTCGTGTTGCCTTTGTATACCGGAAACGGATATTGGCAGCTGGGCGATACAAAGTATACGCTGTTTCGGAATCTTTCGTTTTTATGCCTGGGGGGCTGGCTGCTTGCCGGGATGCCGGGGCGTGTCAGAGGTGTGGCGGAATATTTCAGGAGACGGAATACCTGCCATGACATAGATGAATGCTTGATATTGCGTACGGAACCGGCAGGAGACGAGGATGTCCGTCCGGAAGAGGCTGGCCGGAAAGCGGCAGAGCGGAAACAGAAGGGCGGAGGGCGAAACAGGCGGAAGCGAACAGTCTTCAGCGGTATGGATTTTGCAATGATGAGTTATGGGATCTGTGTGGTACTTTCAGCCGTTTGCAGCTCTTACGGAAAACTGGCCTGGGTTGGCTACGAGGGCTGGTATATGGGAGCAATCTCTCAGCTTCTGTTTATCGGAATTTATTTTTTCGTGTCAAGGCAGTATGCCGGCGCAGTCTGGCCGGTGTATCTGGGCGAGGCAGCTTTCTTTCTGGTGACGCTGCTGGGATTGCTTCACCGGCTGGGGATTGACCCGCTGGGGCTGATGGGAAGCTGGAACAGCAGAGACTGGGAATACAGTCATATGCTGTCTACGCTGGGAAATATCAATTGGCTGTGCGGATATTACAGTGTCGCAATGGCGTTTGTGATCGTATCTTTTTTAGGGGAGAAGAGGCGGTGGCTGCAGGCGGTGCTGTATCTGATATCGGTGTCTGCCTTTGTGCTGTTGCTGCTTCAGGGCAGCCAGAGCGGCCTGCTGATTTTAGGGGCATGTGTGGCAGTCTGCTTCCTACTGGGAAGACGGCAGGGCGGTGTATGGGGAAAGCTGTTGCTGCTTTTGGCGGGAACTTGCTTTTGCATGCCGTTGATGGAATGGCTGATGAGACTGCGGGGGAGTAAGGCCGCAGTGGTGGCGGATGGAAATATTTTTGCGTTTACCAGTCGGTATGGCTGGATGCTGGCAGGGGTTAGCTGCATTTTCCTTTTTTTGCTGCTGGAGAAAAAGGGCGAGGGTTTTAGTAGAGAAAAACTATTACCTTTGATTGCCCTGTCAGCTTTTACGGCAGTGGCAGTGTTGGCAGGATTGCTGTTCTGGCGAGGGATTGACGACAGCTTCGGAAGCGGACGGGGGTTTTTGTGGCGTATTGCAGTGGAAAGCTTTATGGAGGCGGACGGAAAGGAAAAACTTCTGGGGGCAGGCCCTGACTGTTATGGGGAAGCGGTCTTTGGCAGGCTGGGGGCGGATACGGATGTCTGGAAGGGGGAACATTGGGAGGGCGCAGTGTTTACCAATGCCCATAACGAGATTCTGAGCCAGCTCTGTAATGTGGGAATTCTGGGAACGGTCTGTTATCTGGCGATTTTCTTTGCGGGGATATACCGATATGGTTATGCGGAAAGACCTGAAAGACCTGAAAGACCTGAAAGACCCGAAAGACCTGAAAGACCCGAAAAACCTGAAAGGAAGGAAATGCTTCGAAACCCGGAAGAGCACAGGAAATGTGAGATGCCCGAAAAAGCAGACGTCCAGGAACCACAGGGGAGCCTGACAGGGAGATATATGGGAGACACAGGGCTGCTTGCACTGGCCATGTATGGCTTTCACTCACTGGTCAGTTTTCAACAGGTGCTGAATGCCCCGCTCTTATTTCTGGTGTTGGGACTGTGCGAAGCGGAAAAACGAAAAGCAAACAGAGACGATGCAGCTGCCTGAAAATGTATTGTTTTGGATGAAGGTGTCTTACAGGGGAGAAAGCAGAGAAAAAAACAGGCAGGAAAGCAGCGGAGAAAACAGGCAGGAAAGCAGCGGAGAAAACGGGCGGGAAAGCAGCGGAGGAAACAGGCAGGAAGAAAGCAGCGGAGGAAATTGCATATGAAATGGAAAAAATTTAAAATAAAAACAGTAACGGATGCCGAGGACATTATCATCAGTACCCTGTATGATATCGGACTGGAAGGGGCGCAGATTGAGGACAAGGTTCCCCTGACTGCCCTGGAGAAGGAGCAGATGTTTGTGGATATTCTTCCGGAGAGCCAGGAAGATGACGGCATTGCCTGGCTGAGTTTTTTTGTGGAGGAGAAGGAGGACGGCAGTCTGGAGGTACTGGGAGAGCCGACAGATGAAGCCACCGTGCTGGAGAATGTGGAACGGGAGCTGGAGGGGCTCCGACAGTTCTGCGAGATCGGGGAAGGCTCCATCACTGTGGAGGAGACAGAAGATCTGGACTGGATTAATAACTGGAAACAATACTTTCATCAATTTTATATAGACGATATTCTGGTGATTCCTTCCTGGGAGGATGTTAAGATGGAGGATGAGGGCAGGATGGTGCTGCACATAGACCCCGGCACTGCTTTCGGAACGGGAATGCATGAGACGACACAGCTGTGTATCAGGCAGCTGCGGAAGCATGTCACTTCGGGAACGAAGCTTCTGGATGTGGGGACAGGCAGCGGTATTCTGGCAATCCTTTCTCTGATGTTCGGCGCGGAGCATGCGGTGGGCACGGATCTGGATCCATGTGCGGCAGAGGCGGTGGAGCAGAATTGCCAGGCCAACGGAATTGCCACAGAGCGTTTTGAGATGATGATCGGCAATATCATTACGGACAAAAACGTACAGGATAAAGTGGGCTATGAATGCTATGACATTGTGGTGGCGAATATTCTTGCGGATGTGCTGGTTCCCCTGACTCCGGTAATCTTGCACCAGCTGAAAAAAGGGGGCATCTATATCACATCCGGTATTATTGACGATAAGGAAGAGACTGTGGTGGAGGCTGTAAAGGCAGCCGGGCTGAAGGTGCTGGAGGTCACACATCAGGGGGAATGGGTCAGCGTGACTGCGCAGAAGCAGTGATAGAGGGACAGCAGCTGTTTTCCGGAAATGTGTGAGACGCAGCAGTTCAATTGACGCATATAAGGCTGGCAGGAAGCAGACCGGAAAGGAAAAATATGCACCAGTTTTTTGTGGCTCCAGAGCAGATTAACACAAATGACAAAACCGTCATAATTATCGGCACGGATGTAAACCATGTCAAAAACGTACTCCGCATGAAGCCGGGAGAGGAAATTTCTGTCAGCAACGGGCAGGACGGAAGGGAATACCGCTGCGGTATCCGTAAGATGGAAGAAGACAGAATTGTCTGTGAACTTCGCTTTGTGAAAGAGGACAAAGTGGAGCTGCCTTCCCGCATATACCTGTTCCAGGCGCTTCCCAAGGCAGACAAGATGGAACTGATTATCCAGAAAGCAGTGGAACTGGGGGTATACAAAATTATTCCGGTAGCCGCCAGACGCTGTATTGCCAAACTGGATGATAAGAAAGCATCTTCTAAAATTCAGCGCTGGCAGGGAATAGCGGAAGCAGCGGCGAAGCAGAGCAGACGGGCAGTTGTCCCGGAAGTGACAAATGTGTCGCGTTTTTCGGAAGCTGTTAGGATGGCATCCGGAATGGATGTCAGATTGATTCCCTATGAACTGGCAGAGGACATGTCTAAAACGAAGGAACGGATAGGAGCGCTGCAGCCGGGACAGGAGATAGCGGTGTTTATAGGGCCGGAGGGTGGCTTCGAGGAAGCGGAGATTGCGCTGGCGCTGTCTAAAGGTGTAGAGCCAATTACCCTGGGAAAGCGGATTCTGAGGACGGAGACAGCGGGTATGACAGTACTGTCATGGATTATGTATATGTTGGAGAATTGAAGGCGCTGTTATGGATCAGGTATATGCCGGGTACTGACGGGCTGTTATCGATGCCTGGAAGTTCATCTTTGGAAACCATGCGGAATACCGGACTTTTATATGATACAGGGAAGCAGCTGCATAAGCTGTGCAGACTTTTAACAGTTAAAGAGAAGATTTCCCGGGGCAGATATTTGAGCGGCTGATATGGCGGCAATCACAGGGACGGGGACAGAGTACCATGCATATGATAGGATAACGAGAAAACTGTCCGCCTGCCAGGGTGACGATCTGCAGGCCCGGACAGTCCATTCGACTAGATAGTAAGGAGTAAGACCATGGAAGTATATCTGGATAATTCCGCCACTACCAGGGCTTTTCCGGAGGTTGCGGAACTGATGACGAAGATTATGTGTGAGGATTACGGCAATCCTTCCAGTCTCCATATGAAAGGGGTTCAGGCGGAGCAGTACCTTCGCTATGCAAAGGAAACCTTTGCCAGGCTCCTGAAAGTAAACGAGAAAGAGATATTTTTCACCTCCGGAGGCACCGAATCGGATAATATGGCCCTGATTGGCTGTGCCCGGGCAAATGACAGACGCGGTAACCACCTGATTACCACGCAGGTGGAGCATCCGGCTGTCTTGAATACCATGCGTTATCTGGAGTCCAATGGATACAGGGTGACATATCTGCCGGTAAATTCCCAGGGCTGCATTTCCCTGGGAGACCTGCAGCGGGCGATGACTCCAGGTACCATACTGGTCTCCATTATGCATACCAACAACGAAATCGGGACACTGCAGCCCATTGCCGAAGCCGGAGCGCTGATTAAGCGTATGAATCCCAATACGCTTTTCCATGTGGACGCTGTGCAGGGCTTCGGGAAGGCAAAAATTTTCCCGAAAAAGATGGGCATTGACCTGCTGTCCGCCAGCGGGCACAAGATTCACGGCCCCAAGGGCGTGGGCTTGTTGTATATCGGCGAAAAAGTGAAAATCCAGCCCATTCTCCACGGCGGCGGCCAGCAGATGAATCTCCGTTCCGGAACGGACAATGTGCCTGGCATTGCCGGATTTGCGAAGGCTGCAGAATTGCTGTATGAGCATTATGAGGATGATGTGAAGCGGCTGTATCAGTGCAAACGCTACTTTATGGATGGCGTAAGAAGGCTGGATGACGTGAAAATTAACGGGCTTCTTCCGGAAGCGCCCGACGGGGCAGGGACGGCGCCCCATATTGTCAGCGTCTCCATAAGAGGTGTCCGCAGTGAGGTATTGCTCCATGCCCTGGAGGAGGATGGCATCTATGTGTCCGCGGGCAGCGCCTGTGCCGCAAGGAAGCCGCAGCCGTCTGTTACGCTGAAGGCTGTGGGCGTGGAACGGGAGCTGCTGGATTCCACAATCCGTTTCAGCTTTTCCGTCTATACGACAAAAGAAGAAATAGACTATACATTACGGGCAATGTATGATAAAATTCCTATGTTGCGGAAATATACCCGCAGGCGCTGACTGTCTCCGGAGAAGTGCCGCCGCCTGCGGTTGGGGGCATAGAGGCCTCGTCCGCTGCGTCAGGGGCGCTTTCCCGGCAGTTTATGCAGGCATTTGGACACCTTGCTGTGTGGGGCTGTGAGAAGCCAGGGGCGTCCCCTGCGGTCAGGTGACATGGGATTCTGCGCCGCGCGGGGGCGGCTGCAGGCGCCGCGTTGAGAGAGGATAAAATATGTTTACAGCTTTTTTGATAAAATATGCCGAGATCGGTATAAAGGGAAAGAACCGCTATCTGTTTGAGGACGCCCTGGTGCATCAGATCAAGTTTGCCCTGAAAAAGTGCGAGGGCAGGTTCCTCATCCATAAATCCCAGGGGCGGATTTACGTAGACGCCCAGGGAGAATTTGACTACGATGAGACAGTAGAACATCTGCAGAAGGTATTCGGCATTTCCGGCATCTGCCCGGTTGTATATGTCGAGGATGAGGGCTTTGAGAAGCTGTGTGACAGGGTTATCAGGTACATTGGCGATGTGTATCCGGATAAAAACAGGACCTTCAAGGTGCATTCCAGGCGGGCGCGGAAGGATTACCCGAAAGAATCCATGGAGATCAATGCGGATATGGGCGAGGCTATTCTGAATGCTTATCCGGAAATGTCCGTGGATGTGCATAATCCCGAAATTCTGCTGAATATTGAAATCAGGGAGAAAATTTATATTTATTCTGAGACCATTCCCGGTCCGGGAGGCATGCCTGTGGGCACAGGCGGCAAGGCGATGCTGCTTTTGTCCGGCGGCATTGACTCCCCTGTGGCCGGCTACATGATTGCAAAGCGGGGCGTGAAGATTGATGCGGTTTATTTCCACGCGCCGCCTTACACCAGCGAGCGTGCAAAGCAGAAGGTGGTGGATCTGGCGAGAATCGTATCCGAGTATGCAGGGCCGGTATGGCTCCATGTGATCAATTTTACGGACATTCAGCTCTATATTTACGAAAAATGTCCCCATGAGGAACTGACCATTATCATGCGCCGTTACATGATGCGGATTGCGGAGCATATTGCCAGGGAGACAGGCTGCCTGGGGCTGATCACCGGGGAAAGCATCGGGCAGGTTGCGTCCCAGACCATGAATTCCCTGATTGCCACCAATGAGGTCTGCGAGCTGCCCGTGTACCGCCCGCTGATCGGGTTTGACAAGATGGAAATTGTGGATATTTCTCAGAAAATAGATGCTTTTGAGACTTCTATTCAGCCTTATGAGGATTGCTGTACCATTTTTGTGGCCAGGCATCCCGTGACGAAGCCTAACGTGAATATTATCCGCCGCCACGAGCGTAATCTTGAGGAAAGAATAGAGGAACTGGTACAGACGGCTTTGGACACCAAAGAATTGATTGTCGTGGAGTAGTACAGGATTATAAAAAGCCTCCAGGGGTGTTGCCCTGGAGGCTTTCTGACCTCGTTGTGCCTTAGCGTTGGCAAATGTTTTTGGCATGGCAAATGTTTTTGGGCGCGAGTATAAGGAAGTGTCTACAAATAACTGATACGAGTTTAAAGCCATTTTCCTTGTATTTCCGGGCTTTTCTCTAAAGAAGTTGTATCAGTTATTTTCCGACAATTCC
>DKVC01000011.1:0-3019 GCA_002490995.1 Lachnospiraceae bacterium UBA7188
AAATTTATTGTAGTTAAATGTCGTTTGGGCAACCACGCACATCTCCCGGCCTTCCGGAAGCGCGAAATTCCTGGCTTCTTCCTCATTTTTTATCACTGTGACAGGGCCCCTGCACCACCCTATGATGCCTTCCACCTCCGGATGGCCCGCATTTCCCACAATGACAATGTGCCGCCCCTTCCGGCTCTCCTCTTCCGCTTTCTTCTGTATCCGCCTCACAAAGGGACAGGTGGCGTCTATACATTCCAGATTTTTTTCTTTCAGGATACCGTATATTTCTTCCGGGACGCCGTGGGCGCGGATAATGACACCTGCCGCTTCCCCGCCTTGAGATTTTTCACCAGATCCGGTCTGCACGTCCCTTTCCGTCGTTTCCCCTTCGGACTCCCCCGAACACGGCATCCCATCCGGCAATTCCATAAGCTCTTCCCTGGATTCCAGAACCCGGACACCTTTTTCTACCAGATCCCTAACCACTTCCTCATTGTTCACAATCGGACCATAGGTATAGATAGTTTTCCCGTTTTTTATCTGTTCATACACGGTATCCACCGCGCGCTTTACGCCGAAGCAGAATCCGATGTGCTCCGCCAGTCTTACTTCCATAATATCTCCTGCTGATTTACCTTGTTTCTGCCTGCAAAATTTTTTGTTTCTAAATTTTGTTTCTATCTGCAAAATTTTGTTGGCTGATTTCTACAATTTCCGTCCTGAATTCTCCTCAAGCCTTTGCCTGAGCACAGAGTTTTAAGACCGCCTCAATGACTTCATCCTGTGTCATATCAGATGTATCTACCAGCACAGCATCCTCTGCCTGTTTTAAGGGAGACATTTCCCGATGCATATCACGATAGTCCCTCTCTTCGATATCCGCTTTTATGTTCGCCAGGCTGCAGCTTTCCCCTTTGGCCGTAAGCTCGTCATATCTTCTCCTGGCCCGCACATCGGTGCTGGCTGTAAGGTATATTTTCAGCTGTGCGCCCGGAAGCACGCAGGTACCAATATCCCTTCCATCCATGATACAGTCGCTGTGGGCGGCAAGCTCTTTCTGAAGCCTGACCATATTCTCCCTCACCTGGGGAATGGGGCTTGTGACGGAAGCGGCTTCCCCCACTTCTTCCGTGCGCAGATATGGATTTACATTTTCTCCGTTCAAATATACTACCTGAATGCCGTCTTCATAGCGTATGGTGATATCCGCCTGAACGCATTTTTCGATAATCTTCGCGCTGTCCTTCAAATCCACTCCTTCACGGAGCATAAACAATGCCATGGCGCGATACATTGCACCGGTATCCACATAAATCAGGCCCATTTCCTTCGCCACTGCTTTGGCAACAGTGCTCTTTCCCGCCCCGGCAGGGCCGTCAATCGCCACATTAAAACCCATTTTTTCATTCCTCCTGTTTCAGTTTCGTCATTCAGCGGAAATGACATGCTTCGAAGATGGCTGGTTACTGTGAGTCTCCCGCCAGATGTCCGGTGGACCAGGCAATCTGCAGGTTATAGCCCCCTGTCAGGGCATCCAGATCAAGCACTTCTCCTGCAAAGTACAGTCCCCTTACCTTCTTTGACTCCATGGTGGATGGATTGACATCCTTTACCGAGATGCCGCCTCTGGTAATGATTGCCTCCTCGAAGCCCCTCAGCCCCGTAACAGTCAATGGAAGCTTTTTCATCAGCCCTGCAAAATTTCTGCGCTCTTCTCTGGTAACCTCATTTCCCTTTTTGTCCGGATGGATTCCTGAGAGCTCCACCATCACCGGTATAAGGCTTGCAGGGAAAAGCCCACCCAGGGAATTCTTGAACTGCTTTCCTCTGTTCGCCTCAAAATCACGCAGCAGACGCCTGTCCACCTGTTCCGGGTCGAGCGCCGGTTTCAGGTCGATATAAAGCATGGTCTCTTCCTGTGCCTCTCTGCTCTTCCCCGCCCCTTTCCCTGACTGCCCGTAATAACTGCTGGCAGATAGAATCAACGGGCCGCTGACACCAAAGTGCGTAAAAAGCATTTCCCCGAAACCTTCATACAATGTTTTCCTGCCGCGAACCATGCTTACCGAAACATTTTTCAGAGATAATCCCATAAGCCGGGCGCACCAGTCCTCCTTTATGTTCATAGGAACCAGAGAGGGCGTCCTCTCGATGAGCTTATGGCCCGTCTCCTCCGCAAAGCGGTAACCGTCGCCGGTAGAGCCTGTGGAAGGATATGAAATCCCGCCTGTACAGACAATGCAGCTGTCCCCTGGGAGAATTTTTCCGTTCCTTAACCTTACCCCTGCTATTCTGCCAGTGCCCTGTGTCTCTTTTCCTGCTTTTGTTTTCTTTTTATCGTCATTTTGTTCCTTACTGTCCGTCACACTTGCATACCGTATTCTGCCCGCCTTTTCATTGCCCTCTCCGTCCTTCTGTCCGGCCTTCTCATTGCCCTCTCCATCCTTCTGTCCGGCTTTCTCACAGGGTTCATTATGAACTTCCTCCAAAATAAGCTCCTGTACCTCCGTATTCAGAAGAATCTCCACTTTCCTCTTTCTCAATTCTCTCTGAAAAGCAGCAATCACATCCGAAGAATGGTCCGACACAGGGAAAACCCGCTCCCCCCGTTCTATTTTCAATGGGCAGCCCGCCTTCTCCAGAAAATGCATTACCGCCCGGTTGTCATAGCCATAAAAGGCGCTGTACAGAAATTTCTCATTGGAACGCACATGGGCAAACAAAGCGTCCATATCCCCGGCACTGGTCACATTGCACCGGCCTTTTCCCGTGATAAAAAGCTTCTTTCCCAGTTTTTCGTTTTTTTCTATGAGGAAGACTCTGCAGCCCTTTTCTGCCGCCGCCAGAGCCGCCATCATCCCTGCGGCTCCGCCGCCCACAACTATCACCCTTTTCAAAGCCATATTCCAAAACCTGCCTTAACTGTTCTTCCGCCTCGGTTATTTCTCACATCCAAATTGCGTTTAGGAATTATCAGAAAATAGCTGATACAACTTCTTTAGAAAAAAGCTCGGAAATACAAGGAAAA
>DKVC01000011.1:3368-3500 GCA_002490995.1 Lachnospiraceae bacterium UBA7188
GTAGACACTTCCTTACTATACAGAAAATGGCAAGAAGTGCCGACGCATCCTGCCTGTCGCTCTGGCGCCGCCACTTCCTGCCTTTTATGATTTTCCTTCAGTTTCTAATTAGGAACTGCCGGAAAATAACCT
>DKVC01000249.1:0-4994 GCA_002490995.1 Lachnospiraceae bacterium UBA7188
GGAGCGGATGCGCTGTTGGCGTTGATGAAATAACTGTTCTTGTAAGCCTCATCGTCCGGTCTTTCCGCATCGCCGTCGCGGAGAGGGGTCTTGATGGCGGAGAGTGCGGGAACGGACTTGCCGCTGCCCTTCAGCTTGCTCTGGCCCTCCTCATAGGCGGCCTGAATGGCGGCCTTGATCTTCTCTATGGTCGCGGTATCGGACTTCGGGATGATGAGGGATACGCTGTACTTAGGCGTCCCGCCGTTGATTGACTTGGGATCCCATACGTTGGCGTAGGACCATCTGGTGTTGACTCCTGTGATAACCTTAGTGATGTTCATAAATTTCGGCATAATATTTTCCTCCTATTCGTCTTTGAAATCGTCTTTTGCCGTGTTGAGTGCTGGCCTTTTGTCTGAATCCGGCACAAGTGTTGGCCTGCCCGGCGGCTTTGTGATGAATCCGGACAGAAGTTCTTCAAATCTCTTCTTCCCAAGAAGGGAAGTCATTGCCGTGATGCCGAGAACCTTTTTTTCATATGGGTCGTATCCGGCATCGGTTACGGCTGTAGCGACAGCTTCTTCATCGGTATATTTCCTGACTGACCTGCCTTCCACGACTTTGTATCCGGGATATTCTGTTCCGGACATCGCCTGCTGGAGGGCATATTCTTTGATGTCGCCTGCCCATGCCACCAGATCATCGATCCGGGGGAGGATGGCAGCTATCTCTGACTTATCCAGGATGGTGGGCATCTCAAAGTCATATCTGGCCATTTCAAGGTTGTGTTCTGCGCGTTTGCGGCATGTCGCTTTTACCTTGCAGAACTGGCAGTGGTCTCCGGCTTTGAAATCGCCTTCGCCGACATAGGCGAGTTCTGCGGTGGGTTTCAGGATGGTGTTTGCCCAATGGAGCAGGTCTTTCTTGTCCATCTCATATGTGCTGATATTTTCCCTGCGTGGCTGGAAGATTGTCATCCGGACGGTATCAATATCATAGATCCCGTCGTAGATCTCCAATGCGCCGAGGGCATAACACATCATCTGGGGATTGTTCTCAGCTTCCACGAGGATACCGAGCCCGTATTTGAAATCGATGATGTGGAGCACCTTGTCAGCAACGATGAGGCAGTCGCCCGTGCCGAATCCGTTTGGCACCCATCTTGAAAAATCCAGGCGCTGTTCCACGAGTACATCCGGATCCCTGCAATAGGCTCTGGCTTCCTGCAGCTGTTCCATTACATAGGTGCAGTATTCGTCAGTGCAGTTATCCATTTCCGTATCGAAGAAATCCAGGCCTTGCGTGGGGGCTTCTGCGGGCTTGCCGAGCGCCGCCAATACCTTGTATTCACATAAGGCGTGGGCGTCGGTTCCCTGCTTGGCGTAAGGGCTTGCCCTGTCGTCCTGTTCCGCACACAGTTTTGCGCTGGGAGGGCATTCGAGCCATCTGTGGCTTGCGGAGGCGGAGAGGAATGCGTGCTTAACCGGCATTTCCTATCTTTCCGATCTCTTCCACAAGGGCGGCATAGTCTTTCGCATCGACATTTGTAAGGCTGCCTCCGTTGCCGTACTTCTTCACGATGGCTTTGACTTCTGCTTTGAATTTGCCGTCTTCCTCATTGGCCTTTGCGGAGAGGATGGCGCGTACCTCTTCCTTTGAGTAGGTCTTTTCCGGTTCCTCTTCCTTTGCAGGCTCAGGGTTCTTCTTAGGCTTCGACGTGGGCTTTTCTGCCGGCTTCTCATCCGGGGATGAGTAGAAGTCTTTGAGTCTCTGGGCTGTTTCTGTCAGTTTCCTGCCACAGTCGATCAGGTCATCAAACAGCATGGACAGTTCACTCATTTTGCTCATCTTGGCTTTCTCCTTCCATTTCTTTCTTTAGTTTGCCTGCGAGCCGCTTGGCCACTACGCTGATGGCGATGAGGGTATCGATAAGGTCTTCATCCTCAGCTGAGAGGCAAGCGGTTCTTCCAGTGGATTCTTTCTGCATCTGCAGCACCTTCCTTTCCGGATTGCTTAACTGCCTTCCTAATGTGCAAAGGAGATTTGGGCTGTGATTTTCTGAGTTGTTTTTCTGCTTTTTTTCGGGCCTCATCTTCCTTCACTGTTCAAAGGAGAAAAGGGGGCTGCTTTTCTGAACTGTTCCGGAAAAAGTTTTGGAGGCGCTGTGCGCATATAAAAGGAAGCGAAAATTCCTTTCGTAAAAAGTCAGAAAAACGGCGGGAAAATCTCCTTTGAGCAGTAGGAGGCATAGTGCCTCACTGTTTTCAAGAAGGAGGAAGGGATATGCGTTTAGTGCTGCAGACGGCTGACGTGGCTGGTGCCGAGAAGAACTGCCTGTATCCCAACAGGGTGGAAGTATCGACGCCGGAAGAACTGCGGGAAGCCGTCAGGATGGACCATGTCTGCGGTGAGTACTGGAAGAATTACCGCAGCGTCAAAAACTTTATCCAGACAAACGTGGTGGTCATGGATATCGACAATGACCATTCTGAGGATCCGGAGGACTGGATCACGCCGGAGAAGCTGGATGAGACAATGGGGGATTTTTCCTATGCGATAGCGTTCAGCCGCCATCACATGAAAGATAAGCACGGCGTGGGCCCGAGACCGAGGATGCATGTGTACTTTGAAACGGGAGTGATCACGGATGCGGATGAGTACAAGGCACTGAAGGCCGGGATCCATAAGAGGTGGGATTTCTTCGATGGCAATGCCCTGGATGCGGCGAGGTTCATCTATGGTGCGGATGTGGGGGAATGCATCTGGCATGAAGGATGGCTGACCGTGGATGAGGAAGTCGAGCCGGTATATGAAGAGGAAGGAACAGGCGGCGGGAGTTCCGGCAGCAGTTCCGGTCCGATCCCGCAGGGCAGCAGGAACAATACCATGAGCCGGTTCGCGGTCAGGGTGCTGAAGAAGTACGGCGACACGGATAAGGCAAAGGAAGCGTTCCTGGAACACGCCGGGAAATGTGATCCGCCCCTGCCGGACAGGGAACTGTCCACCATCTGGCATAGTGCGCAGAAGTTTTACAGCAAGGTGGTCGTGAAGCAGCCGGATTATGTTCCGCCGGATAAATATAACGAAGAGTTTGGCGGATATCTGAAGCCGGAGGATTACACTGACATGGATGAGGCGAAGGTGCTTGTCCGGGAGTATGGCGAAGAACTGAAGTACAGTCCGGCCACGGGGTATATCCGCTATGACGGGCAGTGCTGGATAGAGGATGAGCAGCTGGCGGTCGGAGCTGTGGAAGAGTTCCTTGACCTTCAGATCAAGGATGCAAAAGATGAGGTGGCTTCCGTGGAGAATGCCCTGGTCCAGGCGGGAATCCCGAAAGAGATTGTGATGGCAGGGGAAAAAGAGATTGCGAAGGTCATCACGCAGGACACGAAGCCGCTCCTGTTCATGCTGATCGGTGCCAACAATTACAGGAAGTTCGTGCTGAAGAGACGGGACTACAAGTACATCACGGCGACGGCCAATACTGCGAAGCCGATGGTGGGCGTGAATGTGGCGGATCTGGATAAGGATGAGAACCTTCTGAATACGCCGTATGCGACATTTGACCTGGAGAAAGGGCTGACCGGTGTGCGGCCGCATGATCCGGCTGACCTGATCACGAAGATCACTTCCTGCTCCCCGGATGATAAGGGTAGGGATCTGTGGGATGCCTGTCTGGAACTGTTCTTCTGTGGGGATAAAGAACTGATC
This sequence comes from Lachnospiraceae bacterium UBA7188, assembly GCA_002490995.1. Lineage (GTDB taxonomy): Bacteria > Bacillota > Clostridia > Lachnospirales > Lachnospiraceae > Acetatifactor. The sequence continues at coordinate 3,697 of DKVC01000249.1, forward strand.
GATTATGTCCAGATGGTGGTCGGGATGGCGGCGGTCGGCAAGGTCTATCAGGAACACATGATCATCGCATATGGCGGCGGGGCCAATGGGAAGTCCACCTTCTGGAATACCGTATTCAGGGTAATGGGGACTTACGCAGGGAAATTGTCGGCGGAATCGCTGACAATGAAGTGCAAGAGGAACATCATGCCGGAACTGGCGGAACTGAAGGGGCGCAGGCTCATCATTTCCTCAGAGATGCAGGAAGGGATGAGGCTGAACACGTCTGTGGTAAAGCAGCTGTGCTCCACGGATGAGATCCAGGCGGAGAAGAAATACAAGGCCCCGTTCCATTTTGTGCCGTCACATACGCTGGTTCTCTATACCAACCATCTGCCGAAGGTAGGGGCCAATGATGACGGTATCTGGCGGAGGCTGGTCGTGATCCCCTTCAATGCCAGGATCGAGGGCGATGCGGATATCAAGAACTATGCGGATTATCTGTATGACCATGCCGGCGGCTATGTGATGAAGTGGATCATCGAAGGCGCGGGGAAAGCCATTGCGGCTGATTTCAGGACACCGCTTCCAAAGGCTGTCCAGGATGCCATCAATAAATACCGTGAGGACAATAACTGGATGGGCCAGTTTATCGATGACTGCTGTGATATCAGGAATGACCTGAATGAGAAGTCCGGGAAGCTGTACCAGGCGTACCGCTCCTATTGCGCGGGCAATGCGGAGTTCGCCCGGAGCACATCTGACTTTTATGCGGCTCTGGAAAACGCCGGATTCAACAGGAAGCGCACGAAGGACGGTTCGATGGTCTATGGCCTGGCGCTGAAGGACGGACAGGATTTCCTGTGATGGCCGGTGAAGGCCATTTCGTAAACTTTTTCAGTTTGATGTAAGAGGGTGAAGGTCATTCCGTAACTTTTTGAATTTTTGTGGAAGTCCTAAAAACCTTGATTTTAAGCCAAAGTGCAGGTCGGTGTAACTCATATCATAAAAGTCCCATAGGACGATAAAAAATGTCCCTATATAAAAGTTATGTTTTGAGGTACACCGACTTACACCAGAGGCATTTCGGAGGTTTGCAATGAGAGAAAAACAGATAGAGCGGAAGCTGGTCAGCGAGGTTAAAAAGCGCGGCGGGATATGTCCGAAGTGGGTGTCACCGGGATTTGACGGGGTGCCGGACAGGCTTGTCTTTCTGCCGGGAAAGCATTTCGGGATGGTGGAAGTCAAGGCTCCGGGCGAGAAGCCGAGACATCTGCAGGTGTCAAGGCACAGGCTTTTGGAGAAGCTGGGCTTTAAGG
>DKVC01000249.1:5306-5791 GCA_002490995.1 Lachnospiraceae bacterium UBA7188
AAGGAGTTTGTGATGGAATTTTTAAGAAGAGAGGATCTTCATGAATATCAGGTATACAGCGTGGATTTTATAAAAAAGAATCCAATAGCGGCATTATTGCTTTCGTGCGGCCTGGGAAAGACGGTGACTACACTTACGGCGATCAATGACCTGATGTATGACGATTTTGAAGTGATGAAGGTGCTTGTGGTCTGCCCTTTGAGGGTCGGAAGTGTCTGGAAGCAGGAAGTGGAACACTGGGAGCACCTGCATAACCTGAGGATCAGTGTGGCGATTGGCACGGCAGCGGAGAGGGCAGCGGCTCTGAACGCGGATGCGGATATCTATGTGATCAACAGGGAAAACCTGCAATGGCTTATTGACAAGAGCGGGACTTACTTTGAATATGACATGGTAGTTCTGGATGAACTTTCATCCTTTAAGAACTGGCAGTCGAAGAGGTTCAAGGCGTTCATGAAGGTGCGTCCGAGGATAAAGAGGGTTGT
>DKVC01000085.1 GCA_002490995.1 Lachnospiraceae bacterium UBA7188
TAAAGAAGTTGCAGCGGTTATTTTCCGACAATTCCTAAGGAAACAGGATGGATGTGTAAAGTAGCTATGGAAGGCGGCGGTGTTTTTTCACGCCGCCTTTTGAAAATGAGTGGGAGCACTTCGCAGGTATTGAGGAAGACATGGGAACAAAAGCACTGGTAATGGATATAGACGGGACATTGACAAATTCTGGGAAAGAAATTACCCCGGCTACAGGAAGAGCCATTCGAAATATCCTGGAGCGGGGCCATAAGGTCGTCCTGGCATCGGGGCGCCCGGCCTTTGGGATGCGCCGTTATGCGGAGGAACTTGAGCTGAAGCGGTACGGAGGGTATCTGTTGTCCCATAACGGAGCCAGAGTGTTGGATTATCAGACCGGAAAAGTGATGTTTCAAAAAGCACTGCCGCTGGAATTGCTGCCGGATCTTTATGATTTTGCCGCAGGAAACGGCTGTGGGCTTGCCACACACTCAGAGGACACGGTGATATCGGCATTCGCGCCTGACGAATATGTGTCACTGGAGGCACGCATCAACGGAATGCCGGTGAGACAGGTGGAGAATTTTGCGGAGTATGTGGATTTTGACATCTACAAATGTTTTATGACGGCAGATGGGGAGAAGGCGGCGATTCTTGAAAAGGAACTGCTAAGATGCTGCGGCTCCAGAGCGTCTGTTTACCGTTCGGAGGCATTTTTCCTTGAAATCGTGCCGGAAGGCGTGGATAAGGGAGATTCTCTGGCGCGGCTGATGAAAAGCATTGGTATAGCGCGTGAGGATGTGGTCTGCTGCGGGGACGGGTATAATGACATTTCCATGATTCGCTATGCCGGTACGGGAGTGGCAATGGGAAATGCCCGGCCTCCGGTGAAGGAAGCGGCAGACTACGTGACAGCCGGCAATGACGAGGATGGGCTGGTACAGGTGATTGAGCGGTTTGTTCAGAAACAGGATTAAGGTGGTAGTATGAGGCAGAAGGTCAGGATAGAGGTGCCGCAAAAGGGACAATATATTATAGACACAATCAGAGAAGCCGGTTTTGAAGCTTATGTAGTGGGAGGCTGTGTTCGGGACTGCATCCTGGGCAGAGAGCCGGAAGACTGGGACATTACCACTTCCGCAAAACCGCAGCAGGTCAAGGCGCTTTTTCCCAGGACCATAGACACCGGACTGCAGCACGGAACGGTGACGGTCATGCTGGATAAGAAAGGCTTTGAAGTGACAACCTACCGGCTTGACGGAGAATATGAGGACGGCAGGCATCCGAAGGCGGTTACCTTTACATCCTGTCTGGGGGAGGACTTAAAACGCAGAGACCTGACCATAAATGCCATGGCTTATAACGACAGGGAGGGGCTGGTGGACCTGTTCGGAGGGCTGGAAGATCTGGAAGCGGGAGTGATTCGCTGCGTGGGAGAGCCGGAAGAACGCTTTCAGGAGGATGCGCTGCGCATTCTGAGGGCGATACGTTTCTCGGCGCAGCTGGGCTATTCCATTGAAGCCCGGACACTGGCTGCAATTCGGAAGCTTTCCCCTTCTCTGAAACGGATCAGCGAGGAGCGGATACAGGCTGAACTGGTTAAGTTATTAGTGTCACCTCATCCGGAATACCTCAGGACAGCATATGACAATGGTGTCACCAGGGTGTTTCTGCCGGAATTTGATAAATGCATGGAGACGGAGCAGAACCACCCTCACCATTGCTACAGCGTGGGAGAGCATATTCTGCATTCCTTAAGTGCGATAGAAGCAGACAGGGTGCTGCGGCTGGCCATGCTGTTTCACGATATGGGAAAGCCTGCGGTCCTGACTGTGGATGAGTTCGGCATCACTCATTTCCATGGCCATGCGGCAGTCAGCGCGGATATGGCGAAGACGATTCTGCAGCGGCTGAAATTCGACAATGACACCATCCACAGGGTGTGCAGACTGGTGCTGTATCACGACTATGGAAACGGAATCCCGGCAGATAAAAGAGCCGTACGCAGGGCACTGAACAGAATCGGAACGGATGCTTTTCCCGGACTTTTTGCCGTAAAGTATGCCGATATTATGGCACAGAGCGGCTATATGAGACAGGAGAAGCTGGAAAATCTGGACAGCTGGCGGAGGCTGTATCAGGAGATTGTGGAGAAGCAGGAATGCGTCTCCTTAAAAAGTCTGGCGGTGGACGGCTCCGATTTGATTGCAGCCGGGTGGAAGCCGGGAAAATTACTGGGGGAGACCCTTCAGAAGCTTCTGGAACTGGTGATTGAGAGTCCGGAGCGGAACAGGAAGGAGTGGCTGATGGCGGAGGCGGAACGAATGAAAAGATAGAAAAAGCGATAACATACTTTCAGGAATCTTCTCATATGATAGGGTATAAACCGGACTGGATACAGTACGGCTAAGAAACCAATCAGGAGGGGCCGGAAGTGAATGACAGGGCAGTTGAGTTACTGGAACAGTATGAAATCGAAGTGCTTCGCACCAGAAAGGGCAGGGGTGCGATTCTGTGTGAGACCAGTCAGGGAAGTCTGATTTTGAAAGAATATGCAGGGAGCCAGGAGCGGATAGCGCTGCAGGACAGACTGCTGAAGCAGGCAGCGCAGGCAGGTCTGGTGCAGGTGGAGACAATCGTGCCTGACAGGGAAGGCGCATTGTTTGTCAAAGATAACGACGGTATAAAATATGTGCTGAAGACATGGCAGGACGGCAGGGAATGCAATATTCACGACAGAGGGGAATGTGTGGAGGCGGTGCGGATTCTCGCAAAGCTTCATGAAAATATGACACTTCCGTCAGATATGCCGGGCCTTCCATCGGCCTTTTCTGTGGAGAAAGAATATGATAAGCGTAACAGAGAGCTGAAGCGGGTGAGGAATTATCTGCAGCAGAAGAAGCAGAAATCCTGGTTTGAACTGAACCTGCGCAAGGCCCTGGACGGTTTTCTGGAGCAGGCTCTGGAGGTGACAGAGGAATGGAAGGCATATGCCGGTCTGCCTGCGGAGGACGGAAGGGGGACGGCGGCCTTTGGCCCGGGAAGCCTGCCGGGTGTCCCGGGAGGTACCGGAGATGCAGTTTCAGCGGGGGAAAGCCCCGGGAGC
>DKVC01000310.1 GCA_002490995.1 Lachnospiraceae bacterium UBA7188
CCGGAATCTTCAGCACCTGCCCAATGCTCAGCATATCGCTGCTCAGCCCGTTCAACTGCTTGATGGCATCCACCGTGGTGTCATACCTTCTCGACAGCAGCCAGAGCGTATCACCAGAGCGAACCGTATATTCGATATAAGGACCGGACTGGGAAGACGGAATTTTCAGCACCTGTCCCACATTGAGCAGATTACTGGTGAGGCCGTTCAGCTGCTTGATAGCATCCACCGTGGTCTGAAAACGCTGGGCAATTAACCAGAGGCTGTCTCCGGCGCGGACCACGTATTCCCTGACACCGCTGCCGCTTCCACCCGTTCCGCTTCCTGTCCCGGGCTGTCCTGTTCCTCCCGTTCCGCCTCCTGTCCCGGGCTGGCCTGCTCCGCCTCCCGTTCCGGGTACATTCTGCCCTATCCCAAGATACACCCCATACAGCTTTCTCCAGGTAGCCGCCCCTACGATTCCGTCCGCGGAAAGCCCTGTAGCACGCTGGAAAGCAGTCACTGCCTGCTGTGTCCCGTTTCCGAATATTCCATCCTGTGCCGGTGCCGGGACAGTGGGATAATATTCCGAAATAACATCCAAAAGATATTGTAAAGTGATAACATCCTGTCCCCTGGAGCCCTGCCGCAGCACCGAATTCGGCGGTACCGTACCGATTCCGAGAGTGGTTCCCTCGCTGTCCAGCTCCGCCAGCCTTGTCACACCGGCATAGATGCTGGAAATCTTGTACCAGGTAGCTTTTCCCACGATTCCGTCCGCCGCCAGTCCAAAGATGCTCTGGAATTTCGTCACCGCCGCCCTGGTACTGTCCCCAAAGGTTCCCGCCGGGTCATTAATTGCCGGAATCGCCGGATAATTTCTCCGGATTCTGTTCAGGTAAGTCTGTATGGTTTCCACATCCAGCCCAGTACTCCCGACTCTCAGCGCTGTCCCCGGATAGGAAGACGGGACATTGGCATAGGCATCCGCCTCCACGATTTCCACATCATTCGGGTAATAATTGCGCAGAATCTCCAGCGGTGTATATCCGTTGTTCGCCAGCGTGACCGTTCCCCACTGGGACATTCCCCGGCATGTAACAGTGGTTCCGTTGCAGAAGGAAGTAAAATAGGGTGCATTCTGTCCCGGCCTGCGTACATATTCATTGAAAATCTCGTCTACCACCCTGCTGACAGAGTCATAAATGGGCCGTCCATATACAAAATTCTGGTCATAAGCCGTGCTGTTGGTAATATCATAATCATAGCCCCGGCTCCTGTACCACTCTGTGAAAATCCGATTAAGAGCAAACGTAATAATCGCATAAATATTAGCCCTCAGAGACGCATCCGGCCATGTGGGGTAAATCTCGCTGCTGGCCACATTTTTCACATAATCCGGAAAGGATACTTTTACATTGGATGCATTAGAGCCCGGAGCCCCCAGATGCACGGTAATCGGATTCGGAATCACCACCTGGCGAAGAATTCTTCCCCCGTCAGTCCCGACTTCCGGTGTGCTGCTATTCCCCATCCCGGTTCCGGTCCCCGGCATGGTACCTCCTGTGCCGATACCTGCTCCCGGCATACTGCTCTCTGCAGTTGCATTGCTGCCCGCTTCCGCCCCTTCGCTTCCCTCCTGCGTCCTGGGTTCCTGCATGGCTACGGCAGGCTTTCCGATAAATATTTTCGTCTCTCCCGGACGGCGCTGTCTGGCCTCCACAGGCACAAGCTCCATGGGCAGAACCGCCGTTTCTCCTTCATAGATGGGAATATGGGTCACATAAAGTGTGTTAAATCCCTCCCTCTGTGCAAGTACATTTATGCTTTTGTAAGGTAATCCCGCATAATAGGGATTCTGGGAAAACCCTTTATCCAGCGTCTCCAGGGGCACTTTCTGTGTCTCCCCGCTTTCATCTGTCATCAAATGATAAAGGATTTCCCCCTGCTCCCCCAGAATTCTCACATGCACGCCTTCAAGCGGGATAGCATCCTGGGCAGCCCTCGCCTGTACGAGCAAATATCCGATTGCCATAGCAACGCTCTTCTCCTTCTTCCACTCAATTACAGAATATGAATTATAAGCATAAATCGTTACACTCGTACCGCTAATGATTCAAATCTGAAATTCTGATGTAAAACTCGGTTCATTCACGACTTTTCTCCTGCATCACTCTTTTCCTTAGCCTCATAAAACCATCTCCTAAGCGTACAGATATCCTTGGGCAGATTATCCCTGTCATCCCGTTCATGCAACTTCCTCACCCAGGCATAATACTCGTTTGCCAGCGGTGTTGCCAGAGAGGATGTCTTACTGATGTAGCCCTTCCGGATGGCTTCATGAGATACACTTCTCATATATTTCCAGAAATTGTAGTAAGTAAGCTTTACCTTCGTCATGTATCCGGCGCTGTCTTCAATGACAAAGCCCTCGATTTTATGCCCTTCGTACTCGTAATCCGCTTCCAGGATATCATGATACCAGTCGAAAAATTCCTGCCAGTCTGCTATTTCATAAGCCTTCTTCTTTGGCTCCAAGCCAAAAGCATCTGCGACATGGCACATATCGTCATACTCATACTTTGCAAACTCCATCCGGTTGCAGACGATGTCCAGCAAAAACAGACGGCTCTCCGGATACTCAATGATATGCGGGTCATGCTCCATATCGACGCACTCAAAGACGAAGGAAACTTCCTTTTCCTTTGCATACTCTTTCATTTTCTCAAGATTTTCCGGCGCGACCTTTTTCCGCAGCATCTCCTGGAAATACCCTGCGTACTGGCTGTCCAAAGTGGACTTGCTGGCTGCCAGCAGCGCGTCCTCGTACTCGTTATAGCTTACAATTCCCAGAAAGCCGTTCTCCTTTACATAGGCAGTAACCGGAAACCGCAGTTTATGCTGCAGCATCTCAAACTTTGTCTCAGGCCGCTCATTGATATTGAAAAATTTATCGTAAGACCTGGCAGCCACCTTTCCCTTCATGGTGTCCAGATACAGGCCTCTTGCTTTGACAGTCTGGGCATCCCAAGCTTTGTCGTAGAATGCCTTGTCCGTGTAATTGAAGGAGGAAATATTGCCGAACTTCTTCTCCACGATATATTTATTGCTGCGCAGGGAAATAATGGTATCCGCTACGGAGCTGTTGACTACCGACTGCTCTTCCTGCATCTCAGGCGTCCTGTACACCTCATTTTCCACCTCGATGCAGTGAATCCCGGTTTCGTCCACCTGGACGCATCTCAGACAGCCGCCGTACTCCACCTGCCCTTCCAGGTTAAACACTTTGTCGTTTACCATCGTGGGAACATGCTTTGTATTCCTGTGTCCGTGAATCTGATAACAATTATCCGGCGTAGTGTCAAAAAAGGTCTCCGCAATCTTCTCAAAATCATCATAATTGCCCACGCCCTTAATCATCTGCTCCGTGGCCACGAAGGACAGGTTTTCAGGCAGAGTGCTCAGGCCCGCGTGGGTGACCAGATAGATATTATCCCCATATCTGTAATATGCGCACTGGCCGAATTTCCTGTAGAGCTGCCTTACCTCCTTCCTGCTGATCTTTGCGGCATCCAGAACCGGCTTTGTAATCAGCTCAAACTCTTTGGACCTGCCGGTGCTGTCGTTTGCCCAGTACCAGAGCCACCTCTCATGGTTTCCCTCCAGCATCAGCACATTCTTCCTGTTCATGATGGAAAGCAGGAACTCCACCACTTCCGCATTTTCCACGCCGCGGTCAATGTAATCCCCCACAAAGATGTACATTTCATCGTCCTTCAGGCCGCCGTTGTCCGCCAGATATTTCTGCAGAACCGTATTGCAGCCGTGGATATCGCCGATATGATGTACTTTTTTGTACGAAGACATATCAAACATCCTCAGCCAGATGGTGTCCAGTTCATCCGGCTTGATCACCTTGATTCCGGAGGGGATCTTCTGGGTCCGGAACCGGGAGTACATATTGTCGATAACATCCTCCGGCACCCTTTGGAAAGCTTCCCTGTCCGCATTTCTGCGTTTCACCTCTTCTATGGGAACATCCGTGAAGTCCACGCAGTAAATCCGATAACGGTAATTCTCGCACATTTCCTTATACCGGTTCATCTCACTGGTCTTGGAATTGGTGGCATCGATAACCGTAAAATCGCCTCTCTGCATCCTTATTTCCAGAATGCTGAACAGTGTCTTCCATACGGTGCTGTCATTGGACTGGCTGATGCCCTCCGTCCCGTCCGCCAGCATTACCGGGCTCTGGCACAGCAGACGGATGTCGTCTGCTGATAATGTATACTTTTTCAGTCCCTGCTGCCGGATCCAGGTGGATTTGCCGCAGCCGGGTGCTCCCCGCAATAATAGTAATATCCTCATTTCTATTCTCTTTCTTCTCTATATTTTGTTCTGGGATTTCAGAAGCTGGGCAATGAGATGCTCCACCTCCTGAAGCTGCTCCCGTGAATTCTCCCTGTGGCTCTGCCTGCGGTACTGGGAGGGAGACATGCCCTTCATGGCGTGAAAAGCCTTGGTAAAAACCAACGCGTCGCTGTAGCCGCAGGAAAGCGCGATGCTTTCTATGGGGTAGGATGTGGAATCCAGCAGCTCTCCTGCTTTCGTTATGCGGAATGTTGTAAGAAATCGTTGGGGAGACATCCCCAGATAGCTTTGAAAGAGCGTGTAGAGGTAACTTCTGTTGATGCATACATAATCCGCCACATCTGTCACCTTGATGGGATTACAGTAATTGCTCTGAATAAAGGACACTGCCTTCTTCACATACTGATTTCCCTTGTCTTCCTCGTCCCTTGCCACCACTCCGGCACTTTCCGCCAGGATGGAGAGGAATACGCCCAGCTGTCCGTTCCGTCTTAAATCATCCGCTATTCCGAAAGTATTATGTTCCATCATATCCCGTACGATGGCATATAGCTCCTGGTCTCTGTCGCAGGAGAAGATGGGATGCCTTGCCGACAATCCCATGGTCTCCAGATACTCTCCCGCCCGGCTGCCCCCGAAGCCCACCCACAGGTAACTCCAGGGCTCTTTCTCATCCGCCTGATAGAATGCCAGCTCATTGGGCTGTATCAGGAAGCCGTAGCCGGCCTCCAGCCGATATTCCTTATCGTGGAATCGGAACAAACCCCTGCCGCTGAGCACATAGTGAATCAGGTAATGAGGTTTGGAAGCCGGCCCGAAACTGTGCAGGCTTTCCGTCTGGGAACAGCCGCAGCAGTTTACGTACAGGCTTCCCGCCTTATCGTTTTCAAAATCCAGTTTGAACGCTTTCTCCATATGTAAGAACCGGCCTCCTTTCCATTTCGTCCTGCAGCCCTGTAGACATTTATAAATTACATTTTCTCAGAACACGAATTCCTTCCTGTCCATATCCGCCTGCACCTTCTCCAGGTCTTCCCTGATGTGAAGCTTCTGAGGGCAGGCCTTCTCGCATTTGCCGCATTTGATACAGTTCTTCGCCTGCTTTTCGTCACCCAGATTCTTCTCCCAGTTATTTTTGACCATATTGTAATTCTGGTACATATGGTAGGTGTTCCATACGCGGAAATTGCCCGGGATGTCCACGCCTGCCGGACAGGGCATGCAATACCGGCATGCGGTACAGCCGTTCTGCACCCGGCTCCTGATCAATGCCACGATATCGTCTATAGTCTTCCGTTCTTCGTCAGAAAGAGTGCGGAAATTTGTAAAGGTTTTCAGATTATCTTCCACCTGCGCCATAGTGGACATACCGCTCAGAACCACTTTCACATTGGGCAGACTTCCCACCCAGCGCAGCGCATAGGACGCCGCGGAAGCTTCCGGATCCAAGGCGCGGAATTTCCCTGTGATGTCTTCCGCAAATGCTGCCAGAGAACCGCCTTTTACCGGCTCCATGATCACCAGCGGCACGTTTCTTTCTTCCGTGAGACGGTATCCCTTCAACCCTGCCTGGCTCTCCGCATCCATGTAATTCAGCTGAATCTGGCAGAAATCCCAGTCTCTGTAACACAGGATTTCCTCAAACGCCTCGTAGCTGTCGTGGAAGGAAAAGCCCAGATACTTAATTCTGCCTTCCGCTTTCAGCCGCTCCAGAACTTCCACCACGCCCAGCTCCACCATCTTCCGGAAGCTGTCTCCGCCCAGGGCATGCATCAGATAGAAGTCTATGTAATCCGTCTGCAGCCGTGTCAGCTGCTCTTCAAAAATCTGCTCTGCGTCTTCCTTCTTCGACACCTTCCAACAGGGCAGCTTGGTGGCCAGATAGAAAGAGTGCCTGCCATATTTTTTCAGCACCCTGCCCACAAAGGGCTCGCTGTCGCCGTTGTGATAGGGATAGGCAGTATCGATATAATTCACCCCGGCAGCAATGGCTTTATCCATCATCCGCTCTGCCTCGGGTTCGTCAATTTTACCTTCCGCCGTCACCGGGAAGCGCATGCATCCAAATCCCAGTAAAGAAGTCTCAATTCCCAGTTTTTCCAGTTTTCTTTTTTCCATTGCTGCTTTTCCTCCATACTAAGGAAATGCCTCCAAATAACC
>DKVC01000109.1 GCA_002490995.1 Lachnospiraceae bacterium UBA7188
GGTGCGCAATGACGCGGCGTTCATTCTGGATATGAACCTGAGCGTATACGAGCATGAATCCACCGTCTGCCCCAACATGCCCCTGCGGGAGCTGATCTATGTGACAAACATTCTGGAACAGTGGGTTAAGAGGCAGTATATTTACGGACGTAGGCTGGTGAAGATCCCGACACCCCGTTTTGCGGTGTTTTATAATGGGGCGGAAGAACAGCCGGAGCAGTATCAGCTGAAGTTATCGGACGCGTACGCAAACCCAGTGGAGAAGCCGGAGCTGGAGCTGACCTGCACTGTCTACAACATCAATCCGGGGAAGAACCGGAAGCTGCTGTCGAAATGCCCGGTTTTACGGCAGTACATGATCTTTGTACGCTATGTGCGGGAGTACCTGGGGGAGTATCCGGAGAAGGATTTGAGAAAAGCGATCAACAAAGCCATAGAACGCTGCATCAGAGAGGATGTGCTGCGGGAATTTCTGATACGGTGCCGTGAGGAGGTGACAAAGGTGACACAACTGGACTACACATTTGACAGGCGTATAGAACTGGAACGGGAAGAGGCCCGGGAAGAGGAGCGTGTCAACACGGAACGTGAACGGAAGAGGGCGGAAGAAGAGTGGCAGAGGGCGGAAGAGGAACGGAAGGCAAAGGAACAGGAACGACAGCGGGCGGAAGAGGAACGGAAAGCGAAGGAGCTGGCAGAGAAAGAAGTACAGAAACTTCGTGCAGAACTGGAGCAATATAAAAAACAGTTTTCGAAAGCCGGTAATCAGGACTTTCCTGGCTGACATTGACGCTATACTCAAGACCGCCAGAATTGGTATGTATGATGGAAAAATTGGTTCTAAGATCATATTTAGCAGGTTATACATCACTTAAAATAAAAAACACCCATATGACGGTTATGGGTGTTTTTAACATGATATTGATTAAGCCATTTCATTTACGGCTTTGCTGATACGGGAAACTTTGTGGGCAACATTGTTCTTGTGATAAACGCCCTTGCTTCCGGCCATCTCGATGACTTTGGTAGCAGCAGCCAGCTCGGTCTTCGCAGCAGCCTTGTCACCGGCAGCAATCGCAGCATAAACCTTCTTAATGGCAGTCTTAACACTTGATCTGATCGCCTTGTTTCTATCGGCCCTGGTGCGATTTACCAGGATTCTCTTCTTCGCGGATTTAATATTAGCCAAGTCTCGTACACCTCCAATTGTATACTAAAATTATGTTTGGTTTGTTTTATCCCAGCCAGACACGGAGGACTGTGATAAACGCATAAAGACAGTTTAGTAAATAATAGAAGCTTTGTCAAGACATATTCCGGGAAAAATTGAACAAAATAGAAAATAAATTTACGAAATGAAGTCGAATGCGAAAGAGAGTGAGGAACAATGCAGAATAAAGAACAGGAACATTTCCCCCAGGTGAGGACGGACCTGGCGCTGGAGGCAAGAGAGAGCATCAGCGAGGCGGACAGCGAGCTGCGGGGTGTCAGAGTGGAGGAGTACTACCATGAAGAGGAGGATATCCGAGTCACAAAGGTGATGATTGATACGAAAAATGCCGCCAGGGCCATGGGCAAGCCGGTGGGAATCTATGTGACCATGGAAGCGCCCGCCATGGTGGAGCCGGATGACGATTATCACAGAGAGATTTCTTTAAGGCTGGCGGAGGAGCTTAAAGGACTGCTGCCCGATGCGGACAGGGAGCAGTCCGTGCTGGTGGTGGGGCTGGGAAACAGGGAGGTGACGGCTGATGCCCTGGGTCCTCAGGTGGTGGACAATCTGTTCATTACCCGGCATATCGTGAAGGAATACGGCAAGGCTGCCTATAACTGTGACAGAATGAATCAGATCAGTGCCCTGGAGCCGGGAGTTATGGCGAAGACCGGAATGGAGACGGCGGAGATCGTGAAGGGAGTAGTGGGGGAGACATCCCCGGATGCGCTCATTGTCATTGACGCTCTTGCGGCCCGCAGCACGAAGCGATTGAACCGCACGATTCAGATCACCAATACCGGAATACAGCCCGGTTCCGGCGTGGGAAACCACAGGAATGCGCTGACCATGGAGAGCCTGGGAGTGCCTGTGATTGCTGTCGGTATTCCCACTGTGGTGGATGCTGCCACTATAGTGGGAGATGCGCTGGATAAGCTTCTGGAGGAGGACGGAGATCCGGCAAATGCCAGATACAGGGAGAAGCAGAAGCTGAATTTCGCGGAATTGAATAATATGTATATGACGGGCAAGGATATTGACGCCGTTATCAAACGGGTCAGTTATACCGTGTCCGAAGGGATTAACATTGCCATCGGGGAAGCGTTTATGGACTGACATGAGAGGAATCCGCATGTATCCGAATCTGCCGGCATATATTGAATAGGAATCTGGAGGCAGGAAAGGAAGTGTATTACTGTTCATGGGAAAAAGTCATTCCAGACTGCTTCTTTTGCTGGCCTTTCTGGTACTGGGAATACAGGCGGTCATGAAAAGCTGCAGCGCTGCAGCACCGGACGCCGTAAAAAAGCAGGATACCATGGGAGACGCCATGCTGAGAAGCCTGACGGAAGGAGCCGAACAGGGGCTGAGCAGCCTGTTTATGCCGGGGATTGCATTTGCCATGGAAAACGGCAGGGGAAGCGGAAGGTTTCTCCAGGAGCAGGTTGCCGCCCTGTTCCCCTTTTATGGATATTACGGAAAGGATACCGGGACAGAGGAAGGGGACAGCAGGACAGATTTCCGCACGATTATGCTGGCGGAGGCGGAGGAAGGGACATTTCCGGAGGAGGCAGCTGCGGAAGAGGAAGATACGGAACCCGTGCCGCCGGCGGAGCCGGTTCAGGACGGGGGACAGGCATCAGGGGAGACGGAACTTCCCCGGGACTCCATGCAGGAGCTTTTGCGGGCGGAGAATGAGGCGGCAGCCCTGCAGCAGCCGGCGGCATTTATCCCGCATACCAAGCAGAATCAGGTGGATCTGGAAGCGCTGGGCAGTTACGAGACGCTGATTAGCCAGTTTTATACCATAGATGCCAACACAACGGCAGGCAGTGACCAGCTGAATGTCAGTAAGCTCCTGGAAAAGGACATGCGGATAGAAAAGGACGCTGACGGACCCCAGATTCTGATTTATCATACTCATTCCCAGGAGGCTTTTGCGGATTCCATTCCGGGGGATGCCGCCACGTCCATCATGGGTGTGGGGGAACACCTGGCGGAAATTCTTGAGAGTACCTATGGGTATCATGTGGTTCATCATCTGGGGCAGTATGATAAGGAGTCCCGTGATGATTCCTATTCGGTGGCCCTTACGGATATCCAGCAGGTGCTCGCCGACTATCCGTCCATACAGGTGGTCATTGATTTACATAGGGATGCCCTGCCTGAGAGTACGCATCTGGTTATGGATCTGGACGGGAGGCCTACTGCCAGGTTTATGTTTTTCAACGGCCTCTCCAGGACGAAGAAGACCGGCAACATAGCGTACCTCTATAACGAGAATCTGGACGGAAACCTGGCTTTTTCCTTTCAGATGCAGCTCAAGGCCATGGAATATTATCCGAATCTGACCCGGAAAATTTACCTGAAGGGTTACCGATATAACATGCATCTCAAGCCCAGATGCCTGCTGATAGAGCTGGGAGCCCAGAATAATACCGTGGAGGAGGTTATGAATGCCTGTGACCCGCTGGCCCACATCCTGGATCTGGTTCTGTCAGGAGAGTAAGGAAATGTCTACAAATAACCGCTACAGGTTTGCAGCAATTTTAATTGTATTTCTGGGCTTTTCCCTAAACAAATTGCAGCGGTTATTTTCCGCAATTTCAAAAATTCATTTTACTTTTGGGAGAAAAAAGGGTAAAATAGCATAAATAAAAACGAACCGGGCTTTCCGGTCGGATAAGAATCATTTGAGGTGCTGCGGATGCGGTGCGGAGGATGCTGTATGGACGAGCAGAAGACGACAGAGATATCCATAGACGAGATGGATCCAACCTTCCTTTTTATATGGAAGGGAACCAGACATAAGGGCAACGAGGAACCGGGATATCGAAGCCATGATTTCCTGGAACTGGCCTATGTCCTTTCCGGGGAAGGAAAATACCGGATTAACGATAAGATATATCCGGTGAAAGAGGGAGATCTGATCATGATCAATCCGGGTGTAAAGCATCAGGCCCTGCTGTGCCCTGAGGCTGACACGCCTGCTACAGAGTTTTTTGTGGGATTTACCAACATCCGTATATCAGGCTGTCAGGAGAATCATATGCCGCTTCCGGGTGGGGAATGTATTATCCACACAAGCGGCGAGCTGAGCCAGCGGCTGCTGAAGCTCTGCACTTCCATGGAGGCGGAAAACGCCGTGCGCAGGCAGGGACGGTATTTTATGCTGAAATCCTATCTGATACAGATGCTGCTGCTGGTGATCAGGGAGCAGTGCGAGCCCATGGAGCGGCCCAGGGGCTATGCCTTCGAATCCGCCAGCAGGAAATACGTGGCGGAGCAGGTGGTCAGCTACATTGAAGATCATTACAGCGAGAAGATTTCCCTTGACCAGATTGCGGAGAATATGTACCTGAGCCCCTTTTACATCTCCAGGATATTTAAGGGGGAGACGGGAAACACGCCTATCCGCCATCTGATCAATCTCCGGCTGGAGAAGGCGAAGGAGCTGCTGGAGAGCGGGTATCAGGGAAGCATCCAGGAGGTGGCGGCACTGGTGGGGTATGACGACGCCTACCATTTCAGCAAGCTGTTTAAGAAGCGCTACGGCATTTCGCCATCCCAGGCCAGGAAAAATCTCTGATTGTTATGTCCCGATTGTTACATTTTTAACTTATCGGAAAAGTGTTTTCAAATGCGGAAGAATTTGATACAATAATCAAAACGGCGAAAGTACAAAAAGCGGGCGGGCCCCGGACGGAGGTATGAGATGAGGTATTTTTTTGAATCGGTTGTAGAGAAGAAAGAAAAAGGCGTCATGATTCGGATTCCTTTCAATGTATGGGAAGTCTGCAAACAGCGCGACATCATCCAGGCAGAAGTGATTCTGGATAACAAAATCATTGAGTGTGAGCTTCTGCCCCTTGAAAATGAAAAAAGTACATTTCAGGGAAATTATGAGATCCACATCCCGGACGGGGATGCAGTGAATGTGGAGCTTGGTGTGACACATAAGATTCTGCTGCATATTACCGGCTCCTTGATTCGCATGGACCAGAACAGTCCTTACAGCTTTGAGAATCCTGTCCGTAAGATTGACAGCATGCAGGTCATTATCCAGCCGGAGGACGGTCTCTGCGGACAGGCCTGTGTGGCCATGCTGGCCGGGCTTACCATTGCGGAAGTGATTACGGTGATGGACTGCAGAGAGTGGCAGGCTACCATGGGACGGATGATTTCCGCCCTGAATTACTACGGGATTGATCATTCCGACGTTATCAACTATACAGAGGGAAGGAATGCCGTACTGCCGAAATGCTGCATTATGATGGAGAAGATGGGGCGTTACTGCCATTATCTCATTCATTTTGACGGAAAGTATTATGATTCCAATCTGGGTGTGCTGGAGGAGTACGACATGTCCAAGCTTCTCGGATACCTGGAGATTAAGTGCTGATAGAATTTATACTGCAAAAACCAAAAAAGGCATGTGCGGGATGCATATGCCTTTTCTGCGTTCAAGATGGGAAGAAAACGGACGGTTACCTGGTATACTCTCTGGGCTGACGGTAATAATAGGTCTGGAGGCGGCTCTGCCTGTCATAAGTCACGGTATAGCATTCCTCCGGGGCATTTTCCTGCACTGCCTTTTCGAGTATACTGTTGAAACCAGGGGTTCTGGCGGAATGGGGATTTTGCTTCCCGGAACCGCTTTTTTCCCTTTTCGGCTTCCGTACGCCGGTTACCATCTGAACAGGATACACTTTGAAATTGGTTTGAAGTCCGTTTGCTGCGTTAATCCCTCCCTGGATGCGTATTTCAATAGTGTCGCTGCCTTGTTTTCAATTATTATTTCGGCAGAAAAACAGGGAAAAATTACCCATTTCTAAAATAAATATTAAATCACCCAATCATGGACAAAGTGAGATATCATGAGAAAAAAGGAGATAACAAGAGAAAAAGAGAGATAAATAAATTATGTTTTCCGTGAATATGTTTGCAAAGACTTAC
>DKVC01000017.1 GCA_002490995.1 Lachnospiraceae bacterium UBA7188
TGCTGCGGCTTTCTTCCTGTGCAAAGGAAGCGAGGATGGAAAGCATCAGCTCTCCGTCGCCGGAAAAGGAATAGATGCGCTCCTTCTCAAACCGTACCTCCACCCCGATCTCCTTTAAATGCCTGACCGTGGAGAGCAGGTCTACCGTGTTCCTCGCAAACCTTGATATGCTCTTGGTCAGAACGATGTCCACCTTCCCCGCCTCGCAGTCCGCAATGAGGCGGAGGAACTCGCTGCGCGCCGCTGTCCCGGTTCCGCTGATCCCAAAATCAGCTCCTGTCAAGCACGGACTAAAAATATTTTGTAAATAAATTATGAATTTTATCTAAACTTATCATATTTTGTCTAATCCTCTGCATTTTCAGCTTTATCTTCCATATTAATGTCCAGAAGCAGCCTTTCCAGTTCATCCCCGTAATTCCAGACTATATGAAACCTCCCGCCCGGATATACTATGATCTCTTGCAGGACATCTGACACAATCTCTGCTGTCAGCTTATCAATCTCTGCATATTTTGAAAAACTGTCCACTAACTTATTTTCCAGTTTTCCATCTGTCCTGGCATTCTGCAGCTTAGCTTCCAGCGCGTCTATTTCAGCACGGATAGAATCCCGTTTTTCTGCTGCTGCATTTTTTTCTTTCAGGTATGTTTCCTTATCTATCTCCCCAAAAATATTTTTTTCGTATAATTCCCTGATATGCCTTTCCAGGGCGGTATATGTCTCCCGGAGTATGGATATAGATTTTTGGATGCTTTTCACATCCTGCTTTTCCCTCCGGTGTTTTTCCTCCCATATGCGGCTGGTATCCAAAGCATAAAGCGCCTGTGCATGAAGCTGTGCTTTCAGGACATCCATAAAGTCTTTTTCTGGCATGCGCCCTGTCGGGCAGGCATACGCATCCGTTACACTTGGAGTCCGGCATATATAATATGGATTTTTTCTGCCAATCCTGGCCATGATATGGCCGCATATACCGCACCTGATTTTTTTGTTGAACGGGCGGCCGGACGGGCGGCATGGATGTTCTGTAAACTTCCGCATTGCCTCCTGTGCACGTTCAAACTCACTGCGTGACACAATCCCTTCATGGGCATTTTCCACAGCCGTCCAGTCTTCGCGCCTGTTTTTTACGGTATGGCTTTTGCCAACCTCATCCCTCACCCTTTTGCCGTATATATTTGTTCCAATATAACGTTCATCTCGCAAGATCACCCCTACGGCATTCCGTGTCCAGAAATTATCCCCGCAGATGCTTTTCCATTCGCGCCGGCATCCTTCCCTGCGCTTCTGTTTCATAGGCGTTGGCACATGTTCTATATTCAGTTCCCTTGCAATCTGCTCCGTTGTCTGCCCGTCTGCTGCCATCTGGAAAATACGCCGGACATTCCCTGCCGCTTCTTCGTCGATAATCAGATGGTTTTTCCGCTCTGTGTCCTTCACATACCCATATGGGGCGAAAGGCGAAAGGAACTCGCCATTTTCCGCCTTTCGTTTTTTTGCACTCCGCACTTTTTTTGAAAGGTCGCGGCTGTACAGGTCATAAAGCAGTGTCTTGAAAGACGTTTCCAGGCTGTCCGTATCTGCTGGCCGGATGCTGTCATAGCCGTCATTGACGGCTATGAATCGTATTCCAAGGAAAGGGAACACACGGGAAATATAATTCCCCACTTCCAGGTAATCGCGCCCAAAACGTGACATATCCTTTACCACGATGCACTGGATCTTCCCCTCGCGCGCCATCCCAAGCATTTCCTGGACTGCCGGCCTGGTAAAATTCTTTCCGCTCCACCCGTCATCACAAAATTCAATAATGTCCGCCCCGTCAAATTCCGACATCCGACTGATAAAATCCGAAAGCAGGTCCCTCTGGTTTGCGATGCTGTCCGATTCCGTTTTTGCCGCCTGGTTCCGGTCCGTATCTTCGTTGGAAATGCGCAGGTATTTTGCAACGGTTATCCTGGCTGGCTGTCCCACCGGTGCCTTTCCGGAGACTGCGCGCACCTCGCCCATGCCGCTCATACTTCTGCCCCCTCTGCCTCCAGCAGTTCCACAAGGGCGCGGTATTCATCCCGCCACCGCAGCCTGACCGCGACGCTGTTGTCCGCGCTGACTTCCACACGTGATATAAGCGCATGTGCCATTTCTTCCGTAATCCCTGTTTCTGCATGGAAAGGGGCGCAGGCTTCCAGCCATGGGTTCTTCTCCATCCGTGCGGCATGTTCTTTTTTCTTCTGCTCCGCAGCTTCCAGTCTTTTTTCTGCCCGCTGCATCTGCACACGGTATTCCTGCCTCATCTGCATGTATTCATGCTCTGTCAGTGCCCTGTCCACGGCATACATGGGATACAGGCCGTCATAAAGCGCCTGCGCCCTTTTCAGTTCCTTTCCGGCCGCTGCCACTTCACGGTCAAGCTCCGCATTTTTATCCGCATGCGCTGCTGACGCACAAATCTGATCCACCATACCGGAAATGCCGGCCGCCTGCCTGATCTGCACCTCCAGTGTATCCCATAAAATTTCCAGGAGCCGTTCTTCCGGCATATATTTCTTTGGGCAGGCATCCGGATCTTCTGCATGGGTGCGGCACACATAGAAATAAGTTTTCTTTGTCCCTTTGCACGTAACTGATTTATAACGGGTAAGGCCCCGCCCGCAGTCTGCACAGTATACCAGTTTTTTCAATATTCCGGGCGTATGGCC
>DKVC01000243.1 GCA_002490995.1 Lachnospiraceae bacterium UBA7188
GCTTCCTCCAGCCATTCCCGGCTCTCTGGCCTGCGGATCCGGCTGTTTCCCGCCATATACCTCTCCAGCGGACTTTGACCTGTACCGCCATGCTTCGTGGTATTGTGCCGCCTGATGTATTCCGCAAGCATGCGGTTGAATTCTTCCAGGCTCTGAACCTGGGAGACATCCAGCCCGTAGAGCCACCGCTCCTTCAGTGTCCGGAAATTCCGCTCCACCTTTCCCTTGCTGGCGCCATCTCTTACAGGAGTATGCAGAAGCACCGTCCCTACCGAGCCGCAGATAAAGGAAAGCTGTTCGTTACTGTAAGGGGAACCGTTATCCACATATAGTTTATTCGGAATCCCGTAGGCAGCGATGGCATCCTTTAACGTTTTCTGGAAGTTGGCGGCGTTTTCCTGATAATAGAGCTTTCCCCCCACGATCATACGGGAATGGTCATCCAGGATCATGATCAGGTACACACGGCGGGATTTCCCATTTTCCCTGATATACGGCAGGTAACAGGTGTCGGCCTGCCACATGCCTCCGAAGTATTCTTCCTCATACGCTTTCCTGTCCTTTACCGTTGCATCCTGCATTCCCCTGAGGCCGTTATGTTTGATATAACGCTGGATGGTGGAGACGGATACCGTTGCCGGCAGCATCCCGTCCTGTACCAGTTTCTCCCGGATCTGGGTGGCATTCAGCCGGGGATACTCCTTTTTCAGCCTGAAGATCTCCCGTTCGGCCTCCTCCGGGATAACCCGGGTGCCGCCCTTGTCGCACCGGGTTCGGGGAACCAGGGCCTCCATCCCGCCTTTTTCATACAGCTGGTACCACTTTGCCACCGTCTTGGGTTTATACTGGAATACCCTTCCGTCCGGCAGCCGCTGTGGTGTCTGGGCTACCCGGCGGCAGTATGCGGCCATGGAAGCGTCCGTATACGTCCCCTGCACTAACGGCGCGATGGCACCGAAACGCATCTGCGCCACTTCCATCTGCTCTTTCTGTGTTGTTTCCATAAAGATACATCCTCCTTCTGTTGTCGTTACAGACAGACTAACAGAAACCATTCCGGATTCCCATTCCCATCTTATGTGAGGCCGGATGTCCGCCCCGGTGTGCCGGACGGCGGATCCGGGGATGTGCCCCGTGGACGCTGAAGGAAAGAGAAGAGGAATTTCAGGCAGAATCCCCGCAGAAGAATACCGTCCATACCGTCAAGGAAAGCCGGCGCGGATGTCTCCAGGCTCTCCAGAACTCCCAGCCACAGGGCCTTATGCGCAAGGAACAGGGATTTCCAGCGGTAGAGGGTGGAAACGGAGATCCCTGCCCGTTCACAGACCGCCTGTACACTGTCCCTGTGCAGGAAATAAGCCTGCAGCACCATAAGAATAAACCGCAGGGAATAGGAAGAATACGGCACCAGGGCGCTGGAGAGCAGGGCATGGGTATGGCCGCAGGAACTGCACTGGTATCGCTGTACGGTTATCTCGTGAGTGGCTGGGTTTCCGCCTGCCCATTCCACCAGGTAACGCGTATAGGAAGCAAACGGGGACAGGCAGGCTTTTGCGCGGCAGGCCGGACAGACGCCATCTGTATGGGAGAGGCTTCCTGTTTCCTGTTTAAACCACTGCCTGTCAGAAAAGGAAATCCTGTTCAGCTTGCAAAAAACAGTAAATGGACGTATCATGGACATGGCGGATCTTTCCATAGATCCGGCTGGTGAATGAGGGGAGAGCCAAACTTTGGACGGTGGGGTTCTCTTCTCTTTTTGTGTGCTCTGCTGTATACGGTTACAGATAATATCATACAGGATATTTCACTATAAGCAAGAAAAAGCGTGCTGTTTTTTGCCGCACGCTGTAAGGGTTACTGTTTTCATATGAAGATTTTAATTTGCGGCGACTGTGCAGTCGCCTCTCCTTTTAAAATGCCGTCTAACACCATACCCTTACATCCACCACGGAAGGCTCCGGGGGCGTTTCTTCTGCGGCATCGGCACTGCCTGCTTTTGGCCCGGCACCAGTGCCGTTTCCGGAAGGCTCCGCAAAGCTGCCGATGGTCATGGGCTCCACATGGATGCGCCCGAAGCGGTCAAAGGAGATGTCCGCATGGGTATAGGCGTCCATGTTCTCCACCAGGATGCGCACTGTCCCGCCTGCCAGGATGTCCTGCAGGGAGGGCGTGTCCTTCCACTGCCAGACGGACTGGGGATAGGCGGATTTCAGCTTCTCCGTGATCCGCAGGGAGATATGGAGCAGCATGGTCTCTGTTTCCCTGCTGTCAGGTGCAGGCTTTGCAGGAACTGCCGGTTCTGTGTCAGCTGCCGGCTCTGGCTCTGCTGTCTTTTCTGCAGGGGCTTTTGCTGTTCTGCCAGCCTGCTTTAAGGAGGCAGAAAAGGCGCTGCATTTCTTTGCCAGCTTCCCCGACTTCTGGAACAGGAAGATTCCGGCAGTTATGACAAGCCAGAGGATGAGGGCGGCAGCCATCAGCTTCTGGGAGCGTTCCTTCTGGAAAAAGACGGCAAGGAGGAGCAGGGAGACGATCAGGATCTTGATGCTTCTGGAGAATACGTTTTTTCTCATTTGGTTTTTCCATTCCTTTCCTGTAAAATAAAAAAAGAGGAATCACATCCGGGGATTCGTTTCCCTGGTGCAATTCCTCTTGTACCGCCAGCCATGCCGGAGGGCATCAGTTGAACGGCAGTCCATTCTCTCCACAGTCTTCCACGTTCATGAAGCCGTCATCTGCGCTGGCAGATGCAGGTGCGCCGCTGCCTGTATTGGCATTGCTGTTTTCCGCACGTTTTCCGCCGGGGACATAGCTCCATTCGTACACGGTGATCTTGGGGATCATGCCTTTTGAGCCGTCCGACTTGCGGGTGAATTCCACAAGGTCAAGGTCGCCCGTGATGAAGAGCAGGCTGCCTTTTTTGACACCTGCTTTGCTGATCCTTTCAGCCGCTTTCCCGAACAGGACGCACTGGTAGAAGTTG
>DKVC01000117.1:0-2733 GCA_002490995.1 Lachnospiraceae bacterium UBA7188
CCGCACGGAGATGAAGAACCTGAACTCTTTCCGCTCCATCGCCAGGGCAATCGAGAATGAGCGGAACCGCCAGATTGATCTGATAGAGTCCGGGCAGGCTGTGGTACAGGAGACCCGGCGCTGGGACGAGGCGAAGGAAGCTTCCTGTTCCATGCGTTCCAAGGAGGATGCCCAGGATTACAGATATTTCCCGGATCCTGACCTGGTGCCTGTCAGCATCAGTAATGCTTTTCTGGAAGAGATCCGCGCCCGCCAGCCGGAATTCCGCACAGAGAAAATGCAGCGGTACAGGGCGGAATATGATATTCCCGACTACGACATTGAAATCATTACGGAATCCCGTCACATGGCAGATATTTTTGAGGCCACCGTGGCTATGGGAAGTCAGCCCAAGAAGGTCTCCAACTGGCTGATGGGAGAGACGCTGCGCCTGCTGAAGGAGAAGGAGCTGGACCCGGAGGACATTCTTTTTTCACCGGAAAATCTGGCGAAACTGATTGCCATGACGGAAAAGAAGGCCATCAACTCCACTGTGGCGAAGGAAGTATTCGAGGCAATGTTTGCGGAGAATGTAGATCCGGAGAAATATGTGGAGGAACGGGGGTTGAAAATGGTGAGCGACGAAGATGCCCTGCGGAAGGTGGTGGAAGAGGTCATCGCCGCAAACCCTCAGTCTGTACAGGATTATCGCAGCGGCAAGGACAGGGCCATCGGCTACCTGGTGGGCCAGACCATGAAAGCCATGAAAGGAAAGGCGAATCCCGCCAGTGTCAATGCTTTGTTAAGGGAATTACTGTAAGATGATACCCAAAAGCCTGGCTGCAAAATGCGCCAGGCTTTTTGAAAGGAGTTGTATAATAAATGAGGGAAAAGCGAAATAAATTTTTTACTGGAAAATGAAATCAATATATTTTACCGCATTTTCCAGATGCTCTGTGTTGGCCGGTATGCTGAGAATAACCGTCTCATCGGTAAAATAGTAATTTTCCTTCAAACCCGCCGCCTCGTCCAGGTAGATACCCACCGGAATGGGATTTTCCATGGTCTCCGGATTCCGGGGGGAAGGATAGTCCGGTACGTTCACGTATTCATCGCTGGTTGCATCCGCCTCCTTCCTGGCGTCGGCAATGGACTGGTCCATGTAATAGAAATAAGGTTCATATTTTTCATACTGTTCTTCGCTTAAGACGTTACGCAGGTCGCAGAAGGTTTCATTGTAGGCATAGGAATTGGTGGTGGACTCGCCGGCAATGAGAACATCGATTTCACTTGCAGCGATGTATACCATCAGTTTCTGGGTGGTAGCCATGGTAGTCTCATCCACGGCGGCCAGATTGGAAGAGTCCATGAACATGGAGGAATCAAAATAAATCTCATATTCATCCGTGTCAATACCGGCATACTCCGCATATTGTTCAGAATAGGTTTCAGCAGCTTCCAGCTCATATGCATTGAGCAGCGCAGCATAGATGGCCCGCTCTTTTCGGGTTGCCAGCTGATAGATGAAGGAACCTGCGAAAATGAGAATCAGGACTCCCACAATTACGAACCATTTGTAATAATCTAAAAAATATTGCCACTTTTGCCTGGGGGTTCCGTGTTTTAACGCAGCCCTTTCCTCTTTAAATTCGTCCATTACCGGCATGATATCTCCACCTTTCTGATCAGCGGCTTACGGCTCTGTGAAACTTTCCATGATTTACTGTGTTATTCATAATAATATGAAAGACGGCCGTTGTCAATGAAGCGCCTGTTACATGATTCTAAAAAAAGAATAAATCACGTAGATTTTGGAAAGTTTCCTTGAAAGTTCAGGGAGGATAGTTTATTATGTTAATAAGGGCGAAAACCGGCGCAGAAATACTACAATAATACGATAAAGGAAGGGTATGTAAAATGAGCGATGCTTATGTAGAATGCCTGGTAAAGGCAAAGACTTCTCTGTTGGGTAAATTTTTCAGGGTGCTGTTGACCACATTGACAGTGATACTGGTACTGGCCATCTTTGTGCTGCCGCCGCTGATGATCTTTGAGATGATCGGCGCGATTTTGTGCGGGGTGGGGGCATATTTTGTCAATCTGTTTACAAATCTGGAGTACGAATACCTTTATCTGGACAAGGAGCTGGTAGTGGATAAGATCATGGCCAAAACCAGGAGGAAACGTATTGCCACATATCAGCTGGACAGGGTAGAAATTCTGGCTCCCATCAAAAGCTATCATCTGGACAATTACAAAAACCGCAGCGCGAAGGTAAAGGATTACAGCATAGGCGAGGAACTGAAGCCGGACAAACGTTTTGTGATGTTTTACGAAGGCGGCGAGAAGATTCTCCTGAGTCCCTCCGAGGAACTGATAAAAATTATGAAAAATGTAGCTCCCAGAAAGATATTTTCTGACTGATTTTCTTATTGACAGAATTGTAAAATTTTGGTAAACTCATAAAAATAATTTTTACGGAACTGGAAACAGTAAGCGCCCGTCCGATGCCCCAGAGGATTTACGGACGCAATCTCCACGCGGCCGGAAATACTCTGCCCATGCCTGGGTATCGGGCGGGCGCTTACGGAACTTAAATTAGGAGGAGAAGAGATGGGACAGATTATCGGTGAAGGCATTACGTTTGACGATGTACTGTTGGTACCTGCTTACTCGGAAGTGGTACCGAATCAGGTAGACCTGACTACCTGGCTGACGAAGAAAATCAGGCTGAACATTCCCATGATGAGTGCG
>DKVC01000117.1:3006-11895 GCA_002490995.1 Lachnospiraceae bacterium UBA7188
TCCCATGATGAGTGCGGGAATGGACACCGTAACGGAGCACCGCATGGCGATTGCCATGGCGAGGCAGGGCGGTATCGGTATCATTCATAAGAATATGTCCATTGAGGCCCAGGCCGAAGAGGTGGACAAGGTCAAACGTTCTGAGAACGGTGTCATCACGGATCCGTTTTCTCTGACTCCCGAACATACACTGGCAGATGCGGATGCACTGATGGCGAAGTTCCGCATTTCCGGTGTTCCCGTAACCGAAGGGCGGAAGCTGGTGGGTATCATCACCAACCGCGATCTGAAATTCGAAACAGACTTCACGA
This sequence comes from Lachnospiraceae bacterium UBA7188, assembly GCA_002490995.1. GTDB lineage: Bacteria > Bacillota > Clostridia > Lachnospirales > Lachnospiraceae > Acetatifactor. The sequence continues at coordinate 3,318 of DKVC01000117.1, forward strand.
AGAAAATCAAAGAATCCATGACCAGCGAAGGGCTGATCACCGCACCTGAGGGCATTACTCTGGATGAGGCGAAGCAGATTCTCGCAAAAGCCAGGAAGGAGAAGCTTCCTCTTGTAGACGCTGATTTCAACCTGAAGGGTCTCATTACCATTAAGGATATAGAGAAGGCAATCAAGTATCCCCTGGCGGCAAAGGACGAGCAGGGAAGGCTGCTCTGCGGCGCAGGCGTGGGAATTACCGCCAATGTACTGGAGAGGGTGGCGGCTCTGGTGGATGCCAAGGTGGACGTGGTGGTGCTGGACAGCGCCCATGGACATTCCAGGAATGTGCTGAACTGCCTGAAGATGATCAAGGAGAAATATCCGGATCTGCAGGTGATTGCAGGTAATGTGGCTACCGGACAGGCTACAAGGGATTTGATTGAAAACGGTGCGGATGCGGTAAAGGTTGGTATCGGGCCGGGATCTATCTGCACTACCCGTGTAGTGGCAGGCATCGGCGTACCTCAGATTACTGCCATTATGGACTGTTATGAGGTGGCGAAGGAGTACGGAGTTCCCATTATTGCCGACGGGGGCATCAAGTATTCAGGAGACATCACCAAGGCTCTGGCGGCAGGCGGAAGCGTCTGCATGATGGGCAGCATGTTTGCGGGCTGTGAGGAGAGTCCTGGAGATTACGAGCTGTTCCAGGGAAGGAAATACAAGGTTTACCGCGGCATGGGTTCCATCGCCGCAATGGAGAACGGCAGTAAGGACCGCTATTTCCAGGAAAATGCAAGGAAGCTGGTACCGGAAGGAGTGGAAGGCCGCGTGGCGTACAAGGGAAATGTGGAGGATACCGTCTTCCAGCTTCTGGGAGGTCTGCGTTCCGGCATGGGATACTGCGGCGCACATAATGTCCAGGAACTGAGGGACAACGGCAGGTTTGTGAAGATTTCCGCGGCGTCCCTGAAGGAGAGCCATCCTCATGATATTCATATTACGAAGGAAGCGCCGAATTACAGCGTAGATGAGTAAATAGAGAAAAGGCTTTTAAAAGTGAATCTGTTTTTTGAGGTATAAAATGCCACCGTTTACAGATAATAGTACTGGAATCTACAGCACAAAGATAAGTAAACGGAGGCATTTTTTATGAAAGCAACAGGAATTGTGAGACGTATAGATGATTTGGGCAGGATTGTCATTCCGAAGGAGATCCGCAGAACTTTGCACATAAGGGAGTCGGACCCTCTGGAAATTTTTACCGACAGGGAAGGACAGGTTATCCTGAAAAAATATTCTCCTATCGGTGAGATGAGCACCTTTGCAAAGCAGTATGCGGAAAGCCTGGCCCAGGTGTCCGGCCATGCGGCGTTGATTGCGGACAGGGATCAGTTTATCGCGGCGGCGGGCGGATACAAGCAGATGGTCAATAAATCTGTCAGCAGGCAGATGGAGGAGAAAATCCATAACCGGGAGACCATTATGGCTACCCGAGGGGACAGGAGTTTCATTCCGGTCTGCGACGAGGGCGGCGATGAATACCAGCATGAGGCCATTGCGCCCATCCTCTGTGAGGGTGATATCATCGGAAGCGTGGTGCTGCTGCAGAATGACAACAAGAGCCGCATGGGAGAGGTGGAACAGAAGCTGCTGATGTCTGCCGCAGGTTTTTTGGGGCGGCAGATGGAGCAGTAGACTGTCAGGAAGAGCAGGGGCTGAACCAGAAGCTGTGCAGGGGAAGGCAGTGCCTGAATCGAATGCAGTTCCGGGAACAGGTCTGTGCGGAAGATGTCGTCATGCCTGAACAGGAGCAATAAAAGGGGCTGCCGGGAAATGGCATTTCGAATATATTACAGTGTATATTGCGAGAATGCAGTTATTTCCCGACAGCCCCCTTTGCGGTACCTGTTACACGGTCCCCAGCAAAGAGGAGAACTGTTTGCCCCATGAGGCTTTCGGCTCAGGAAAGCAGCTCCGCGATATTGATTTCCAGATCTTTGAAAATGCATACGGGAATCGTGTCCTCAAAGGAATAAAGGTTCGTCATTTTTTCCTGTTCGAAATCATAGACAATGACGGCCTTTTTGAAAGGATTTACAATCCAGTATTCACGGACACCGGCAGAGCGGTATTTGAGCAGCTTGGTTCCGTAATCGTAAGCCGGATTGGAGGGAGAGGTGATCTCGATGATCCAGTCAGGCGCCCCGTTGCAGCCCTTTTCGTCAAGCTTGGAGGGATCGCAGATGACGGAAATGTCGGGTTCTACATAATTGTAGTCATCCTGATTTAGAAATACGGCAAAAGGGGCGGCGTATACTTCACAGTCTCCTTTTTTTCCCCTGATATAAGTCTGGATTTTTGTATGCAGATATCCGGAAAGCTTCTGGTGCATTCTGCTGGGCGGCGCCATATCATAGATGCGCCCGTCGATTAATTCTGCCCTCTGTCCGTCTGGCAGGGCGTATATATCCTGGATGGTATAATCAGGTTTCAATGGAAATGCCATACGAGTACCTCCTTATTTTCTGTGAAAGTCTTTCAATTTATACTGCGCACCGGTTATACTCAAGACCGCCAGCCAGGTGCTTTCCTGGGGACACCATTACAAATCCTGGCGGTTTGCAGCATATACTCACGGTCTGATACGGTTCAGTTCCCGCTTCCGCTCATTTCCTCCAGCAGGCGGATTTTTGTATCATACAGCTTCTGGGATAAATCCACATATACTTCATGGGGATTTACCAGACGCTTTGTCTCATCCCACAGGGTATCCAGCTCTTTTTGGCAGTATGCACGGATGTCCATCACCTTCGGAGAGGTATAGCAGCATTCGCCCTTGTGGAAGACGTGCTCCATCAGGGGACGTAGCCTGTAGGTGCCGCCATGGAGCTTTGTCTTTTTCCAGGGCTCGGAGGGGTCGAAGAGCATCAGATCATCGGTTTCCTGATAATTTTCATCCGTCAGGCAGATCAGGTCCGCTTTGAGCTTACCGGTATCTTTTTCGTAAATCCGGTATATTTTCTTGTCGCCCGGGTTGGTGACCTTTTCGCTGTTTTCGGATACCTTAATCTTCGGGATAAAATGTCCGTCCGCATCCTGGATGGCCGCCAGCTTGTACACGCCGCCGAAGGAAGGATTGTCTTTGGAGGTGATCAGGTTGGTGCCTACGCCCCAGGAGGTGATGGCGGCGCCCTGTACCTTCAGGCTGTCGATGAGGTATTCGTCCAGGTCGTTGGAGGCGGAGATGACCGCATCGGGGAAGCCTGCGGCGTCCAGCATTTTTCTGGCCTGTTTGGACAGGTATGCCAGGTCTCCGCTGTCCAGGCGGATGCCGTAGAAGGTTAAGGGGATACCCGCCTCCCTCATTTCTGTGAATACCCGGATGGCGTTGGGAACACCGGATTTCAGCGTATCATAAGTGTCAACCAACAGGATACATGCGCCAGGGTACATCTCCGCATAAGTCTTGAAAGCAGTGTATTCATCGGAAAAACTCATGATCCAGCTGTGGGCGTGGGTTCCCTTCACCGGGACATCGAACAGCTGGCCACAGAGTACATTGCTGGTGCCGATACAGCCTCCGATGACAGCCGCCCTTGCGCCGTAAGTGCCGGCGTCCGGCCCCTGTGCCCGACGAAGGCCGAATTCCATGATACCGTCCCCCCTGGCGGCGTAGCAGACCCTGGCGGCCTTGGTGGCAATCAGGCTCTGGTGGTTGATGATGTTTAAGATGGCGGTTTCCACCAGCTGGGCTTCCATGATGGGGGCGATGACCTTGATCACCGGCTCCCTGGGGAACATGACTGTGCCCTCCGGGATGGCATAGATGTCTCCCGAAAAGCGGAAGGTTTTCAGGTATTCCAGAAAATCTTCCTGGAAGATGCCCAGGGAAGCGAGGTAATCGATATCCTCCTGTTCAAAGCGCAGTTCCTTGATGTACTGGATGACCTGTTCCAGGCCCGCAGAGATGGCATAGCCTCCGTCGCAGGGATTTTTGCGGTAGAAAGCGTCGAAGATAACCGTCTCGTTCTGATCCTTGTGCCGAAAATACCCCTGCATCATGGTCAGTTCATACAGATCCGTCATCAGGGTGAGATTTTGTCTGTCCATAATTTCCTCTTTTCTGCCGTTTACGGCTTTTTTGCTGCAGTTCCGGTAAATTGTTATGACGTGCATATGTAATTCATGGCATTTCTTCTATCTTCAACGTATATTCCTCTATGCCGGGCAGGAGAATGAGAAAGGATTCTATCGTGGTGCGGGCCTTCTCGTCTGCGGCAGTCAGGAGGCCGTTGTCGATGGCTTCCTGAGCCATTGCTTCTTTCTGGTCCTGGGTAAAACCCACATAGTCTTCGATGGTGATGTGGTTGAAGAGATTGTCTGACTCATCGAAAACCGTTATGCTGTCCTCTTTGATCTCGTGGGAGAGAATTTCGCTTTCCGGCAGAGTAATGGTTATGATATGGGTGGCATTGTTTACGTTCACCTGAAGGAGACTGAAATCAATACCCGCTTTGATGACACCGTCGTAGGACACGATGAAGCTTTTGGAGGTAAAGGGAACTTTCCAACCGTAGAAATTTACCTGGTTTTCAAATTTACCCATGTTGGTGTAATAATATTCCACGGATACCAGCTCCTGGACGGAACGCAGCTGCTGACCAAGGAGTTCGCTGGTGATAACGGGTCTGGCAGTTTCCCGGCCGATGCGGGCGCCGAAAAAGAAGACAAGGAGCAGGACGATGCATAAAGCGAGTATCAGGATTATTTTTTTGAACAGGCCGCCGGATTTTCTGGGGGCGGGGGTTTTCTTTGCCATGATGGTCAGCCTCCGGGTAGTATGGAAATGTCTACAATTTTCTGTGTTTCGCTGCATATGAAATCAGAAGCTGACATAATGCAGTTCTAAGCCAGCATGATACCACGATTACAGCTACTCTCATGGTATGGATGCCATCTGGCCGTTCCCTGCCATGAATATGGTCATATTATACCATGAGCGTTATTATATTTCCATCATGATTTGACGAAAATATTGCCAGGTGCTATGATGAAGGTATATTTTATGTAAATGATTTATCGGAATCTATAATAGCGTTTCAGAAGGGAAGAAACAGAGATGCGGACAATAAACCTTGAAGTATTGAACGAAAATAATATGGATGCCGTCCGGGTAATCCGGCGGGAGGACATCAGTGAGGATTTTGTGGATGATGCTGATACCATTATAGAATATGCGATGTACGGTATCCGGCATCATTGCATCGGGTATACATATGCGGTTTATTGTGAGGATATCTGCATCGGAATGCTTCTTTTGGGAGAGGCTATTCCCTGGGAAACAGACCCGGAGGAAATGAGGGAGCGGCCCTTTTACAGGCTGATGGGTTTTGTCATAGATCAGCGATATCGGGGACAGGGCATCGGCGGTTATGTGCTGGAAAAGGCGGTGGAGTCTGTTTATCGGGATTTCGGTGTGCGGCCCATTGCTTTGGGCGTCCATAAAGATAACCATGCCGCGGCAAAATTTTATGAAAGGCATGGCTTCAGGAAAACGGAAGTCCTGGAGGGCAATGATTATTATTATCTGAGGTATCCTGACTCGGATGCGCGCTAATCATATATCTTATAAAACAAGAGTGTTAAGATCCTGGTGCTAAAATTTTTACGGAAATCTCCATAACCCGCTTGACAAACGAAAAACCAAAGGGCTATAATGACTTATCATACAGAGAAGAAATGCCATGACGAAGAGAGTAGCTGTTCCGGAATGATTCTGATTCCAGTGAAAGCGGCAGCGAGCCGGTGAGGGTGTGAGACCGGTGCGAGTAGGGGAGCAGTGAAAATCACTTCTGAGCAGGCAGGGCAAAAGGAGGAGGCCGGTGCGCGTATCTGGCAGCAGCATTGACAGACAGCGGTAACGGCGGCAGGCCAAGTAGTTCTGCACGGGGTTCCCACGTTACGGGAAACCGTATTATTTGTGACTGTGTTTAACTTGCAGCGGATTTTGTGTATTTCCCGTCCGGGAAAAGGCAGATTCGGCAGTGCCTGAAAAGCTGCGGAGAGCGGTTTCACGTCATGAAACGTACGTTGTAACAGGTGGTAAACGAAGAGAATGGCTTCGTCCTTTTACGGGACGGAGCCTGTTTTGTTATTACGGAAATATATGTATGGCAAAATGGATTCTCTTTCTCTAAAATCATTCAGGAGCTGGGCGGAGAGTGAAGTTCGGCAGAGAATTCGCTGCAGCTGGGAAAGGAAGGAAACGAAAAATGTACAAGCCGGTTTCAACAGATTTAAGTCTGGTAGAACGCGAAAAAGAAGTAGAGAAATTCTGGAAGGAAAACGACATCTTTAAAAAGAGCATCGACAGCCGCAGGGAAGGCCCTGTCTACACTTTCTACGACGGACCGCCCACCGCAAACGGCAAGCCCCACATCGGCCATGTGGAGACCCGCACCATCAAGGACATGATCCCAAGATACCGCACCATGAAGGGATATATGGTGCCCCGGAAAGCGGGCTGGGATACCCACGGCCTGCCCGTGGAGCTGGAGGTGGAGAAGCTCCTTGGGCTGGACGGCAAAGAGCAGATTGAAGAGTACGGGCTTGCCCCCTTTATCGACAAATGTAAGGAGAGCGTCTGGAAGTACAAGGGGATGTGGGAGGACTTCTCCGGCATGGTGGGCTTCTGGGCCGACATGGACAATCCTTACGTGACCTATGACGACAACTTTATTGAGTCCGAATGGTGGGCGTTAAAGACCATCTGGGACAAAGGGCTTCTGTACAAAGGCTTCAAGATCGTACCCTACTGTCCCCGCTGCGGAACCCCGCTTTCCAGCCATGAGGTGGCCCAGGGCTACAAGGCAGTGAAGGAGCGCTCCGCCGTGGCGCGCTTCAAATGCATGGGTGAGGACGCTTATTTCCTGGCATGGACCACGACCCCCTGGACACTGCCCTCCAACGTGGCGCTGTGCGTGAATCCCGACGAAACCTATGTGAAGGTGAAGGCGGCGGACGGCTATACCTACTATATGGCGCAGGCTCTGCTGGATACTGTTCTGGGCGGTTTGGCCGAAGAGGGCAAGGCTGCTTACGAAGTACTGGAGACTTATAGCGGAAAAGATCTGGAATATAAGGAGTACGAGCCCCTGTTTGCCTGTACGGGTGAAGAGGCTGCACGCCAGGGAAAGAAGGCTCATTATGTCACTTGTGACAACTATGTCACAATGTCAGACGGTACCGGAATCGTGCATATTGCCCCGGCTTTCGGTGAGGACGATGCCAATGTGGGCAGAAAGTACGGCCTGCCTCTGGTGCAGTTTGTGGACGGCAAAGGCCATATGACCGCAGAGACCCCCTATGAAGGAAAATTCGTGAAGGATGCGGACCCGGATATCCTGAAGGATCTGGACAAGGAGGGAAAACTGTTCTCCGCGCCGAAATTTGAGCATGACTATCCCTTCTGCTGGCGCTGCGACACGCCGCTGATCTATTATGCCAGGGAGTCCTGGTTCATCAAGATGACCGCGGTGAAGGACGACCTGGTGCGGAACAACAAGACCATCAACTGGATTCCGCCCACCATCGGCGAGGGACGTTTCGGCAACTGGCTGGAGAATATCCAGGACTGGGGCATCTCCCGGAACCGTTACTGGGGCACTCCGTTAAATATCTGGGAGTGTGAGTGCGGGCATATGGAGAGCGTGGGCAGCCGTGAGCAGCTTGCTGCTTTGACCGGCGATGAGAAGGCGAAGACGGTGGAGCTTCACAGGCCTTATATCGACGAAGTAACTTTCCCCTGCCCGAAATGCGGCAAGACCATGAAGCGTGTGCCGGAGGTGATTGACTGCTGGTTCGATTCCGGCGCCATGCCGTTTGCGCAGCATCATTATCCGTTTGAGAATAAGGAGCTTTTTGAGAAGCAGTTCCCGGCGGATTTTATTTCTGAGGCGGTGGACCAGACAAGAGGATGGTTCTACTCCCTGCTGGCGATTTCTACATTGATATTTAACAAAGCGCCTTACAAAAATGTTATCGTTCTCGGTCACGTGCAGGATGAAAACGGACAGAAGATGAGCAAGTCAAAAGGAAATGCGGTTGACCCCTTTGACGCGCTGGAAAAATACGGGGCGGACGCTATCCGCTGGTATTTCTATGTGAACAGTGCCCCGTGGCTTCCGAACCGCTTCCATGGCAAAGCGGTGGTAGAGGGACAGAGGAAATTTATGGGCACTCTGTGGAATACGTACGCATTTTTTGTACTGTATGCGAATATAGATGAATTTGATGCAACAAAGTATGCCCTTGAATATGAGAAGCTCTCTGTAATGGACAAATGGCTTCTTTCAAAGCTTAATACCGTGGTAAAAGAGGTGGATGAAAGCCTTGAGAATTACAGAATTCCGGAGGCGGCAAGGGCGCTGCAGGATTTTGTGGATGATATGAGCAACTGGTATGTGCGTCGGAGCCGCGAGCGGTTCTGGGCGAAGGGTATGGAGCAGGACAAGATCAATGCCTATATGACCCTCTATACTGCCCTTGTCACCATCTGCAAGGCGGCCGCGCCCATGATTCCTTTTATGACGGAG
>DKVC01000019.1 GCA_002490995.1 Lachnospiraceae bacterium UBA7188
ATAAAATCTGTAAATTCTGCAATATGCTCCTTTCCCCTTGACTTTCCTTTCTTTCTTTCCTATAATAAAAAAGAAAGGAGAATTCAACCATGCAAATCATCGAAAATCAGAACCTGGAATTTAAGCAGGAATATGTCCCGGAACTTCGGAAAGAAGTAGTCGCTTTTGCAAATGCAGAGGGCGGTACTGTCTTAATTGGTGTGCGGAAGGATGGCGTAATACTTGGGGTAGAAGACCCGGATGCCGTAATGCAGCAGGTTGCCAATTCATTGAAAGACGCAATAGCGCCGGATATCATGCCATTCGTATCGATAAAATGTATTACAGCAGAGAACAGGCAGGTTGTAGAGATAAATGTTTCTACCGGAACAAACCGTCCGTATTATATAAGGGAAAAGGGCTTAAAGCCAGGCGGCGTTTACGTGAGAAAAGGAAGTTCTTCCCAGCCGATGACAGATGAGGGCATCAGGGAGATGATTGTCCAGAACTGCGGAAAGTCATTTGAAACCAGCAGGAGCATGAATCAGGAGCTTACTTTTGCGTCCCTTTCTTATGAAATGCAGAGCCGCGCGCTTGCCTTCGGCTCTGCCCAGATGCGGACACTGAAACTGGAGGGGGAGGATGGCCTGTATACAAATCTGGCATATCTTTTATCGGATCAATGGGGGACGACGACAAAGGTGGCATTGTTTCAGGGGACAGATAAGGCGGTTTTTCGGGACAGGAGAGAATTTTCCGGTTCCATATTGAGGCAGCTTGAAGATGTGTACCAGTTTATTGAGCTGAACAACAAAACAAAGGCGACATTTTCCGGTTTAAACCGGCTGGATACAAGGGATTATCCGGAGGAGGCAGTCAGGGAAGCATGGCTGAACTGTGTCGTACATCGGGATTATTCTTTCAGTGGCAGTACGCTGATCAATATATATGATGACCGAATTGAATTTGTGTCACTTGGCGGTCTGGTTCCGGGACTGGAGTTGAAATCCGTATTTCTGGGGGTGTCTCAGTCCAGGAATCCAAATTTGGCTGCTTTGCTGTATCGGATGAAGCTGATTGAGAGCTATGGAACAGGAATCGGCAAAATCCGGAGATCATATAGGGACAGCAGGATTCAGCCTGAGTTTGAAACGGCGCAGGGGGTGTTCCGCGTAACGCTCCCGAACCGCAATGAAGCGGAAGGTGCCTGGAGGCTGCCTGAACCGGCGCTAAATGTACAGTGTGTACGGAACGAACCGGCAGGACAGTGGGACTGCGGTATATTGGATGACAGCAGGCAGATTGGGAAACAGGACAGCGAACCGGACAGCAGAATGCCAGACGGCGGCAGGCTGAGAGAGCAGAAGGCGCTGATTGTGGAACATGCCGTCCATAACGGGCAGATAACGAGAAAAGAAGCGGAAGAGCTGCTCGGGGCAGGAACGACGAAGGCTTTCCGGCTGTTGAGGGAATTGTGTGAGGAAGGAAAGCTGAAGGCAGAGGGGAGTGGCAGGCTTACCAGATATATGCCGACGTCCTGAATGAAAGTACACGGTTGCTTGTAATTTATACTCGTTAACGCAAATATCTGTGCCAACTTACATGTATAACGAGTGAGCGCTTCTGTAATGCAGGGCAGAACAGCGGCAGTTAAATGCGCTCACGAGTATATTGCAATTTCCTCCACGTTATGTTATCCTGTAGCCAGTGAAGAAGGAGGCCTGCCCAATGAAACATGGTCAGTACGTAAATCCCGGCAACAGTGGGTTCCAGGTAATCATTAACTCAGAGTATATCGATAAAACCGGCCTGATTGGACAGATGAACAGCCGGATCGACAGCCCGGAGGGCATGGTGTGCGTCAGCAGGCCCCGCAGATTCGGAAAGTCATATGCAGCCAAGATGCTGTGCGCCTATTATGACATTTCCTGTGATTCCCGGGAGCTTTTCGATGGCAGAGCGATATCTAAAATGGATGGTTATGAGGAACACCGTAATAAATACAATGTGATCTGCTTCGATGTTACCAGCTTCTTTTCAGAAATTGTGCAGCGGCGTGGCAGCATAAGCGACATTGTTTGTATGATTCCGGACGCTATACAGAAGGATCTCATTGCGCTGTATCCGTATCTGGCATCGGAATCCACGCTGACAGACTGTCTGCTGCGATGCGTGGAGAAGGAAGAAAAGAAGTTCATTTTTATCATTGACGAATGGGATGCTGTGATCAGGGAGGCAGATCCGGCTGTCCAGAAGGCTTATTTGAACCTGCTGCGCGGATGGTTCAAAAATATCAGCTTTACCCCGAAGGTCGTAGCGGCTGCCTATTTAACGGGCATTCTTCCTATCAAGAAGGATGGATCACAGTCAGCCATCTCTGATTTTATAGAATATCCCATCCTCTACCCGGATGGTTTCGCTCAGTATTCTGGTTTCATGGCCAGCGAGGTTCACAAACTTTGCTTGGAACATCAGCTGGACTTTAAGGAATTCGAGACATGGTACGATGGATATGATTTCCCTGGATGCGGGCCAATCTATAACCCGTATTCGGTGATGCGCGCCATCAGGGCCGGAAAGTGCCGGTCATATTGGCAGAGGACATCCGCGGCTGAATCCCTGTTTACTTATATCAACATGGATTATGAAGGGCTGCAGGAGCTGATTGCGCGCCTGATTGCCGGAGAAGAAATCGAAGTGGATGTGGATGGCTTTGAGAACGACTTTGAGAGCTTTAAAAATAAAGATGACATACTGACACTGCTGATTCATCTGGGATACCTGACCTATCAGGAAGACGAAAGGACAGTCCGTATCCCCAATGAAGAGATCAGAAATGAATTCCATAAGATTTTGCGCAAATGCCGCCAAAGAGAATCCCGGCCCGGCAGCGGCCCAGGCGGACAGGAGGGTATCAACATGAACCATTTTGTGGAGATTGCAAATCATTTTCAGCTTGACACCAGGGCCGTAAGTGCGGAAGGATACGGAGGCGGCCATATCAACGACACATTTCTGCTGACAACGGAAAGCGGCAGAAACTACATACTGCAGCGGATTAATACTTCCGTTTTCAAAAATCCAGACGCGCTTATGAACAACGTAATACTGATAACAGACTTTTTGAAGAAAAAGATTGCGGCGGCCGGCGGAGACCCTGAGCGCGAGACTCTCAGCGTGATTCTGACGGATGAGGAGAAGCCTTTGCATTGGGACGGCGGGGAGTGCTGGCGTGTCTATACCTTCATCAAGGGAGCGGTGACTCTGCAGAGCTGCGAAACCGGAGAACAGTTCCAGGCCAGCGCCAGCGCGTTTGGGCATTTTCAGAAGCTTCTGGCGGATTTCCCGGCCGATACGCTGTATGAATCCATTCCGAATTTTCATAATACCAGATCCCGTTTCCTGGATTTTGAGGAGGCGGTTGCGCGGGATGTCTGCGGCAGGGCAGCCTCTGTGGCGCAGGAGATTGCATTTGTCCGCAGCAGAAGGGAATTTGCGTCTGTGCTGGTGGATATGCAGGAGCGGGGAGAGCTGCCGCTGCGTGTGACCCATAATGACACCAAACTGGACAATGTGCTCTTTGACAGGGAGAGTGGGCAGCCTCTGGCGGTGGTGGATCTGGACACGGTGATGCCGGGACTTTCCATCAATGATTTCGGTGACAGCATACGATTCGGAGCCACCCATGCGGCAGAGGATGAGCCTGACTTGAGTAAGGTGAACTTCGAGCTTGGCCTGTTCGAATGCTATACCAGGGGATTCCTTGGAGAATGCGGCTTGCTTATGACAGAGAATGAGAAGAAAATGCTTCCGGTGGGAGCGATGATGATGACTTTCAAGTGCGGGATGCGCTTCCTGACGGATTATCTGAACGGAGATACCTATTTCAAAATTCATCGTCAGGGGCATAACCTTGACAGGTGCCGCACCCAGTTCAAGCTGGTCAGTGACATGGAGAAGGCGAAGGCGGAGATGGACAGGATTGTGAGAAAATATTGCTGAGATTTTGCACATTTCCCTATTTCCCCGCATTCTTATTAAAACGGTTTCTGCGGGAGAAGGCATAAACTTTTCAGGGAATCAACCGAAATAATAATATATGGACAGGTGCAGAGCTAAGGACAGCAGACAAATGTGAAAACAGTGGTTTGCTGTCCTTTTTTATGTGCAGGCAGCAGGCGGCAACGGTTCGTTACATTGCGGAGTGTATTTCATTACATTTTCCACCACTTTACAAGTTTTTTTCAT
>DKVC01000161.1 GCA_002490995.1 Lachnospiraceae bacterium UBA7188
GGCTGTGACAAAAATAATAATATTTAAGCAAAAAAACTTTCGCAAACCAAAGTGCAAAAGGAAAATCCCATGTTATTGCTCCGCAATTGGCGAGTTTAAGCGGTTCTTAGCATTAACATGGGATTTTGAAGGTTGTGAAATCATTATAGCAGAATAGAGACCTGATGTAAATGGGGGAGGCGTTATAACGATGCGTTATAGCGTTATTTTTTTACTTGTCGGTAGAGGAGAAAGGGCTTAAAAGCGCCATTTCAAGGCGTTAAGATTTAAAGCGAAAGTGTTATAATAGCTTGTTTTTTTTAATAGACCAATTCTTCATTTTATCTAAATAAATAGAATCATGAAGAATTGGCGTTTTTATGCGGTTTTGCAATATTTTTTTGTTTTTGAGGATAAAAAAGCAATTCTTCAAAAAAGGGTTATAAATTACCCAAATATGCAAAAAAATTTTAGGCTCTTTTATTGCCATCGGCTTGGTCGTGAGAAAGGGATAACTTGCCACTAATTTTGTTGGAATAACGTTTTGAAGTCGTTAATTTTAAGTTTATTATTCCAATAATTTCCTCTTGATCTTGTTCATCTAGCTGATCATATAAGTTTAGTAGTGTCATTTTTTGAGTGTCAATGGATTGAGTTAACTCAATTTCTTGAGTGAGAGTTGAATCTATAAGATACTCCATAGAAACATTAAATAATTTTGATAATTTATAGAGGAGATCAGCTTGTGGAATAGTGCCCTTTTCAAGGTTTCCTATACTGCTGGGATGTACTCCGACAGCTATAGCCACTTCTTTTTTGGTCATTCCTTTCCCTTCTCTAAGTAGTTTAAGCTTATTTGCAAATGAACACATAATGCCTCCTGAAATTGAGTTTGCGCAATTTATATATTGACAAATTGCGTAAACTCAATTATTATATTGATATGGGTAATTATTAACCCATAAAGCTGCAAAATAAAAATACCATAAATCCCATGAAATAACAATGGAAATGGCAAAGAAAGAGGCAACCGGAATCGCCTCACTACTTCTGAACTGGTATTTATACAGTTGTATCTCTTCCTGATGTCCGTGCTGATCTTGCACTGCAGGAAAGAAAACAACGGCTGATCCGCGAACTGACCCTTCCCGGATCGGGTTTGATGAAATCCGCATGGATTTCACCTGTGAATTTCTACGTATTCTTTTTCATGTGAAACCGGCTGCCTGTATGTATTACAACAGTTTTGTGGCAAAAAGTCAATATGGAGAAACGATATGAAAAATGGCAAAAAGCCAACACTGGCGCAAAAGAGAATTCTTCAGTCAAATGGGCTGATCCCGAATAACTGGCTTGTGTTGAAAGACACTGGAGAACAGCTGGAGGCGGTCAGCGGGCAGGAACTCTTACACTACCAGACAGAAAAGGGAAAGGGATTAAAAAATTTCTCGAACGAAACGGATCAGGAGGGCGGGAATATGAGCAAACAGGAAATGCTGGAGGCAGAAATCCGGAAATGCGAGAAGGAAATAAACGAGCATCAAATTGCAATTAATCGGCTTCATGGAAAGATTGGTGTATTGATAAGAACTGCCCGCTTGGAAAATGGGCAGTTTAAAAAGGAAAGGTCTGTTGTGGCTGATAATGGAACTGGTCAAACAGCAGGGATGGGGAATAGCCGGAAAGAGATTTCTGAATTGTCCCCGGATGTCTGGAAAAATAAAATGGTCAAATTATTAAAAATAGCGGTTCAATGTTTTTCCAGCATTATCGGATGGGAAATCGGAAAATTACTGTTTCTTTAGCGTAAGTGAATGTTCTATGGCTATTTCTTCTAGGGATGCTTCAATACGGTCATAATCCGATTTGCTGTGTATCAAATGGAAATCGGATTTCAGTTTTTTATAATCAAAATCAGATATATATGGGGCGACGATTTCTATGTTATTTGAAAGAGAAACTGCGCGATTCTGAACAAATGAGTTTTGTGCGTAGATAAATAGCAAAAACATGCAAGCAAAAGCAAAAAGTATAATGTAAAAGCGATAAAAAATATGTATTTTTTTACTTTGTGATTGAATAAACGCGATGGGATTTTGTGTAAATTTCTGCGCAGTTTTTGAAGTTACCTCAGAAGAGAAGTGTCCTTCTGGTGTATCATCTGGATTTTGAAGAACTGTGAGTGTATCATCATACTCTTTATAGAGAGACTTGATGTTAGAGGTGTTTGAACTAAATGCATTAATAAGAAAAATGTTTGCAAAAAGAAATAAAAAGTAGAATGAAAAAAATTGTATATAAACGGAGACCCCATCAGATATTTTCTGATATGTCGAATCAGAAATATATGTTATAAAATGTCCGCCAATATTTAGAAATAATTCATATAATTTCACAGCCAGGGGGCTAAAAAAAGGGACAACGAAGCAACCTAAAATGCTGGAAATAAGAATGGAAGGCAAATTGGCTTTAACATATTTAACCAGAGAGAAGTTGGATTGTTTTGACATAGTTCAAGTTCCTTTCGTTTTTTCTAATTGTAACATAACCAGAAAAAATGTGAAAGCAGAAAGATGGTGATCGCAGTGAAAAAGAGCCGGGATGCATTCGGCAAAAAAATAAAGAAGCGTCTGATCGACATGGATATGAAGCAGGCAGAGCTGGCAGGGATGCTGGGGATCACGAGCCAGTATATGTGCCGGATCATTGCCGGAGACCGGAGCGGCAGGAAATACAGGGATGAGATCATCCGGATACTAAAGATTGATTCGGTGGCATGAGGGGAGGTGAGAAGGTGGAAGCATATGTGACGTTGGAAGAAGCGGCTGAATTGGAAGGACTCAAGTATAAATCAATGTCTCAGAATATAATCCGAAATCAAGACAAATTCAAAATTCAAAAAGAAAAGAGCGCTGAAGGTGGCAAAGACCGTGTATTAGTTGCAGTATCATCGCTGTCTAAATCAGCCCGTAATGCCTGGCGGGAACGTGAGAAGCTGCGAAAGCTTGCCGAAGCCCCTCTGCAGGATGAAGGCGGGGAACCGCAAGACATCCGGCAGGACGCGCCATGGTACGTGGGTACGGATATTGAATGGTACATGTCGAATTATAAGGAACACTACTACAAGGGCGTGGAGCTGCACAACGTGGTCCGGAAGTTCCTCCAGTATGACGACCGGGGGCGAACACAGTATGCGGAAGAGTTTTCCGAAAAATACCTGGGTAAAAACAAGCGCACCCTGTACCGGTACCTGGAAAGCTACAACGAGGCGGCAGCCTGGGCGGACCGGCTGGGAAAAGAGGACGGCTGCGACTATGGATTCTTCACGGTGCTGGCACTCTGCAGGAAACCGAAGCAGACCGGCATGTTCCCTTCTTTTAAGCCGGAAGTGAAACAGGCAGTGCAGAATATCTGGTTCAACAAAGGGTTTGCTGCCAACCAGGGCACAAAGGAAATGCTGTATGAAAAGCTGCAGGAGCTTGCGTCCATCAACCGGTGGGAATACATACCTTCGTACCAGTCAGTGGTGCGGTACGTCAACTGGCTTATGACAGAGGGGCGGATGGGCAATGCCTGGCTGCTGGCATCAAGGGGGACAAAGGAATACAAGAACAGGGCGATGGTCAAGGCCTCCCGCGATACCGGCGCGCTCCGGGTGATGGAGATCGTGATGGGAGACGAGCATACCTTTGACTGCTGGGTAAGCCTGACAATGCCGAATGGCAAAATGAAAGCGGTCAGGCCGGTGCTCTCGGCGTGGATCGACGTCAGGAGCCGCACGGTCATGGGCGACATTATCTGCGAGCATGCCAACAGCCAGGTGCTGAAGCAGAGCGTCCTGAAGATGCTGTACCAGGAACATGGCGGGGTGCCGCGGTTTTTGTACGTTGACAACGGGAAGGATTACACCGGCTATGCCATGACGGGGCGCAACCGGAAGGAACGGTATGGGATGGAGCTTGCATTTGACGAGGATGCCCGCGGGTTCTATAAATCAATCGGGATCGAGGACTACCACCGGGCAAAGCCCTATGAGGCATGGAACAAAGGCGAGATTGAAAGATGCTTCCGGACGGTATGTGACAAATTCTCCCGGTGGTTCACTTCCTATACCGGCACGCTCACCGGGTCAAAGACTTCCGCGAAGGTGCCCAAAGACATCCAGAAGATGTTGGAAGCAGGGAAGCTCCTGACGATGGAGGAATTCTATCAGAAATGGGATGAATGGCTGCACACAAAATATGAGCGCAGTGCCAGCAGCGCACTGAAAAAGCAGGGCGAGAAATGGCTGACGCCATGGGACGTTTATGAAAATGCGGAACGCTATGAGAAACCCGCGCCGCCGAAATCCTATGCGACGATCCTGATGATGAAAGAAGAAAACGTGCCTGTCAGGAACGTGGGCATTGTCCGCAGGGGTTACGAATACCGCGCAGATGGGCTCTGCGATTTCATAGGGCAAAAAGTAAACATCCGTTACGACCCGGATGACATGGCAAAGCTGTATGTGTTTGACCTGAAAGGGAAACGGATCTGCGAAGCAGCATGCATGGAGCTCCTGCCGTTCGGGCAGGTATCCGAAAAAGCGGTGGAGCATTTCAGGATGCAGAACAGCCAGCTCGGGCGGGACAGGAAGCGGCTGGAAGAGGCGAGGAAGCCATTTGAGGAGATTAACGGGCAGTATGCCGGATTTAATCCCACAGCGGGCGGAATTAGCCTGATGGTGGAAGGCAAAGGGAAAGCGAAAACCCAAAAGGGCAGGATGGTGGCATTCCCGGATTCAAAGCTGTACCAGGAGAACCCGGACCTGCGGGGCAGGAAACAGGATGCGGCAGGGGAAGGGGACAGCTATTTTGCCAAAAGCGCGGAAAAAGCGCTGCAGAAGCTCCGCGCCATGGAGGGGTGATGGCTGCAGCGATGCTGCTGGAATCTTAATGAGGAAAGGAAGGTTGTTATCATGACAGGAGAAGCAAAGGTATATACACAGCAGAAGGACCTTGTGGACAGGGTCCTGGAGGCACTTGCAGAAAGGAAGATGACCAAAGCGGAGCTGGCGCTGAAGATCAATGTCAGCCGGTCGATGGTCAGCCAGTACCTGAACCGCAAGTATGCCTCCAACCCGGAAGAGTTGGAGGAATCCCTGGCCGGATGGCTGGATGAGGTTGGGAATGGCAATGAAGGCGCGGCTGCGGGGGCGGCCGGGAAGGCTTTCCGGAAGCTGGAATGCTTTGAGTCACGGGATTATGCTTCAGTGATCGGCGTCTGCCAGCTGTGCCAGCAGGAAGCAACGCTGGGGATCGTTACCGGGGGCAGCGGCTATGGGAAGACATTTTCCCTGCGGAAATACGCGCAGTTCCCCCGCGTTGCATATATTGAGTGCAATGAGGCGATGAACCAGAAGGACCTGATCCGCAGGATTGAAGAGGCGGCGGGGCTGCCGAAGGCATACGGGACGATCGCGGAGCGCATGGAGCGCGTGGCGGATTTTTTCCGGACAGCGTCCGGCTACCTGCTGGTCATTGACGAGGCGGACAAACTGATCACGAAATACACGCAGAAAAAGATAGAGCTGCTGCGTGCCATCGCGGACATGGCAAAGGGTTATGTGGGGCTGGTGATGGCGGGGGAGCCCGCCCTGGAAGGGCTGCTGAAGCAGTACGATCCGCGGTTTGCGAACCGCATGGAGTTTGGCTGCAGGCTGGGCGGGCTGACGGAACAGGAGGTGCGTGATTACTTTGAGGGCTGTGATGTTGACGGGGCAGCCATGGAGGAACTGGTGCTGCGGGCATGCAACAGGCAGACCGGGTGTTTCCGGCTGCTGGACAGGACGGTGAACAACATGGCCCGGATCCTGCGGGAGCAGCATGGCAGCACGGTGACAATGAAGGTTGTGAAGGAGGCCAGCAGGATGATGCTGCTGTGAGGGAGGATGCCATGAAGAAGGTTGTGATCTGGCTGGAAGGGGACAGGGAGAACGAAAAGGCGCTTGCGCTTGCCTATGCGGCGGAGCAGACGCTCAATGAAACGCATGGTGTGGAGGGAATGGTGCAGGTCAAAAGCCTGCGGGGGATAAACTGGCTGCGCTGGTTCCTGGTGCAGCAGGTGCCTGCAAAGTGCAGGGCACTGGCGGGAGGGTGTGCGGATGAAGCGTGATGCGACCATAAAGACAATCTGGGGAATTGCAAAATCGCCGGAACTTTCCCTGTCGGACGAGGAACTGCACCTGTTTGTGGAAGCGCGTACCGGCAAGGAAAGCCTGAAAGCGCTCACGCAGCGGGAACGCAACCTGGTAGCGCGTGCCCTTGCGGCGATGAAGCCCAGGAACTGCAGGAGGGGGAATACCGGGACTGGCCAGCAGCGCGGGCTGCTGTGGGTGCTGGCAAGGGATGCCGGGTGGGATGACCCGGCACGGCTGAACGGACTGGCAAAAAAGATGTTCGGGGTGGAACGGGTGGAATGGCTGGATACGCAGCAGTGCTCGAAACTCATTGAAGCCATGAAGGCAATCCGGGAAAGGAGGGAGGAAACCGGTGGCACAGAAGAAACTGGCAGCCCGTGAGAAGAGGCTGCGGGCGCAATATAAGAAAAAATTGCAGGGGGAGGGGATCCTGCCCCCGGACAAGCCCAGGCTCAACCGGAAAAAATTCATTGAAGAGGCGGTGGCAGAATGGGATGCGTGGAACACCATGAACCGGTGTTACCTTGCTGAGGCATTCGGGATTATGGCAGGCCACAGGGAACGCCGGGGGCGGGGGCCGTCCCTTGAGGCAGTGGGGGCGGCAAAGGTGCTGAAGCTTGCCATCAGGCTGGGGCAGTTTTCAGAAATGGTACGGGAGCGTGGGGACACAGAATATAAAGTGTCGGAGAAACTGGATTACATAAGGGACATTCTGGATGCGTGATGGCATCCGGGGGAAGGCTGTGGAAATGAAGAAAGGATTCAGAACAGTGGCTGCTGCAGCATTGGTACTGGTGCTGTGTACCGGTACCATGACCACGCATGCGGGAAGCCGGGCAGTGCTGTCAGGGGAGGAAATCCGCAGGCTGGCGGAGCGGATCGGCGCGGAATACAATGTCTGCCCGGAACTTTTGCAGGTAATTGCATGGAGGGAGAGCTGTTATGACCCGATGGCAGTAAACGGCAGGTGTATTGGGCTGATGCAGGTGGACAGCCGCTGGCACCGCAGGCGGATGGAGCGGCTCGGGGTTGCCAGCCTGTATGACCCGGAGGGCAACATGCTGGTGGCTGCGGATTACCTCGCGGAACTGTTTGCGGAATATGAAGACGCTGCCGTGGTACTGATGTTCTACAGCGGGGACAGCCGGGCAGCCGCTTACAGCCAGGGCACAGGGGAGATGTCCGGTTATGCCTGGGAAGTGCTGGAGGAATCCATGGCACTGGAAAGGGAACACGGGAAATGAGCAGTGGGATGGATGGCGGGCGGGCAGGCTATGAAAAGGCAATCCCCGCCAGGAAAGATGGCACGGTTGCCGCATATGGGAAACTGGAGGCAATATATGTGACATAGGGGGGAATGGGCATGACGGAGGCAGAAGGCACAGTAAAAGGAACGGGATGGCCAATAGACGGCCACAGGCTTGTTTTCCGGCCGGTTGGCAAAGACGGGGAGTTGTGGCGGCTGTGCAGATGGGGGAACCGCGATGACAGGGCGGTCATGCAGACCATGTTCTGGGCTGAGAGTTTGGCAGGAATATGCGAGCATGCAACGCTGGAGCCGTTTGCAAAAGAATGGGATGCCGGGAAATGGAAACCCGCAGAAGGATTTTTGCTTGACAGGGGGCATCTTGAGGGGCTGCGGGAGATTTGCAGGGAGGGAAGGGATGGGAGCATGGAAGGGGATTCTGGCAGTGCTGATTGCCGCATTGCTGCTTGGGGCATGCATGGAACCGGTAGAGATACCGGATGCAATCCCACGGGAGCGGATGCGGTGGCAGAACCCGGATGGGTTCGGGATTATCCCGCCCCCATCGGACAGGGGAAGGTGGCCAAACCCGCACGGGTGGGGGCTGGAGCCGGAAACGGAACCGTATAACGGGCTGTTCTACTGACAGGCGGGGGAAGGATCATGAAATGGGGTGACGTTATTCCGGTCGCAGCAGCTGCAATCCTCCTGATGGCCATGGTGTGGCTGATGAAGGTGACGGGGTGGAGCGTCTGGGGGCATTGGTGATTATTGGCCGGTTTATTGGACGGGGTGAAAGGGAATATGGCAACGAAGCCGGATAAAGGGCAATTTTGAACTTTGGTGGAGTCAGAAGATGGCAGGATATAAGCCAAAAGTAATGGAGGGAACAGGGGTGGTGACTGCCCACCAGGGCAGAAAGGACAGGGTATGGGGAATACATATTACAAAAAGATATCCAGCCATGGATCCATAAACATTCCCCGCGCAATGCGGGCGGAAATGGGGCTGGAGGAACGTGACCCGGTGGAAGTGGCGGTGGAAAACAACCGGATCGTAGTCAGGCCGTACACCCTGCGCTGCAGTTTCTGCGGTACAGCAGAGGGAGTCAGGGAATATAAAGGCAAAGGCATCTGCGGCGGATGCCTGGGCGGATTAAAGGAGGGGATATGATAGAACTAAAAGGGATGGAAACAAAAGAACTGGTTGCTGCTGCAGTCTTGGCGGATCAGGAGCGGCGCCGGGCAGCTTCGGAACTGAACCGGTATAAGGCAGAACTGGAGCGCCGGGGCGCGAAGGTCATGGAAGACCAGAACACACATTATGTGAAATTCTTTGGGGATGCCGGAAAGGCTTCCGTGACGGATTCCTCGAAGCTGGACATCCTCAATCCGGACAAGCTGAAAGCGTGGCTCGGCGACGGCGTGTACAAAACGAAGATCAAAGAAAATGTCAAAACTGAGTACAAAGTGGATGTTAAACTGGAGCGGGCGTTAAAGGCAGTATTCCAGCGGGACTACACTTTCGAGCAGGGGCTGGATGAGTTCCTGCAGAAAATGGATCCGGCACCGGATCCGGCGCAGCGTGCAGTGCTTAGAAAGAAGCTGAAAGGAGACTATGAGAAGGACCGTGCGACACTGCTTGAGGTGATGCAGCTGCCGGAAGGCACGGACCTGGATGTCGAATTGTGGTACATCTATAAGATTAAGAATGCGGAACTGATCCGGGCGTTCCTGCCGGAGGAAGGGATAGACATTACGATGGAAGGCCTGCGGAAATGCATCCTTGTGGACAGCAAGATGTCGGTGGCCCTGGATTATGAAGGGGAGGTGTGACAGATGGTGGTGAAAAGCGAACAGACAGCAGCCATGCCGGAGGAACATGTTGAGCGGAATTCTGTTGAAATAATGGAAATGCCGTATGAACAGCGGCGGAAGTATGCGGAAGCATTTGAGGCGGACAGCATGGGATTTTCGGGACAGGAGGGCATCTGACATGGCAGTAAACAAATTAATCACTACAGTCAATTATACGGCAGGGGCAGGCAGGGATATCCGCTACATTGTCATCCACTATGTCGGGGCGCTGGGGGGCGCGGAGGATAACTGCAGGTATTATGCCAGCCGTTACATAGGGGCATCCGCCCATTACTTTGTCGGCCATGGCGGGGAGGTCTGGCAGAGCGTGGAGGACAGGGATATTGCCTGGCATTGCGGGGCGCCTGCCTATAAGCACCCGGATTGCCGGAACAGCAACAGCATCGGCGTGGAACTGTGTGCCAGGAAGCGCGATACGGGGACGCTGGGGGCGCAGGATACGGACTGGTATTTTGAACCTGCTACCGTGCAGTCCGCCCTGCAGCTGGCCAGGGAACTGATGGGGAAATACGGCATCCCCGCCGGAAACGTGCTGCGCCATTATGACGTGACAGGGAAATGCTGCCCGAACCCTTTCGTGCTGGACGGAAAGCCGTGGGAGGATTTCAAGGCGGCACTGGCAACGGCAGGGCTGACGCAGATTGCAGGAAAGCCGCAGGCAACCGCGCAACAGATGGCGGATTACCTCACCAGCAAAAATCCGGATGCGGGGGCCTGGGCGTTGGAGCATGCGAAGCTGTACCTGCAGTATGGGGAAGCGGAAGGGATCCGTGGCGATATCGCATGGGCGCAGCGCTGCCTGGAGACGGGGCATGACCTGTACAAAGGTTCTGCAGTGACGCCGGACCAGCATAACTACGGGGGGTTCGGGGTGACAAAGAACGGTGAAAAGGGAGAAAGCTTCCCGGATCCGGCGACCGGGATACTGGTACATATCCAGCACCTGAAAGCGTATGCCGGTGCGGAACCCCTGTCCCTGCCCTGCGCGGACCCACGTTTTAAGTATGTGCGCCGGGGATGTTCCCCTTACGTGGAATGGCTTGGACAGAAGGAAAACCCGGCAAATGAAGGGAAAGCAAAGCGGGAATGGGTCGGCTGGGCTGCAGGAAAAAATTATGGCAGCAAGATCCTTTCCATCCTCGGCAGGATCCTCCGGATGCCCGTATGGGAAACGGATGATGCCGGGGAATCCGGAGGGACGCCCGGGGAAGCATCCATGCCGGGAGCCGGACAGCAGCCATTGCAGCAGGAAGATGGGGACAACGGCAGCTTCATGGTCTATACGACAACGGATATCCTGCGGATCCGGCAAGGACCGGGAACGGAGTATGGCATTGCCGGGCGGATCGTGGAAACAGAGGGTAAAAAGAAAAAGTATACCATTGTTGAGGAACAGGCAGGCTGGGGGCGGTTAAAGTCCGGAGCGGGCTGGATCAGCATGTGGTATACGAGGCGGGCAGGATGAACCATGGAGGATGGCTGTATGGATGGAAAGCTGAAAGCGCAGCTGGTCAGGGAAACCACGCTGGAAGACATTGCCCCGAGGTACCGGGATGTGGCTGAAATCGTCGGGATTGAGAAGTTCATCCTGTTGTCAGAATATGCGCTGGGGGATGAGCTGTATTTCCCGAAGGTGGAAAACGTGCTTGCACCGGCACGGAACCGGCGGCTGAAAAAGGAGTACAACGGTGGGAATGTAAAGGAACTGGCAGACAAGTATGGGCTGACCGTGAAACAGGTATCCTATATACTCCGCAATGTCCCGCATCCGGAGCAGATGAGCATTTTTGACTGGATGGATACGGATTCCGGAAAATAAATTCGGAGGATGCTTCCCCTGAACAGTCCCATGGGGACATGGTATTTTTAGAGCATGACTTATGTCATGCTCTTATTTTTGTCCAAAGGAGGGAAAGGATATGGATTTCACAGGTTTTGCGGATGTATCAATGGCGGTCATGTTCATCGGCATCATGGCTTTCATCGTGTCGGCTGTCGCGGAAGCCGTCAAACAGGTCAGGTGGCTGGAAAGGAATGTGCCCACGGCGTTGACAGTCATTGTGCTGTCCCTGGTACTGTGCCCCATATGCATGGTTGCCGCCATGCGCTACATGGGGCAGCCCATCGAGTGGTACATGGTTTTTGCGTCGTTTATCGCTGCTTTCATCGTGGCACTGGTCGCAATGAGCGGGTGGGAGAAGGTTACGGAACTGGCAAACAGGGCAATCCCGAAAAACAAGGGGTAGGATATGGACTATGTAGTTACATTTTCGGACGTGATGGCATGGGTGGTCGCCTGTGCCATCGGGGTGCTGGGATTTTTCATCAAGTCCTGGTTTAACGGGCTGAAAAAGGACATGGACAGTATCCGTGGGCAGATCGCGGAGAATGACCGGAAGGTCAACCTGCGTGTGGAGAAGCTGGAAGACAGGACGAATGCGGAAATTGAGAACATCAAAAACAATCTGGGGGAAATCAGGGGTGAATTCGCAACCGTGTTCGTACAGCGGGAAGATTTCTTCCGGTCCATGAACGGCGTCGAGGATGCCATCCGGGTGATGGACGGCAAGGTTGACAGGATACTGATGAACAGCAGTGAAAGGAAGGGGTGAGGCGGATGGACAGTTTTGATTTGGAGCAGGAAGAGGTCAGGCGGAACAAGGCGATCCGTGGGTATATCATCCGCAGCCTTGTCAAGGGCTACAACTATACGGCGCTGGCCCGGCAGATTGCCGGGGCGCTGTATTCGGCGGGGCTTGTGCTGTCCCCGGATATCTCGAAGCATATTGACTACCTGGTGGATGCCGGGTATGTGGAAGTGACAGGCACTAAAGTGAAATCGTACCGGACTTACCGGGACGACGCGGTGCTGAAGCTGACGCGGGAAGGCGTGGACCTTGCAGAGGGCACGACGGAGGATCCGGGGGTTGATGTCTGATGGGGAAGCAGAGAAGCAAAAAGCGGGTCACGTCAAAAATTGACGAATTGCCGGAAGAGGTGAGGTTAAGGGTTGACCTCCAGCTGGCGGACCCCAAAAACAGCTATGAAGAGATCGCCACGGACTTAAAGCAGCAGGGATATGCCATATCCAAAAGCAGCGTCGGGCGGTATGCCCTGCGTACCAATACCGCCCTGCAGCGGCTGATGGAAGCGCAGCAGCAGACCGGGAAGCTGGTGGAGGCGATCCGGGAAAACCCGGACGCGGATTATACGGAAGCAGCGATCATGCTGACCATGAACGGGCTGGTGAACCGGATGGCGACGGCGGAGGAAGAGTTTGACTCCATGCCGCTGGACAAGGCAGGGCGGCTGGTTGCATCCCTGTCCCGGACAAAGGTTTACAAGGACCGTGTCCGGCAGGAAATGAAAAAGAAAGCTGACATTGCCTTCAAGGAAATGGAGGCAGGGATTATGAAGGTAATCAGGCAGGATCCCGGATCGGTAGGGCAGCTGAAAGCGATCCTGCAGAAAGCAAAGGAGCGGATGGTGCAGGATGATTGACCTGGAAAGCTGGATCCGTGGCCTGGAGGAAGAGGACGGCCAGGAAATAAAGGACGATGAACAGTACCAGAAGCAGCTGTTTGAAGAGTACGTGTTCAGGAAAAATGACAAATTTGCTGCCCGCCGCCATGAACTGATGGGGCGTTACCTGGCCGGGGACCCGCTGGTGGGGGAAAAGGGGCTGCGCCGGGAACTTGCAGCTTTTGACCTGTCGTATTTTGGCAGGGCATACCTGCCCCATTACTTTTTCCGCCCGTCGCCGCATTTCCACGAGGAACTGGATGAGATATGGATGGCGGGTGTCATGAAAGGAAAAAACCCTTCCGGGGATGCAAAGGAGATTGCCCGGATGAAGGGAAGCCGCCAGGCGATCGCGGCACCCCGCGGCCATGCAAAATCGACAAATTTTACTTTCAAAGATACACTGCATTCAATTCTGTACAGGTATAAGCATTATCCGATCATCCTTTCCGATTCCTCCGAACAGGCGGAAGGGTTCCTGGATGACATCAAAACGGAACTGGAAGACAACCCCCATATCCTCCAGGACTTCGGACGGATAAAGGGGGACAAGGTATGGCGCAGCAGCGTTTTGCTCACCAGTACGGATGTAAAGGTGGAGGCTATCGGTTCCGGCAAAAAGATCCGTGGGCGGAGGCACCACAACTGGAGGCCGGACCTGTTCGTATTGGACGATGTGGAAAATGACGAGAACGTCAATACACCGGAGCAGCGCAGGAAGCTGAAAAGCTGGTTTGACAAGGCAGTATCAAAGGCAGGCGATACCTATACCGACATCATGTATATCGGCACGATCCTGCATTATGATTCCCTGCTGTCAAATGTCCTGTCAAATGC
>DKVC01000267.1 GCA_002490995.1 Lachnospiraceae bacterium UBA7188
TACAGAGCCACACGTCTGTAGTCGCCGATGATACGGCCGCGGCCATAAGCATCAGGAAGACCTGTGATGATATGGGAAGAACGGCAAGCTCTCATTTCCTGATTGTATGCATCGAAGCAGCCTGCATTGTGTGTTTTTCTATGTGTGGAGAAAAATTCGCTGATTTCAGGATCAACTTCATATCCATTGTCAGAGCAAGCTTTCTCAGCCATTCTGATGCCGCCGTAAGGCTGCAGAGAACGTTTGAACGGTTTGTCTGTCTGGAAGCCGACGATTTTTTCTTTGCTCTTGTCCAAGTATCCGGGACCATGAGAAGTAATCGTAGAAACTACCTTTGTGTCCATGTCAAGAACGCCGCCCGCTTCACGCTCTTTTTTCTGTAAATCAAGTACCTGTGCCCACAGATCTTTTGTTGCCTGTGTAGGGCCTGCTAAGAAGGATTCATCTCCTTCATAAGGAGTATAATTCCTCTGGATGAAGTCACGTACATTGACTTCAGAATCCCATTTTCCGCTTACAAAATCTGTCCATTCTGGTCTCATTTTGAAATACCCTCCTGTAAAATTTTGAATTAGTTTATGAGTGAGATACTGTTTCTAATTCCATAGCTTTATTATATGAAAAACAATGGGAAGAGTCAAGGACAGATGTGTACTTTTTTCTGTACACAGCCTGAAAAATACGAAATTTTACAAGAATTTTATAAATGAGAATAGCTTGTCAGATTTTACGGAATGATATATAATGGAGAATAACATCGAGCCCCGGGAAGCTCGATGTTATTCGATACTTCGGACGGAGCCGAGATACTGCTTATAATACAGAGAGGAGAAAGAGTCATGGCAGGAATAACGAAAGAGATGACAATCGGAGAAATCCTGAATACAAACCCGGATGTGGCCCCCGTGCTGATGGAGGCGGGAATGCATTGCCTGGGATGTCCCTCGGCGCAGGGAGAGTCCCTGGAAGAGGCTGCAATGGTGCATGGGATTGATATCGATGCCCTGATGAAGGCGATTGAAGAAATGTGAGGCCGACCCGGCTTAGGCACAAAAAAACACCCTCTTATGTCCGTTGGGGACAGAGGGTGTTTTTTGTGTTATACTCGTGCGTGCATTCATTTGCCGCTTTCTGCCCTGGTTTTGCAGAAACGCTCACTCGTCATACATTTATACTCAAGACCGCCGGAATTTACTGATTTGTTCCAGGCAAGAATATTGCTGGCGGTCTTTCGCTATACATTTTGTTTTGCAAATCTTACTGTTCATGAGTATACAGTGGCAAATGTTTTTGAACGTGAGTATAAAATAAGCTTGAGTAATTATCCTCAGGATACACTGCCGGCCAGAGCGTGCAGCGCATTGCCGCTGATCAGGGCTTCATAATGCTCTGCTAAAAATGCGTCGTCTCCGGATACAGGCCGCTGCGGCGTTCCATATTCCGAAATGATATTGCAAAATCTGTCAAAAGATGCCGGGTCTTCCTCGCCCTGTGCCAGAAGCAGCAGATAGCCCTTTGTACTTCCGTCAGTGTGAGACTCCCGGTACAGAGTGCTGGAACCATGATAACTGCCGGCAATGACTGAAGAAACGTCCATTATCTGCCGAAGCGTATTCATCCGGAATATCCGTCGGTGTTCTCCGGCATCTGCAGGCTCAGAATCGGAAGCAGAAGTATCTGAACCGGGGGTTTCCTGCTGTGTCTGCATCTGGCGGAACAGGTCAAGTATCTCGTTGGATGCATTGTCAGCATATTGAAAATCAGCATCATCCCCATCGCTATCTTCCGTTACGGACGGAGCAAAACGGGAGAAGCGGGTATCCAGCTCTTCCGGGTCCTCCACTTTCGTAATGATCAGGACGATGCATTCGGTGTTCAACGGAATAGCCTCTATCATAAGGGGAATGTCCTCAGCTTCAAAGCCGAATTCAAAATTCGCCTGTTTCATCATATCGCGGAACAGAGTCTTGGCCTTCTCGGTCCCATAGGCCAGTTCGCTGATCTTCAGTTCGCGGCTCGCCAGGTCTTCTCTTGTCAGAGTGCAGCGAATCTGGTTCTCATTTACTTTTTCGATTTTCATACGACAACCCTTTCCTTTCTGCATGGCTGAACTGTAGCAGCTTTTGGATTACAGGGTATGTGGAACGGTTCCTGTAAGTGAAAGCTTTGTTATGCAATCATATACTGTCAGCGCTTTTAAGTCAATAGCAGATGATAAGTTTAAAATTTTTTTATAATTGAAAAATATGCTTGCCAAAATGGTTCGGGTGTGTTATAGTCATCTTGTAAGTGCCTTCGGTACTCTGTACGGGGAAGGAGGTGCAGCAGTCTTGATATCAAGTTGATTTAGCTGATTTTTGGAACACATCGTTCCGTTTCATCCTTTATAGTTCATGTGTGTATATCACATTATATGACAGTATTAAAAAACTGGCATAAATCTAAGGATGTCTTACAGGCAAAGTGTATTGGAGTTCGTTTTTGCTTGATCATAAGTATGTCAACTAATTTTCACAATTATAATTCATTTTAAACGTTGCAGGCAATGGAAATTTTTGCCATTGCTGGTACTGCTGAAGGCATTTGCTTTACTTTATCGCAGGGGTTCCGGAATGCGGAGGTTCATCACAAAATCAGGTCCTTTTGGAGCTGCTTCCGGAATTGCCGGGAAAGGAGGAAGGCATTTGGAGGAAAAGGAGAACAGGTTTGAAGAAATCAGGGATGTAAAGGAGAGTATGCTTTTACAGCTGGAGCAGATGAGACAGAGCGGGGTGGCGCTTTTTGTGGATGGCCGGGCAGCGCTTCCGAATGAGGCAGTCTCAAAGGCAGTCCGGGAAAACAGCCCGTATATGGCTGATTATGTGCTGGGTGCATCCGGAAGGATTGAACAGGTGCGCTTTGACAGGGTTACTCGCTGGTAAAGTGTGAGAAAATATTTTCTCACGGATTATCTGGTCATTTTATGGCCTGCCGCCGCATGATGGAAAGTGGGATTGCCTCTCATGCTGACTGCGGCGGCATGATGATCCGTACAGGATGTACAGATTTTCGTACGTCAGCGTAAAGGCGCATGAAGTATCGAAAACCCGGCAAAAAGTTACAAAAGTATGACAAATTTTGTAATGACGCGGGAGGTGAAATGTGGTATGATGATACTGCCAGTGTTGGTGGCAGGCACTTATAATGGAAGAAAGGTCAAACGATAAGATGAAGAAGAAAATCATACCGGTAATTGTGGCATTGGTACTGATCCTTGTGATCGGCGCTGCAGGGGTTGGAAGAAAGCTGCTGGACAAGTATTCTTACAGCAGGGAACTCGCGGATATGGATGCGTATTATGGCGTGTCGGAGGGGCAGCTGGCTATTTTGCTGCAGGATGACTGGCTCTCCGAGAAGGCTGTATTGACAGGCGGTGAGGTTTATTTTGACCTGGATACGGTGCATCAGTATCTGAACGAAGGGTTTTATGTGGATGTAAATGAGCAGAAGCTGCTTTATACCACTGCAAATGACACGGTGCTGGCTCTGTTTGACGCCAAAGAATATGTTGACAGGGCGGGCAGCCATTCCACGGGATATGCCATCTGTCAGATGCAGGGGGATGTGATATACCTTGCCGCGGAATATGTGAAGCTGTTTACCAATTTCTCCTATTATGTCTATGACAGGCATCTGCAGC
Source organism: Lachnospiraceae bacterium UBA7188 (assembly GCA_002490995.1). Lineage (GTDB taxonomy): Bacteria > Bacillota > Clostridia > Lachnospirales > Lachnospiraceae > Acetatifactor. The sequence goes on from DKVC01000267.1 coordinate 3,680, forward strand.
TGTATACCCAGTGGGGAGAAAAGCAGACCATGGAGATTGCGAAGGACACGCAGGTTCGCCAGCTGGGCGGCATCAAGAGCCCTGTCCTGAGGGAAATGGAAAAGGGAGAGGTGGTGGAGCTGCTGGAGGAGATGGAAACCTGGAGTAAGGTAAAGACATCTGATTCCATCATCGGTTATGTGGAAAATAAGAGGCTGACAAACCGGGGGACAGAGACGGAGACACCGGTCACGGATTATGTGGCGGAGGAATATATGTCGGTTTCCATGCCGGGGAAGGTGAGCCTGGGATTCCATGCCATCGGCGGGGAGGGCGGCAATACGACGCTTTCCGAGATGCTGGCGGAAGGAACGGGCATCAACGCGATTGCGCCCACCTGGTTCAGCCTGACGGATAATGAGGGAAATTTCCGTTCTTTTGCAAGTGCGCAGTATGTGGAACAGGCTCATGGCAGCGGTCTGCAGGTATGGGGAGTGTGGGACAATTTCAATTATAAGAACGAAACAGGGACAGATGTGAGCAGTTACGAGGTGCTTTCTTCTACCACGAAGCGGGGAAAACTGGTTCAAAGTATCGTCGATACGTCGCTGGAATATAAACTGGATGGCGTCAATATCGACTTCGAGGGATTGACGGAGGACTGTGGGATTCATTATGTCCAGTTTTTGAGGGAGCTTTCTGTGCTGTGCAGAAGCAACGGGCTGATTTTGTCGGTTGACAATTATGTCCCCTTTCATTTCAACAATTTTTACAGGCTCGATATTCAGGGGCTGGTGACGGATTATGTGATTATCATGGGGTATGATGAACACTGGCACGGCAGCGGTGACCCAGGAAGCGTGGCAAGTATTGAATATGTGTCAAACGGGCTGGACAGGACGCTGGAACAGGTGCCGGAGGAAAAGGTGGTAAATGCCCTGCCTTTTTATACCATTCTCTGGAAGACGGAAGGTACGGAGATAACGGATCAGTATATTACGCTGAACAATGTGAGCGATTATCTGACAAGGGTAAATGCCACGCCGGAATGGGACGAAACCACCTGCCAGAATTATGCGGAATGGGAAAGCGGAGCAGCCACATACCAGATTTGGGTGGAGGATGTGGAGTCTATCAGTGTGAAGCTCAGCGTCATGTCTGTGAAAAATCTGGGAGGCGTAGCGGTGTGGCGTCTGGGGTATGGGACTCCGGAGGCCTGGGAGCTGATAGCAAATTATGCAAAACAGTAAATTTCCGTTTCCGGCAGGAATATAAATGATAAAAAGCTTGCACAGGGCAGGAAGAAAATGAACGGATTTCAGTACAGACTGTTGTCGGGGGCAATCGCGGTTATGCTGCTTGCATCCATATTGTATGTGGGAAGGGAGGCGGCCGTGTATGTCACCGGCAGGAGTGTGGATACGGAGAGAGGAAAGGTATGTGTGGTGATTGACGCGGGGCACGGAGGAGATGACCCGGGTAAGGTTGGCATTAACGGTGTAAACGAGAAGGATGTGAATCTGCAGATTGCAGAGCTGGTGAAGCAGTTCCTTGAGGCAAATGATATTGAGGTGGTTATGACTCGTGAGTCCGACGAAGGCCTGTATGACGTGGATGCTTCCAACAAAAAAGTGCAGGATATGAAAAGGCGGATTGCGGCAATAGAAGATGCTTCGCCGGCATTGACGGTCAGCATTCATCAGAACAGCTATCCGGAAGAGTACGTCCATGGGGCACAGGTGTTTTATTACACAGGAAGTATACAGGGGCAGCTGCTGGCAGAGGCTGTTCAGGGACAGCTGGTTAAAAGGGCAGATTCGGAGAACAGGCGCCGCGTGAAAGCGAATGACAGCTATTACCTTCTGAAAAAGACAGCAGTGCCCATTGTCATTGTGGAGTGCGGCTTCCTGTCCAACAGCGCCGAGGCTGAGAAGCTCTGTACGCCGGAGTACCAGCAGCGGGTGGCATGGGCCATACATATGGGAATTCTGCAGTATCTGAATGAGAATAAAAAATAGGATGAGGCGATGACAAGGCAGTCTGCGGAGAGGATGCGGGCTGCCTGTATGGTGTGAAACGTCGGGGGAGGTGTGTCCTGGCTGACTGTTTCTGTGGCATTGAAAGCAATGCAATGGCGCAGAAAGGGGATATGTATGAGAATGCTCTGTGTATATTTTGCACAAAATATTGAGTTAGTATCATTTAACTCATTGGTTAGCATGATGAAACTTTTATTAGCAGTAAAAAACTGTTGACAAAGACCCTTGGGTGTCATATTATAATATGTGGTTAGCAACTGCTAACTCTTATTTAACACATGGGGTTAGTGAAGACTAATACATATCTCGAAGAAGGTGAATGCATGATGCCGCTTACATTGGCAGAAGTGGGAGAAGAAAATATTATCAGGAAAGTCGGGGGCAGGCAGGAAGTCAGGACTCACCTGGAGAACCTCGGTTTTGTTGTGGGAGGGACGGTTACGGTAGTCAGTGCCATCGGGGGCAACGTCATCGTGAACGTAAAGGATTCCCGTATCGCAGTCAGCAGGGAGATGGCACAGAAGATCATGGTCTGAGCCGGGATTTTATTATGAAAAGCCTATTATGAAATGAGGAGGAAAAAGAGGATGAAAACATTGAAAGAATCAAAAGTCGGCGACACAGTCCGGGTGGTTAAGCTCCACGGCGAGGGAGCGGTCAAGCGGCGGATCATGGATATGGGGCTGACAAAGGGCGTGGATGTACATATTCGCAAGGTGGCGCCTTTAGGAGATCCAATTGAAGTGACCGTCCGCGGTTATGAACTTTCCATCAGGAAGGCGGATGCGGAAATGATCGAGGTAGAAGTGTGAACAGAATAAAGGCTTTCTGAGTAGCTGAGAGGGGATTATCCCCTTTATTTTCACACTGATAGTTAGAAACAACTAATAAAAGAGGAGAGTAAAATTATGAATATGCGAATTGCCCTTGCGGGTAACCCGAACTGTGGAAAGACGACACTGTTCAATGCCTTGACCGGCTCCAATCAGTTTGTCGGCAACTGGCCGGGAGTTACGGTAGAAAAAAAGGAAGGAAAATTAAAAAAGCATGACGGCGTAATCATCACCGACCTTCCCGGCATTTATTCCCTTTCCCCTTATACGCTGGAGGAAGTAGTAGCGAGGAATTATCTGATTGGCGAACGTCCCGATGCGATTCTGAACATCATCGACGGCACGAACCTGGAGAGAAACCTGTATCTGACCACACAGCTCACGGAACTTGGCATTCCGGTTGTTGTTGCTGTCAACATGATGGATGTGGTGGAGAAAAACGGCGACAGGATCAATACGGCAGAGCTGTCCAGGGCGCTGGGGTGTAAGGTGATTGCAATCTCGGCTCTGAAAGGAAACGGTATCATGGAAGCCGCAGAGGCAGCAGTCGATGCGGCAAAGAACGGAAAGACGGTTCCGATGCATACGTTTTCGGGAATCGTGGAACATGCCCTTGCCCATATTGAGGAAGCAGCGGTACACGGACTGCCGGAAGAGCAGCAGCGCTGGTATGCCGTCAAACTGTTTGAGCGGGATGACAAGGTTCTGGAACAGCTGAACCTGGCCGAGTCCGTTCTCTCCCATATAGAAACGGACATCAGGGCGGCCGAGAAGGAGATGGACGACGATGCGGAATCCATCATCACCAATGAGCGGTATATCTATATCGGAAGCATTATCAAAGGATGCTTAAAGAGAAAAACTACAGGAAAGATGACAAATTCCGATAAAATAGACAGGATCGTGACAAATCGTTTTCTGGGGCTTCCAATCTTTGCGGCAATCATGTTCCTTGTGTATTATCTGTCCATGGTAACGGTGGGCTCTGCGGCAACGGACTGGGCAAATGACGGCCTGTTTGGTGACGGATGGCATCTGCTTGGCATCGGATCGGGGGATTATGAGGAGGCGGCCGGGGAGTATAGTGATGCGGCGTTGATCATAGACGGTTATGACGCTTATGTGGAAGAAAACGGAGCAGCTCCTGCAGGCGACTTCCCTTATGAAGTGGCGGACGAAGAGACACTGGAAGTGACAGTGGAGATAGCGACTCTCGAGGATTATGAAGCTGCCCTGTCAGTTGTCGGGAGATACGGTGAGGAACCCGACCCGGCGGCCTATGGCGTATGGATTCCCGGTATCCCGGTGCTTGTGGGGAACGGGCTTGAGGCTGTGGGAGCCGCAGACTGGCTGACAGGGCTGGTAGGCGACGGTATCGTGGCCGGTGTGGGCGCGGTTTTGGGATTTGTGCCGCAGATGCTTGT